>NZ_QHCT01000009.1 GCF_003545885.1 Leptospira stimsonii
AGAAGCTGGGACCCAAGACGTTCCGGAGGAAGGGATGGGTTCCGCTTTTTGCAGGGTGTGGAATGTAAGAAAAGGATTTCTACAATATATCCACGGTCAAGTAAGTCAGGTCGTCCGGAATCTTAGAAGAGGAAAAAGAGCGCACCGTCGCTAAAATCTCTTCGTTTAAATTTCTCGGATTTCGAAAAAAATTATTCTTCAATACTTCCAGAAGTCGTCTTTCACCGAAGATTTCTCTCTCTGGGCTAAGCGCTTCCGTAACACCATCCGTATAAAAGAAAAATCGATCCCCGGTTTTTAGAGCGATCGTATAGGTTTCAGGTTCGATCGTTTTTAACATTCCGAGAATCATTCCCCTTCCCTTAAGGAATTCCGGTTCTACGGGATCTTCCCGAATCAAAACCGGCGGCGGATGTCCAGCAACGGAATATCGAAATTCTTCCTTTTCAAGATCGTATAAACAGACAAAGGCGGAGATAAAATTCTTCTCCAAAACCTGAAACATCCGATTATTCAATTCGGAAAGAATCTTCGAAGGCTCCTCCATCTTTCGACTCAATTCCAAAAAGGAAACCTTGAGCATAGAAGAAACCAGAGCCGACGCGACCCCGTGACCCAACACGTCGCAGAGAATAAACATTACCTTTTTCTCATTTAGAATATGATAATCTAAAAAATCCCCTCCGACCTGATCCACGGGAATATAAACCGAATTCACGGAAAGACGATGGATTCTTCCGTCGAGTTGAGGAATCAATCTTGTCTGCAAATTGGCGGCCATTCCCAATTCCTCGTGAAGAATCCGATTTTGTTTTTTTAACTCTTCTGTTCTCTGGTCCACTTTCGCTTCCAGAGTCGTGTTTAATTTTTTGAGTTCGGAATGAGCCCTCGCGTTCTGATACGATATACTGACCGCTCCGGAAATCAAAAGGGCGAAGAATCCGTATTGGGATAGAAACATATTCTTTCCGGAAACGTTATCCAGAACTACGTCGACGATCGCAAAAATAGCGAGAAGTCCCACTCCTCCCACCATGATCAACGCTTCCATAACTTTCTTTCTCAATTCCGCGTAAAAAATGGGAACGAGCAATAAGAACATGGAGAATAAAATTCCTTCCCATGCATACACGAGCAAAACTCTCTGCGTTCCGTCGAGCTCCAAAAGATGTAAGGCTCCGATGACCAAACTCGACTTCATGATCAGCTTTGCCGCGGTTCCGGTTTTTCTTCGAAACAAAGCATACAAAAAATATAATATACACATCGGAAAAACCGTCTGCGCTAAAAAAAAGGAACGGGACAGAAGTCCGAACGGCACGTCTATGTAGTGCATTTTGTGAAGAAGAGGCAATCTCCAAAAAACAAAGAGAACGGCTGAAAAAGCCAGAAAGATGCTCGCTCTCGAGTAACGATTGAGAGAATACGAAATCGATTGTTGTAAGAACACACCCAAGAATAAAACGATCAACACGAGCTGAAACGCATCTTCCTGTATCAAAGCGTCCTTTAGCTCGTCAAAGTCGCCTAACTTGGGAATCGTTCTAAAAATTCCGCAGTGAAATCCGAGTTCCTGACATTCGATTTCAATTCGTATCGTATTTTTCTTTCCTCTTTCGATCCATTCCAGAGGAATCTTATACAAACGACTTCGAAACCAAGCCGGTGAATATGGATCCATCTCACCCGTTTTTCCGATCAGCTTATCGTTAAAATAAACCCTATCTGCGGATTGGATTCTATCTAAGAAAATTCCCTGGGACCCGGAAGGAGACGTTTTCGGATATTCGAACGAAATCGTATAATAGCCTTTCATCGGAATTTCCAAACCTTGGCTCGTTAAACCCACTCCCGGAAGAATACTCTGATAACGTTTTCCGTCTTCGTTATAATATTCCCATCCTTCGCTTAAAAGCTGAACCTTTTCGGGATCGATCGGTTCCGAGTTTACAGCGGAGGCAATTAGACATAATAGGAGTAGTCCGAATAAAATCGGTTTCATACAAAAAGAGGGGATCAAACTAACTTTGCGAACAAGGCTGTAAAGTTAAATTTAGATCGGAAACGAAAGAATAAAGAAACCGTTAAAGAGAAAGGATTGTGGTTTCCAGTTCATCGGAATTGAAACCCTTTTTTGGAGAAGGAATGAAATCTAACGCGGAATCCGAAATTTCATGAGACGCTCTGAACAGGAGATCGGATGTATAATGGGAAAACATTCTTTCGGTAAGAATCCTTCGATAACTCCTCGCTCCCTTTTCCGCGTGAAACAATCCTAGAAGATGTTTTAAAATAAAATGCGGCTTTGTGTTTGGATCGCTCCCGAGTTGACGATCGATATAATCCTGCATTCTTACGAGAATTTCCCTTCGACTCAAAGAAGAAGAATCATCCCCGAAGTATCGGGAATCGATCTCCGAAAAAAGATAAGGAGTTTCATACGCCGCTCTTCCGATCATCACACCGTCGTTCTTTTTCAATCGTTCTTCGATCTCATCGTATGTCCGAATTCCTCCGTTGATTTCAACGATCAATTCAGGAAACATTTTTTTGATTAGTTCCACGTCCGCATAACGCAGAGGAGGAATTTGTCGATTCTGTGCGGGAGAAAGACCGCCTAAGATCGCAATTCTTGCATGAATGATAAATCGTCTGACACGCGCTTCCTTTACGACTTCGATAAATCTACAAAGATCCTCGAAACTTTCTTTTCCAGGAATCCCGATTCTACACTTAACCGTAACGGGAATCGAAACGGCCGCATCCATAGCCGCTACGAGTTCCGCGACCTTCTCCGGAGTTTCCATCAGACAAGCTCCGAAATTTCCTTCTCGCACACGATCGCTCGGACAACCTACATTCAGATTGACCTCAGAATATCCGTAGTCTTCACTGATCTTGGAACATTCTGCGAGGGCTCTCGGATGATCGCCTCCCAACTGAATCGCAAGAGGTAATTCTTCGGGATTGTAAGATAAGAATCGATTTCGATCTCCATGAAGAATCGCACCCGTATGAATCATCTCCGTATAAAGAAAGGTATGTTTGGAAATCAATCTGAGAAGATAACGAAAATGACGGTCGGTCCAGTCCATCATAGGAGCCAGAGAAACCGGATATCGTTTTGGAATTTTAGAACCGATCTCGATCATATGCCTTCTTACCAGATTTTTTTTTCCAAACACTTCGGTCAAGGATCCTCTTGGATTCATTTTTTTTCAAATCGTATGAGAACCAAAAAATGAGGAGCCTTTCTAAGAAAAATTCCCGATGGAACGTTCTTTTCCGATTGATCCGGAGAACGATCCGATTCTCACTTCTCTTAACATGTTTCACTTTCTATTCTTCTTGTAGAACCTTAGAATCTTTTTTTGAAACGATCGTACTGACAGGCGGCGTGGATTCGACGAGACTTTCCTTTTCCGCACACTACAGCCCATTGGAAAACGTCATACGTTCCAACGCCGGAAGTAAGGAGCCCGCCGCCTCCGATCGAACCGTGAATCACGATCCGTTCAAGTCCGTTCCCTTTTATACGATCGGTTCGATTCCGAGAAGAATTCCGGGAACTCCTTTCGAAGGATATTTAAAATATCTTAACTACATGGCTTACGGATTGACTCTTACTGCGCCGAGAACCTTTCGAGGAAACCTCTTAAATTTTCCGGACGATGGAAGAGTCGCAACGAACGTATCCGAGCTCGCCGCTTACGGACTGTATCCGCTTCCCGATCCTTTTGGACGCAAGTCGGAATATCTCTATTCGGATTATCAGGCGTATGCGACGATCTACCTCGCTTTCGTAGAATTTCAAAATTGGAATCTGGGAGCCGGAGTCAACATCGGATTTAGCGTATATGACTTCGACGTATTGGAAAGAAACGTGAGAGTATCTTCTTCCAGAAATCGAGTACGAATGGTCACCGGTTTAAAATTATTATACGAATACAATATCGGGAGATTTTTGGAAGATTCCATTTTCTACAACACGTATCTTTATTTCGAAGTTTCCACACTTTCTTCGGCGCATGATCCGATCAAACAGACGATCCCCACGTCCGCAGGTGGAACCGTTCCTGATCTTTATCTTACGATGGATACGTACCGAATCGGAGTTCGAAAAGAAATTCAGTTGTCTCGTCCTTCCCCGGAAGAATCCTTGAGAAGAGACAGCGGTCCAACGCGAGAATCTTCTCCTCCGAAACAAACGGAACCATTACCTCCTCGAATCTAATGTTATCCTGGAAAGAAAATCAAACACCGGTCTCGGAACAATTCGGAGATATATATTTTTCACCAGAGAACGGATTGGAAGAAACCAAACACGTGTTCATCGAAGGAAACAACCTCGCACAAAGATGGGCGGATCCGAAACTTCGGACATCGTTTTCGATCTTAGAATTGGGGTTCGGAACCGGACTCAACTTTCTAACGACTTGGAAAGAATATACCGAACACAAGAATCGTTTCCGACTTCATTACATTTCCATCGAGAAGTTTCCTTTAAACAAGGAGGAAATTTCCAAGGCACTTTCCGTATTTCCCGAACTTCAAACGATTCAGGAAGAATTTCTATCTTCCTATGAGAATCTGATTCCAGGGATGAATTATTTCCGATTCCTAAACGGAAGGATTCATCTTACCCTGTATTTAGGCGACGTAGCGAACGCGTTAGTCGAAATATCCGGCAAAGTCGATGCGATCTTCTTGGACGGATTCGCCCCTTCCAAAAATCCGGATATGTGGGAAGAATCGATTCTGATCCACCTAAGACGCGTTAGCAAACCGGGTACGACGTTCGCCACCTTCACCGTGGCGAGAATGGTTCGGGATTCTTTGACCGCTTGCGGATTCGAACTTGAAAAACGACCTGGATTTGGAAGAAAAAGAGAAATGCTCGTAGGAACGTATTCTCCAAAAGAAACCGAAAGCGAAGAATCCAATAGCAAAGAAAAACCTTGGTGTAAACGTTCCTTTTTCCGTCGAGAAACGAAAACCGCGACGATCCTCGGAGCCGGAATCGCAGGCGCCGCTTTGGCGTATTCCCTTTCCCAACGTGGCGTACAAGTTACGTTGATCGATCCGTCGGGCATCGCAAACCAGGCCTCCGGAATTCCGGGAGCGATTTCCCATCCGCATATCACAAAGATCCCGACTCCGACAAGCCTCTTCACGTTACGCGCCTTTCGATACGCTTTACAATTTCTGTCCTCTTTTGCGGATACAAAAGAATTCAAAACTTCCGGTCTTTTTCACGGAGTCACCGAGGAAATGAGTTCCGAAAGACTCGAAAGAGGATTGGAGAATCATCGCCTTTCCGAAGAGATCGTAACTTGGAAAAGAACGTCGAACGATCCTCAAAATAAAAGCGATTTGGAAAAAGAAATGGGGGACGGTATCTTTTTTCCAAAAGGGTTTTGGACACAACCGAATTCCTTGGCGAAACGATTGATCGACCGACCTTCTATAGAATTCGTTCAAAAAACCGCGATTGCGGTTCAGCCGAGCGGGTCCGGTTGGAAAACAACGTTTTCCGAATCCGAGGAGGAACTCCATTCCGATTCCGTTATATTCTGCAATTCTTATGGAATTGGAGAATTACTCGACCCCATCGTAGGAGAGGCATTCTTACCGATCAAAAAAGTCAGAGGACAATTGTTGGTTCTAAAAGAAACAGGATCTTCTTCTCGACTTCCAAACATTCTCTGCGCGGAACATTATCTAACTCCTTCCATCGAAGGAGAACATATCCTCGGCTCCACGTTTGACGAATTCGATCTCGATCCGAAGCCGAGACCAAAGGACACGGAAGAACTCGTACGATACGTGCAAAAAAAATATCCGAGTCTGGATTGGAATCAAGAATCGGTTCTTTCGGAAAAGGTCGGCTTTCGGGCGCAAACACCGGATCGTTACCCGATTTTAGGCCCGGTTGTTTTACCACAGGAATTTACGAAAGAATACAAAGGAATCGATCTACCGCGAAATCGAAACAAATCGTATCCGAATCTAAAAACCGTTCCGGGACTTTTTGTCTTCGGAGCCTTGGGTTCCCGAGGAATTTTGAGTTCTTTTTTGGGTGCAGAGATTTTAGCCTCCTTGATACTGGATGAACCCGCTCCCGTTGAATCCACGTTATTAGAATCCTTACATCCGGTTCGATTCTTATATCGTAAGATTCGAAACCAGGATTGAAACCTTTGTCTTTTGTGAAGACAAAGGTTTCGGACTCCGTTCAAAGGGATGGGATAATTACAAACAACGGAATCGAATCAACGAATCGATCCGTTTCTTTTAGGAAATATATATAAATCGATAAACCCGGTTCCAAATCCAAAGAAAGAAATTTACAAAAACGGATTCCATGAACTCAGAAGTACAAAAGAAGTTTAAAGACTTAGAATCGGCACTCAAAGAAGTCTGGGGACTTCAGAATTTCCGCAAGGGTCAAAAGGAAGCCATCGAGTCCGTCCTAGACGGAAACGATACGTTAGTCATCCTTCCCACCGGCGGAGGAAAGTCCCTCATCTATCAATTGCCTTCGCTCCTGGAAGAAGGTTCTCTCACACTCGTAATCTCTCCACTGATCGCTCTCATGAAAGATCAAGTGGATTCCCTCAAAGCGAAGGGAATCACCGCGGAGTATTGCAACTCGACCCAAGACGACCTTGAACAGTTGAGAATTCTTAGCAGAGCCGCCACGGGAAAAATTCAGATTCTTTACTTATCACCGGAAAAAGCTCTGAGCAGACAGGTGCTTGAAATTCTTCCCAAACTCCCGCTCAAAAGAATTGCGGTCGACGAAGCTCATTGTGTTTCCCAGTGGGGCCACGACTTTCGACCGGAATACAGAAAGCTCTACGAATTACGGGATAAATTTCCGCAAAAGATTCCGGTGATCGCGTTAACCGCCACAGCGACGCAAAGGGTCATCAAAGACATTTCCGATTCTTTGGGGCTGAAAGAACCTTCTCTGATCAAGGGAAGTTTTTATAGGGAAAACTTAAACTTCTCCATTTTTTTTCCCCAGAACGAAACGTTTCGTGAAAGCCAACTTTTAAAGATTCTGATAAAAGGAAATTTTCAAAAATCGACGAGCGGAAGAGCCATCATCTACTGCGCAACGAGACAAAAGGTGGAATCGGTTTACGATTTTCTAAAGAAGAACGGATTCAAAGTGGGAAAGTATCACGCGGGAAGAACCGATTCGAGTCGAGAAAAAGCGCAGGACGGTTATTCCACGGGAAAGACGAACGTCCTCGTCGCGACGAACGCATTCGGAATGGGACTGGATAGTCCGGATGTAAGAATGGTGATTCACTATCAAACGCCCGCTTCTCTGGAAAGTTATTATCAAGAAGCCGGCAGAGCCGGAAGGGACGGAAAAGATTCGGATTGTATTCTATTCTATCATCCCTCGGATCTTGTTACGCAGAGTTTTATCATAGGAAAGGAATCCAACCGCAAAGGAGGAGAGACTCTTCTTTCTTACGTTAAAGAATACGCGCTCTCCAATCGATGCAGACAACAAACTCTTTGTTCTTATTTTGGAGAAGAAATTTCCGAATGCAAAACCTGTGATATCTGCTTGGAAAAAGAATCAGAGGAAGAACTTTCGCCTTCGGGAAGAGACGAGTTTTTTAAGAGAGAAGAAGATAAAAAACAAAAAAAAGAACAAAAAGAAAAATACGATTTTTCTAATGAAGAATTAAGAACGATCGAAGAATTGCTCGAACTCATTCCCGGAAAATTCGGAAAAAGAATGATCGCCGGAGTCCTGAGAGGTTCGCGCTCGAACGAGATTCTTAGGAAAAAACTGGATCGAACTCCGATGTATGGATCTCTTCGTTCCATACCCGAAGAAGCGATCTTACGAATCCTAGACGAATGGATCACCGAAAAAAAAGTTAAAATCCTCGGAGACAAATATCCGAAGCTCATCCTCGCGTCGACCGTAATCGTAAAAACTCCCCGCAGGAAAAAAGAAGAAGGGGTCGAAAAAGAACGAAAAAATCTTCCCGCAAAAAACGTAATACAAGAACTCAAAAACTTTCGAGATCGAGAAGCAAGAAGAAGAAAGTGGAAAAAGTTTATGGTCCTTCAAAATCCGGTGATTGCAGAAATCGCAAAGGCGATGCCGGAAACTCCGGAAGACCTTTCCCTTATCCGAGGAATGGGTTCCGCCAAAGTCGAAAAATTCGGAAACGACATCTTGAGAATATTAGAAAAATGGAAATAAGACATTCGAATAGAACAGGCGCAAAAGTCGAATCCTCTCTTTTTACATTTCGTGCGAATATGCAGTTGTATATTTATAATATGCTTTGATTTTTTAATAGAATCTCCGCAAAATCTCCAGCTTCTTTCCTCTTATTTTTAACAAAACCTGTCTCACTCTCTATCGACTTTCTCTATATTTCTTTCGTGATTTCATTGGAGGTTTTGCACGATGAAACAAAATAGAGAGAATACAAAACGGAACCTAAAGCAAATTGTGGCATTCATTTCCGTATCCATCCTTTTGATGAGCTGTGGTTCTAAAAAAAAGGATGATAAAAATAATCTGTTATTGGCGTTGCTGGGAATGAGTCTCGGTTCTAAAGCGGAGTTCAAACTCACGACCGCAAACACGATGGCCGCCGCTCGCATTGCGAATTCTTCCCATTTTATAGTAGGTCCTCACGCTTCCGGATTGTTAAGCGACTTGGCCGGAGATGATCCGCTCAATTACGGAGACGCAGACGCTTTCTCAAATCATTTCTTAACTCCTTCCGCCGTCTCGATGGAAGTTTGTCGAATCTTAGCCTATAAATCGGCGGCAAAAGGCGGACCGGCTCCAGGAACCGAAACGTTAGAAAACGCGGCATTTACACCATTTAAAATAGAGGGAGCAAACGGAAGCGGTCAAGTTGGCGCTCCGGATTTCGGTCCTTGCGGAGGATTTATGCCAGTCGCATTAAAAGGAGGAAGCGTTACGACGGAATCCGCATCTCTTCCGATCACTCCGATTCCTTCCGAATTAAGTTCCGAGTTTGATAGAATCGGAATCGTTGTAAGAAGTTTCTCTTACTATTTTGAACCCAAAGACGTTCCTGAAAATTCGTATCGCTATGTAGATTTGCTTTTGAACACTCCTACCCAATCCTTACTCTCCAGAGGGGAAGTTAGCACAAAAATATTCGGATCGGGTTGTCCTGCCTCCTTTGCAAACTCTGCCAGTTTTATTTTTATGCAACTGCTTCAACCGGGAGAAAACTTAACCAGCGCCTGCTCTTTTTATGAATCCGCTATCGACTCGTCCTCGGGTATTTTCCTTTCGATTCCGGGAATCAATTACTTTGCCAATCCGAACTCAGTCTTAAATCCTCCATCCGTTGCAGGAGTAAATTACACATCGGCCAATCAAAAGTTGAGATTCAAAGCTCCGGCGGCAATGAACGGCGTCCCTTCTACGACCCCTTACATTCTCATCGTGAGTTTAGATAATTCGAATCCAGGCAAATCGAATCTTCTTTTTAACATTTCTGTGGACAATGTTTTATTCTGGGACTCAAGTGGCGGCGACAATGTCTTCTCTCCACAGCTCGATGCGGCCGATAGACCGAACGCGACCGATGGAAATGACAACCTAACGAACCCTGCAAGAAGAAACGTGATCTTTCACTTGCCGACCATTTTGAGCGAGTATATAAATGAATAACACCTTGAATCGGCTCTCAAAATAGAAGAATCGATCTATCGGAACCTTAAAACACCGAAAGGAGCCTTGTGCTCCTTTCGGTGTTTTAAGTGAACAAACTTCTAATGTCGCCCTCAATTTTACGAATTATAAAACGATCTCCAAGCCCCGCAAAAGCGGAGTGGGGATCGTTTTTTGTTTTTTCAAATGATAAAACGTGCGGAGCAGAAATAATTATGACTCGATCAAACGACGTCCATTCTATGACCTTACAAATCAGAGTCTTTCATTGAGCCCGAAGGAATGAGAGATATGCAAAAAAACTCAAAATTAAAACGTAGAAATCCGCCTTCGCAATTTCATTCGTTTTGTTTTCGTCTATCTTATTATCAATGTGCAATTGTATTTTTGTTTTTAAAAGGTTAAGATGAAGTTAAGTCAAGATCACGATTTTTCTCTGTTTTACCAAAAATACAAGGATGCGATTTACAAGGTGATTCGATATCTGTCCGGAGATCCCGATGAAGTGGAAGACATAGCGCAAGAGGTGTTCCTCAATTTATACCGCGCTTTTCCGAATTTTTCGGAAGAGAAGGGAAGTTTTTACACCTGGGCCGCGGTGATCGCAAAAAATACGTATCTCACATATCGTAAAAATCGTAAAAAGGAATATGCCCTTGAAGAAAATTCATCATTAGAATCGCTCCGAGTAAAAGACGATTTTATCCAGGATCTAGAAACGAGAATTCTGGAGGAAGAATTGAGGGAGGTAATCTCCTCCCTACCGGAACCGGAGAAAAGTATTATTCTCTTAAAAGAATTCAACAACTATACTTTGGAAAAAACTTCTCAGGCGTTGAATATTTCTTCTCGAACCGTGAGCAGAAAATTATTAAGAGCCTTGGACCTCCTCCGAGAAGAATTAGAAAAAAGAAAAGTGGCTTTGTAAAGATGGAAAGAAACGATCGATTAGAAGAATTCGAAGACCTCATGTCTTTAGCCCTCTTCGGTGAAATTTCGAAAGAGCAGACTTTACGATTGAATCAAATCGTTGATGAGGATCCATCTTTAAAAGAACGATACGAATACTATAACAGAATGCAGGAGGGTTTAAGGTTTCATAAAAAAGCACTCGCACAATCTGAATCGGAACAACAAAATATTTCTCCTAGAAGCGCCTTTACGGAAAGACTTTTTAAGAATAGAATTCTTCTCTTAGCCGCAATCATTCCGTTGATCGCTTCCCTCTATTTTATTCTAAGATTTCAATTTTCCAA
Organism: Leptospira stimsonii; assembly: GCF_003545885.1. Classification (NCBI taxonomy): domain Bacteria; kingdom Pseudomonadati; phylum Spirochaetota; class Leptospiria; order Leptospirales; family Leptospiraceae; genus Leptospira; species Leptospira stimsonii. The sequence continues at coordinate 10,957 of NZ_QHCT01000009.1, forward strand.
AAGACCGGATTCCATTTCCATCCAGACCTTGGGCGCTTGTGACGCAAAAACGATCCAAACAAGGGAACCGATCCGATTGGATGAAAATTCTTTTTGTGACGTCAAAATCCTCCTTACGCGGGGGTCCGTTCACTTTAAAATTTTCCCGAACTCGGAAATACGAATTCTACATCTTCCTCAATCAAACGATTCGAAAGAATCTCTTTCCATATTTTTTGAAAAGGGAAAGTTTTTGTTAAACGAAACGCTTCACTCTACCGGAAAAACAAGACTCTATTGGAACGGAACTCAGATCGAATTGCTCGGTACAAAAGTTTTGATCGAAGATTTAGAAAACGGAAGAAGTATCAAAGTTTGGAACGGTTCCGTCGTTCTTCGTTCTGGCGTTCGATATATACTTCCATTTTTATCGGAGTCGAAAGAAGCCTGGGTCAAATCTTTTGAAGAAAATAACAAGGAATTATTAAACGACATCAAAGAGGTGACACTTTCCGATTCTTCTTTGGAAACGAAATCTTTTGTTCCCTCCGCGGACTCGATCCTATTCTTAACCTCCGAAAATAACCCAAAGACGGCCGATCTCAAAAAAATCCAGAACGACCTTGGACAAATTAGAAATCATCTTTCCCTCGATCTCAAAGAAAGCAGAACGAATCGGTTGACCCCGGAGGACCTCGAGGACTTGGAAACACTTTCACAAAATCTCGGAAACAAAAAACTTCCCGAAGTAAAAAAGAAAAATCAAGAACCGATTCGAATCGAAAACGGGAAAAAAAATTCAGTCGTCGAGGAAAAAAAGGAACTGAAAAAAGAGGAGCCCGTTCGATTAGGGAACAAGACGATCAAGTTGAAGGACGGATCCGAGTTAAAAGGAAATCTCATTCAGTATGAAAACGAATATGTGCTCGAGATCGATGGAAAGAAAAAAGTGATCAAGAACGAGGACGTGGAATCCATTTCATTTTAAATCAAAGGACTTCATGAAGAATTTTTTTATCGCTTCTCGAATTCGAATTCTTGCCTGGATTCTTTTTTTAATTCTGATCGTTCTCCCGAAATTGATATTCGGAAATTCAGTGGTTTTGAAGGACGGTTCGACTTTAAAAAACGTTAAAACTACATTAAAAGAAGATCATGTATTGGTTGAAGACGAATTCGGTCATGTCGAAAAGATAGACCTTCAACTCGTGGAAAAAATTTTAGTTTCCGAAATTAAAAAAGGAGAAATTCAAGATCCTAAAAAATTCAAAAAATTCTATTTCTCGCTGGTCGGTTCCCAATGGAACTCTCGTGTTTCGGAACCTATGGATCTAAATCGCCATTATACACTGACGGACCTTGTGACGACCGCGATCTATATCGATCCTTATCTTGAAAAAAAATATACAGTAAAGGTTCAATCCTTTGCAATACAGGGAGAATATCGCCGGAGTCCGAACTTATCGTTTTCTCTTTCCTTGGAGCATAACAACTTTCTATTTCCGAAAACCGGGGTTTCCCCTTTGACCGCGATCGCGACGAATGTAAGTCTGAATCAGACTCCGGAATACCAAACTTTAGCTTTCCTTTCTACAATGAATCAAAGTTTTAATACAAACTCTGGCGAGTATGAAGGGAACCGATCTTCCGGATCCGCATTTACCATTTCGACAATTTCTCTTTTACCGAGCGTAAAGTATATGATTCCGATTTCGGATTCTATCGTTTGGTTTGCTCAGGCTGGCTTTGGGATCGGGAAAAGTTACGAGAGCGGAATTTATTCACGGCAATTGATTTACGGCGCGGGAATAGTCGGAACGGGTTTTCAATTGGAATTCGATTCTTATTTTTTTAGTCTTACCGCTCAATTCAGAAAAACGATTTTAAACGGATCTGTACATTCCTATCAATTCGGAGAACCTTTGATCTTGTTCGGAATAGGATTCAAGATTTAGAATATTATAAAGCTGGAAATAAACTCGGTTCGTTCTCTTCCACAAAATTCGGATGAGAAAGGCTGATTCCTAAGAGTCGAATCGCTTTATTTGCTACAAGTTTTCCATCCTTCGTTTCGATGAATTCTTCCAAAAGCGGCGAAGCCGTTTTGAAAAGGTCTTCCGCGGAAAAAATCATCTCGGGCAAAGTTTTGGATCTTGTTTTCAAAGTAAAATCGTGAAATTTAATTTTCAAAGTCAGGGTTCGTCCAGAAAAATCCCTTTTTTTTAATCTTCGTTCCACTTCTCCGGCGACGTATTTCAGCTGATTGAAGAGATCTTCTTTTTCGATTCGGTCTTGATCGAACGTAATTTCCGCCCCGAGCGATTTGCGTTCTCTGGAGGATTCCACTTCTCTGTCGTCTTCTCCTCTCGAAATTTTATAATAGTAGATTCCCATTTTACCGAAATGTTGAACGAGTTCTTCCACACTTCTTGTACGCAGGTCCTTACCGGTACGGATTCCCAATTCATCCATTTTTTGAGCGGTCACTTTTCCAACTCCGTGAAAACTGCTCACAGGAAGAGGTTCGATAAAGGAAACCACGTCTTCCGGTAGAACTACCGTTAGCCCGTTGGGTTTGTTCTTTTCCGAAGCCAACTTTGCGATGAACTTTGAATTTCCGACGCCGGCAGACGCAGTAAGGTTCGTTCGTTTTAAGATTTCGTTTCGAATCTCCTTCGCGATCGTAACCGCATAAGGAATATTCTTTTTATTGAATGTAACGTCGAGATAACCTTCGTCCAAGGATAACATCTCGACTCGATCCGTGTATTCTAAAAAGATTTCTTTGATTTGTCTGGAAACTTCCTTGTAGGCTTCGAAACGAGGAAATACAAAGATCGCCTGGGGAGCCAACTGCGCGGCCCGAGAACAAGGCATCGCAGATCGAACCCCGAATTTTCTCGCTTCATAAGAAGCGGCCGCGACTACGGATCGACTTCCGGGGGGACCACCTACGATCAACGGTTTTCCTTTGTATTCCGGGAAATCCCTTTGTTCCACGGAAGCATAAAAGGCATCCATATCGACATGAATGATTTTTCGTGGTTCCATCTTCAGCTCCGGTCAAATTATAACATACTAAACATTTGTAACCTACTTTTTATTTCGAACCTTTGCCCTCCGTTCGGATCAAGGTCAGTACTCGGACCGAAGTCGCGCCGTTTTCCAGGAGAATTCTCGCGATTTCGTTTGCAGATGCCCCGGTTGTGAACACGTCGTCCAAGATAAGATAATTGCCTTTGAGACTTCCTTTATACTCTTCTTTGATTTGAAAGGCAAGTCTCGCGTGAATAAATCGGTCCGCATAACTTTTCCCCGCCTGTTTTTCATGGCTGATTTTTAAGACGGGATCGATAAAAGGAAACGGAAGAATCTTTTGCAATCTCTTCGACGCAAAATCGCAGGATTCAAAGGGCCTTTTTTTTCTGCTTTGGTACCATTTTGTTTTTGTAGAAGGCATGACGATGATTCCTGAAAAGGAAATTTTTTTCCAAGAAACAAGTTTCCTTTTCATACCAAGGCAAAGATATACTGAGAGCAGATAAACGGACTGAAATTTAACGTAGTTCATGACCTTCGCGAGGAAAGGAGTTCTACTTCTTAAAAATTTTAATTCTTCGAAGAATAAATTTCTGGAAGAACAAAAAGAACATTCCGATTCTACATTCCATTCTTTGCATACTCCGCATTCGACTCCCTGAAAAATTTCAGGACTTCGATTCTCATAGTGGCAGAGTTTACAAACCCCGATCTTAGAGGAAAAAAAATCGTATCTTCCGCAAAACTCGCAAGTTGAAGGAAGAAATAAATCTAAGAATTTCCATAGTCCCATATCCTTTACAGTTCCGGAAAGGATGCGCGGAAAATAAAAAAGCCCGGAAAATTCCGGGCTTTTTCGTCATCGGTAAGATTTTTTAATTCTTACTTTTTAGCAGGAGCTGGAGTCGCCGGCTTTGCTGGTTGAGGCTGAGGAGCAGGTTGTGTGTTGCTGTTCGAGCTTGCATCCACCTTACGAATCTGCGTAGTCGGAGGATTTACGTCCACGGAAAAGCTGACTTTTTTTGTTTCACTTTCGTTTCCTACATTGTCCACCGCTTTAGCTTCGATCGTGTGTTCTCCTTGAGAATCGATTACGATGGATTCCGCATACGGAACAAAATCAGGAGCGTTGTCGACTTTGATCAGAATTCTTTTGATTCCGGATTGTCCGTCCAACGCTTTGATGGTGAAAGAGTTTCCTTTTCTGGAATACGTTTTTCCGTCGATGATGACGAGAGGAGTATTTCCTTGAATTTCAACTTCCGGTTTTACGTCATCGAGAGTAACCACGAGAATCGCTTCCGAAGTTGCATTTCCGGAATTGTCGACTGCGGAATACTTGATTAGATTGACGCCGGCTTTTTCCAATTTAATCGGCTGGTTGTCATAGGTTTTCAAATCCCCGCCGTTGATGGAATACTTCACTTCTTTGACTCCGGAAAGTCCGTCGATCGCGGTGATCGTATAAGTTACGTTTTTAGAACCGTAATTGTATCCGTCGAGATTGTAGAGAATTTCGCTCGGAGCGATTTTAACGGTTGGAGCTGTGTTGTCCACGACCACGACAAGAGCCTTCGCAGGTTCTTTGTTTCCAGCCTTGTCCACAGCTCTATAAGTAAGACGGTTTACGCCTTCCTTTAGAATCGTAATCGGAGAAGTATATTTTGCATAATCAGCGTCGCCGATCTTGTATTCAATATAATCTACGGTGCTGGAATCGTCTTTCGCGGAAATTTCAAAAGAACTTTTAGAGTTCACATAAAGATCTGCATTCTTTACGTCATCACTTTGAGTGTTTCCCGCAGTCTTAGTGGTAGCCGCAGGCGCTGTCGCCCCTGTTTGCCCTTGGGTCGTTGCCTGAGGGGTAGAATTTTCGTCCAGATCTTCCTGTGCGACGAGAGCCACGGAAAAGGACATTAAAAAAGCGATTGCGAGTCTTGCAAGATAAGAACCCTTCATTTTACACTCCTATGAATTCGGTTAATTAGTTTTTTGACGATATTCGGATAGTGGAAACATTTGGAAGGAGCGTGTCAACCGATTCTATGAAAAAAAAATCCTTCCTCTCAAGGAGAGAGAACTTACTTTCAATTTACGTTCTCTTAGGGATGCTTCTTTTTTTCAAATTGCCCAATTCCTTAGACGCTCAAGAAAAATCTCCCGCGGAAATTTGGAAACAAGTGGTCGTAGAGGATTTTGAAACGAAAGACTGGAGTAAGAAGAATCTAAAGACACGTCTGGCGAAGGAATACGATCCTGACATAAGAACTTCCTCCCTTCTCCTAAGTCCCGAGAGGAATTCTTCCAAAAGTCTTCTTTTAGAAGTGCCCGCCGATAAAAATCAGTCTTTTGAAATACTCTGGGAATCTCCTTGGAGGACGCGCGGTTTCGTTCAGGAATTTCAGTTTCACGTCTATTCCTCCGGATCCGGAGCGTCGCTTTACGTTTTGTTAAGAGATTCTACTTTAGAAGTTAAGAAAATACTAATTACTCATCTTAGTTTTGAAGGTTGGAAAAAAATCAAACTCAACGTGGTGAGAAAGGTTAGACAAGACGATATCGTTTTTACAAAACAAGCGCCCTTGGAATTCCTGGGTCTTCTTTATGAGGCTCCTTTCGAAATGAAACGAGGAACCAGAGATCTATTCGCGATCGACGATATTCTAGCGATCATCAGAGATAAGAATCGAATGTTCCCGAACGATAAAACCCTCGTTCGTTAATCGTTTCCGATTCTGATAAAAAAGAATCCTTTGATCCAAATTCTTTCTCGAAGTCAGAGGAATTTCAGCCGAAACTAAATTCGATTTTTATAATAAACTTTGAAAATGGAAATCGAGAACGAACGTTTTTCTTTCCCGAACGAAATCGCCTCCAAATCCCGAATTTCCAATCCTGGAAGAACGAGAATCCTCCGAAACTCTATTCGGATCGGACTTCAAGTCCGATTTCAATCATCTTTCGGTTTAATTGTTTTTGTCGGAACAGTTGGAAAATTTGCGATTCATCCGATGACTAAGGTTTCGCCTACACTCAATTAAGCGATCGGAAGAAGAACAAAGAACCGGGTGCCGGCGGGAGAAGTCTCAAAACGAATCGAACCTCCGTGTGTTTCGATGATTCTACGTGCGATGTCCAAACCGAGACCGGAACCTTCTCCTTGCCCCTTCGTAGTAAAAAAAGGTTCGAAGATTCGATCCTGAACCACAAGCGGAATCCCGGGTCCCGAATCCGACACGATCACTTCGACTTCATTTTCGCCGCTCCTTCTTATCCCAATCCCCAGAACTCCTTTGAATGACATCGCTTGAACGGCGTTGTAAATCAGATTCGTCCAAACGTGGATGAGATCGTCCGCATAACCTTGAATTGGTGGAACCTCCTCGTAATTTTTATGAATTTCCACTCCCGTTTTCAATTGATTTTGATAGATCGTAAGAACGGTTTCTAAACCTTCCGAGAGGATTACGGAAGTTTTAATTCCTTCCGAACCGAAATGAGCGAATTTCCGAAGCGCAAAAACAACCTTGGACGTTCGATTCACGGACATATCGATCAGCCTGGAACTTTTCGAAGCTTGGATCTCTTCCATGGCGAAGTTGAAAAGAATCGGAACGTGTTCCCCGGAAAATAACTTAGGAAATTCTTCCAGAGCATCTTCCAAACCGGACTCGACCAAGTCCTGCGCTACCGAATGTGCATTTTCGATTTTCCTTTCTTTGAGTTTTACTTCCAGCTCCTTGATCTTGAGACGAGCTTCCTTTGGAGAAATGATTTCGTGAATTCTTTTGCCTTTGTTCATAAAAGCGAACAATTCCTTCAATAAGGAAATATCCAAACCTTGAATCAAATCCGAATGACGGGACAATCGGTCCGTAGAATGTTCGAAATAATTCTGAATGGAATCGTTCGCCGCCTTGATCACTCCGATCGGATTATTGATTTCATGCGCTATACCGGCGACTAACTGTCCTAAGGCGGCCATCTTCTCGGAAACGATCAACTGGTTCTGGGTTTTTTTTAAGTTCTGGAGAATCTCTTCCAATTCCTGTTTTTGTTTTTCGATCAATTCTTTTTGATCCGAAATTTCCTTATTCAACCTTCGCAATGCTTCGGCCTCTTTTTTTTCCGAAATATCTTTCACCAGATTGATCACACAAAGTTTACCGTTGATCTCGGCGAACATACTATAACATTCCGCGTGAATGGCTCTTCCGTCCTTCGCTCTCAAAATCAACTCTTGGTCCAGAAGAATTTTTTCCCGAATCAATCTTTCCAGATAATCCGCGCGAACTTTCGGGTCGGGCCAGATGTTCAACTCGGTACTCGTTCTTCCGATGGACTCCTCTCTAGAATATCCGAATAAATTCACAAAGCTATCGTTGACTTCGATGTATCTTCCCTCTTCCACCGTTGAAATCGTAGTGGAAATCGGACTCAAAGTAAACACTTTGGAATAAATCTCCTGCGTCGGTCGCAGAGCTTCTTCCGCCAAATATTTTTCGGTGATATCCTGTGCGGTCCCGTATGCGAGAAACGAATTAAGGAATCTTCCCTTTACGGAAAGAAAACGATTTTTTCCGTCGATCCTTTTGATCTGATAAACGAACTCGATCGTATAATTTGGATCATCCCTATGCGTCAAACATTCGGCGAGTAACGAAAGGAGTTTTACCCTGTCTTCCTCTTCAACGTACGAACTTACAAAGGATGAGAAGGACATGTTGACGGATTCCATCGCTGTAGAATCTCCCAAAATAAACTGGTATTCCTTCGTCAACGTCAGCTCTAACGTTTCCGCGTTCAAACTCCAGCCTCCCAATTTCGCATAACGTTGAACGTCGGAGAGTTCTCTTTTGACTTTCTTAAAACCGAGCAGAGTGTATCTCATCAGAATGGCGACGAGGATAAACGCGGAAATTTCTCCCATCAAAACGGACCATGGACCAGTTGGACTTTCCACCGGAGTAATGATTCCCTTTTGAATCAGATACTCGCTGAGAATCGCCAGAGAAACCGAGAGTGTCGCGTAAAAATAAACGGCTCTGGTTCCCAAAAGTAGAGCGGAAATTAAAATCAACACAAGGCTAAACGGAAATACTACCGTTTGAGTCGCCCCTTCCCGAAACATGATCCCGAACGTCGCCAACCATTCGATTCCGATCATAACATGCGCCGCGAGCAATAGTCTTCCGGTCTTAGCGATGATGTGACATACAAGAACCGCGACCGGAATGAGATAGGCCGCTATGTAGATCGCCTTCGGCTTTTCCGCGAGAATGGGGTGCAAAATCCTATAACTGAGAGCGACCGCCAAACAGGCGATCATGATCCCGTACATCAAACGAACGGAAAAATCCTTCTCCGTATCTGAAAACACGGGCGGCATCAGGAAAGAAGGTATTCTAAAACGAATCATAAGCTTAACGAAATCGGGAAACCATTTTTATTCGCAATCATACGGAAGCAAAGCTTGATTTCATTGGAAATAATTTTTTTTATAATTCCCACGAACCATTTCCGATTAAGATCGGAGTATTCTAATACGAAGGAATTAACGTTCTAACATTCCAAGACCTAAATCAAATACGCCGAATATTCGAGCGCGAAATGAGACCTATACAAGAATACTCATAAATCACAAAAAGTAAATTCGATTTTTTGAATATTCTCTCTTGAATTTAAAAAATTCTATTTATTATTTTGATAAATGGGCACCTTGGGAAACGTGAAAAGGATATTTCGGTTTTGATTCTCGTTGAAAGAAATTTCACCTCTAAAGAACGCATGAGATGCGTGAATTTGACATAGATTGAACAAAAAGGAATTATAAGAGAATGCATTCCACCCTTTCCGAAAGATGATCGAAATTCTAAGGTCACTCGAAACGTAAATTCGGAATCTTTCGAAGCAATGAAAGCTAACTGCGAACCTGATTTTAACTTGACCTTTCTTTTTTTTTCGGTTTATAAAGTCCCGAAGACCTATACAACTGGTCTCATCCGTCCAATTTTACGATATGCAAAATTCCCTGGAACAGGAACTCCGTCTCCGGATTCAAAACGATATTTCCTTCTTCGATTGGATTCAAAACCAGGCGATGGATGGGTTATGGATTTTAGATCTGAATTCGGAGAAGAATTTTTGGTTTGATAAAAAATTCTTACGAACGTTCGGCCTCAGACAAACTCCGAACGACCCGTCCTCAGTATTTACGAAGGAAAGCCTCCGAAAAATTTCCGAATTCGTCCTAAATATAAAAGAACGAGGTTTGGAAGACCGCGAAGAACTTTTTTCTTTTTACCGCAACGAGAAAGAAATGTCTTTCAAGACAAATTTAATGACCGTAAAAAACGAGCAAGGAGTCGCCTATCTTTTGTTAGGCGGATTGGACATTTCCGAAAAACTCTTCGCTCCGGAGGAATCAAAAAATCTTCGCGGACCACTCGATTCGATTTTGGACTCATTACCCGCTCTTATCGGTTTTTGGGATTCGAATCTGATCAATCGATTTGCGAATAAAGCCTATTTGGAATGGTTCGGAATGAAACCTCAGGAAATATACGGCAAACATATTCGAGAGGTTTTAGGAGAATCGCTTTTTGAAAAAAATCTTCCCTATATGGAAAAAGCCATTCGGGGAGAAATACAGAGTTTCGAACGAAAAATTCCGATGCCGGACGGGAAATCCCACAAACACTCTTTAGCGCAGTACATACCGAATCTTGTGAACGGAAAACCGTCCGGCTTTTTCGTGATCGTCAGCGACATCACTTCGATCCGAGAGACGACGGAACAATTACGAAAGAGCGAAATCGAATTGAGCACTCTTTTCGAATCGCTACCCATCGGAGTGACTTTACTGAATCACGATCACGAAATCGTAAAAGTAAATCCGGCATTGGGAAAGATCGTCTCAATCAATAATATCAGTTTGGAAAAAGGATATTATAAAAATAGAATATATCTTAAAGCGGACGGTTCGTATTATTCACCGGAAGAACTTCCCAGTTTTCGTGCAAGAACCGGACAATTCGCTATTAAAGACGAAGTAGTCGGAATTCAAATCGAAAACGGGTCGATCATTTGGACCAAAGTTACTGCCGTACCATTGAATCTTCCGGATTATTCCGTAATGATTCTTACGTACGACATCACGGAAAGTAAGAATTTCGAAAGCGAACTGATCAAGGCAAAAGGTCTTTTAGAACAAACAAGTCGCCTCGTTCGAATCGGCGCTTGGGCCGCGGACTTAAGGTCCGGAGTCGGCACTTGGTCGGCGGTTACGAAAGAAATGCACGAGGTTCCTCCCGACTTCGAACCTACGATCGAAACCGGACTTCGTTTCGTAAAGGAAGGGGAAAGCCGCGCGATGGTTAAGGAAGCCGTTGAAAATCTCATCTCAAAGGGAATTCCCTATGATATCGAAATGCAACTGGTCACGTACAAAGGCAATGAACTCTGGGTCCGTTCGGTTGCAAACGCGGAATTTGAAAACGGAGTTTGTGTAAGAATTTACGGAGCGTTATACGACATCGACGAAAGGAAAAAAACCGAGATCGCCCTCTTTCAAGAGAGATCAAGATTGCTCGCATTCGTCGAACACGCTCCCGCCGCGGTCGCGATGTTCGATACCGAAATCAAATATATCGCGGTCAGCGAGAGATGGCTCGCGGATTATCATCTCCAGGGCAGAGACATATTGGGCTTATCCCATTACGAAGTTTTTCCGAACATCTCAAAGGAATGGAAAGAAACTCATCAGAGATGTCTTTCCGGAGAAGTCCTTAAAAACGATGAGGACGTATGGAGACCGGCCGGATGGGAGCAAGATCAATATTTGCGATGGGAAGTTCGACCTTGGTATCAGTTGGATGGAGCGATCGGCGGCCTCATGATGTTTACGCAAGATATCACCGAAAGTTGTCTGCAAAGGGAAGAACTCAAAAAAGCGAAAATTCTTGCGGAAAGGGCGAGCAGAGCGAAATCCGAATTCTTAGCCAATATGAGTCACGAAATCAGAACACCGCTGAACGGGATCATCGGATTCACCGATCTATTACTCCGTACAAATCTGGATCCGACCCAACACCAATATATGATGACCGTATATCAATCCGCGGGATCATTACTGGAAGTCATCAATGATATATTAGATTTCTCTAAAATTGAAGCCGGAAAACTCGAACTTTCAAACGAGATGACGGATGTCTGGGAATTGGGAAGTCAAGTAGTAAACACGGTTAAATTTCAAGCGCACAAGAAGAATTTGGAGCTACTCGTAAACATATCTCCATCGGTTCCAAAATTCGTAAACACAGATAGCGTTCGACTGAGGCAGATTCTCGTAAACCTGTTCAGCAATGCGATCAAATTTACGGAGGAAGGGGAAATTGAATTTAGAATCGAAGTTCTAAATATGATTTCCGAAAAAGAATCCGTAATTCGATTTTCGGTACGCGATACGGGTATCGGAATCGCGAAGGAAAACCAAAAAAGAATTTTCGACGCCTTTTCCCAAGAGGACGCTTCGACCACGAGGAGATTCGGAGGGACCGGATTAGGACTAACCATTTCCAATCAAATTCTCGCGATGATGAAAAGTAAATTGGAACTCGAGAGCAAGGTTGGGAGAGGAAGTATGTTCTTCTTCGATCTTACGATGGAAATTTTGGATTCAAATCCGACCAACGAATGGCCGAGATATGAAAGCGTAAAAAACATCTTGATCGTGGACGATAACGATAACAATCGGAAGATCCTGGAAGAAATGTTAAAATTATCGAATATACCCTGCGAACTCGTAAAAAACGGAACCGAGGCGATAGAAAAAGTCGCCGGCGGGAATCGATATGACTTCATCCTACTCGACTATCATATGCCTTTCATGGACGGAATGGAAACCGCAAAGATCATACGGCAAAAACTCAACGTCACCGAACAAGAACAGCCAATCATCTTGTTGAGTAGCGCTTCAGACGATTCAAACACGATCGAAGAATCGCAGAAGGTCGGGATTCAGGAAGTGATGACAAAGCCGATTTATATTCGAGAACTTTACGATTTGATCGGAAGAAACCAGATTCTTAAAAAACCTAACTTACAAAAAAACGAAAATAAAACGGGCGAAGCGGTCACATCGATTCGAAAAGCGGTAAAAATTTTAATAGCGGAAGACAATCCGGTCAACATGCTTTTGACCAAGAGCATTATCGCAAGAATTCTTCCTTCTGCCAAGATCGTGGAAGCGCGCAACGGATTGGAAGCGGTGGAGCAAAGCCTAAAATCAATACCGGACTTGATTTTTATGGATATTCAGATGCCGAACATGAATGGATACGAGGCGACAGAGGCGATTCGAGGATTGGAAATGGAAAGAAGAGTTCCGATCATCGCGCTAACAGCGGGTATCGTTTCCGGAGAAAGGGAAAAGTGTATCGAAGCCGGAATGGACGACTACGTAAGCAAACCAGCAGTACAGGCAGATTTTACGAAAGTAATCCTAAAGTGGTTGGCTTAGAAAAAGCCAATCCGTTCGTACTTAATTGTTTTCGAATATTCTTTTTTTTGAAATCGTTCTAAGACCTTTTATGATCGACTTCCATTCCGGAATTCCTAGATTTTGAACGACGCGATCGTGCGCCACTTTCCAAACCGGGTAAGCGTAGCGAAGAGCTTCCCAACCTTTTTCCGTGAGCGCGACTTTTCTCGCCCTCTTATTTTCCGAAGGAATATCCTGAATATAACCTAACGTTTCCAACGGTTCCAAATTTCTAAGAAGAGTCGTTCGATCCAAAACAAGAAGATCTGCCATCGGAGAAAGTTCCATCCCCTCCGTCGTTCCGAGAGTCATAAGAATGTTAAAGCGGGCCGAAGTCAGACCTACCGGATCTAAGACGTGATCAAAGTATTGTGCGATGGCTCGGGAGGCCCTCTTCAAATTGAAGTTCAGACAACCCAAGCCTACGGTCAAAAGTTCGTCACGAGTCGGATTAAGAGATCCTTTTTTTGACTTCCGATTCGAAACCGTCGACTCCACCTTTTTGACCATACAATTCTCCGTTTTGATTTTAGACGAGAACGGCTTCTAAGCCAGGAGCCATCGTCCGCTTCATTTCGCGAACGCGCTCTTCAAAATTTCCGTTCTGCAATCCCGAATCCGAATAGAGGACGGAATTGAAAAACTGATTCAACTCCTCACCGTGCCGGGTCGGTCTTCCCCTTTTAAGATCTATGAAAGCAAAATCAATCCATATCAGGGCTTTTAATTTTTTTCCGGCTTGGTCATACATCAAATCCTCGTTTCGAATTCCTCCGTCACTCTTCCCAACCAATCGAGTAACGATACGAACCAGATCGCTCTGTTTCGCGGGTTCGAGATAGGCAATTTGTGTTCGAGTCACCACCCAGGATTTCCCTTCTCTGGAAGAATGTTCGAAAAGATCGAAACCGTAAAAATCCCTCAAATGGTCTTCGCGCGCCTCCAAGAAGTAATCCATATAACGAGCGTTATTGAGGTGCCCGAAAGGATCACAATCCTGGAACCGGATTCGATAGATACCGGAAGGAGATAATTCCGTTTTATCCAATGTAGAAAGCATAAAGGCCTCCGAAACTTTTATGTGCAATTACACAGTTGCATTTACACATGTGTAATTGCACACTTTGCGACAAAAAAGTCAACTCCTTTTAGAGAAAATTTTTCTCAATCGTTTTGTAGGAGAATTCCGTCCGGTTTGAGATTACAGTCGAACAACATCGGCAACAATGGAGAAATGATCGCTCCGGTCGGAGAGGCGATGTTTTTTGCACAATCGTCGATTCTTGCTTTCGGATAGTATTTGTCGTCTTCCAGACCGGCAAAGTCCGGAGCCAAAAGAAAGACGAGCGATTCAAGCGGAGTATCCACGATGCCGGCGGCCTTTCGCAGGGAAGCGACTTTGTTTACCGCATCGGCGATCTTTTGTCTTGCTTCCTTTCCTTTATATCTTGTTTCCAAACCTAAGGAATCGACGACGAGACAATTCACGAATGCAGATATGAGAATGATACCAAAGATCTGTTTCATGGATTCCTCTTTTCGAGTGAGAGAACGATTTTTAGAATCTCAGGATTTTAATAAGAATCGAAGACTAACTCGTATTTTTTCTATCTCAAAGAAATAGATTTTTATATAAAGAAACAAGCAGTTTTCTCAAAAAATATTTCTCATTGAATACTTAGGTATTCCGAAATCGATGTTCCTTTTTTAGAATTTTCATCTTAAAAGAACGTGTGATTCAACGACGCAAAAATATTCTTTTTATGAGAATTCCGATCTCAATTCAAAGAACAACTTCTTGACGAAAGAAAAAAAATCGACTCCAATCGGCTTATGCCCGAGCTTCCGGATCTTGTGATCATTCAAGAAAGACTGATTCCAGAATTGATCGATCGAAAAATTAAATCCATTGAGATCATCGATCCGATCGTAGTAAGGGATCTAACCGGCGGAGCGATAGACAGTTCTTTTCAAGACAACGTTTTTCAAAAGATAGAAAGAAACGGACCTTTTCTGAATTTTATATTTGAAAAAATGAATCTTGTTATCCATCCGATGTTGTCCGGAAGATTCTCCTTGGATCCGAAATACAAACGAAAAGATCTTTGTATTCGAATCGTTACGGATGGGCCCATTTTGAATTATATGGACGATACGAGAATGGGAAAGGTCTACTTTTTAAAACCGGAAGAATTGGGGCAAATTCCGAAATACAAAGAGCAAGGAGTGGATCTACTTTCGGAGAATTTTACGGAATCCATTTTTCTGAAGCTAATGAATAAGAATAGAAAACAAACGAGGGTTTTTCTGATGGACCAAACCAAACTCAGTGCATTAGGAAATGCTTATGCGGACGAAATCCTGTTCGCGGCAAAAATTCATCCCAAAACTCCCTGCAATCAACTCACGACGGAAGAAAAAATCTTACTCTATAAAAGTATAAAGGAAGTCCTTCACACTTCGATCGATTTTATCCGAAACACGAACGCGCCCTTGGAAGTAAAAGTAAGAGATCACGTAAAAGTCCGAAATCGTAAAAACGAACCTTGTCCAGTCTGTGGAACGACGATCCGAAGAGCGAACGTCTTAGGTTATGATTCCTTTTTCTGCCCGAATTGCCAAAGGGCAAAGGGAAAACAGTTTATCGATTGGGGAAATTCTTAGAAAGAAATTCAAAAATCGGAGGTTTTTGAAAAACGATCCGCGCGAAAATTCAAACTCGGTTTTAGAATGATTCTTTGCAAAATTTCGATCGCTACGGTCTTAAAGTTCAACCCCTTCCCGATTCAAAACAAAGTCGGTTTAAAAAATCACTTGGACTTCCAGGATAAATTCTTAAACCAAACCCCAGTCCAATCGTATCGGATAAGAATTGCGTCTTCTTTCGAAATAACTCGAATCCCCGTTTTTCCAAGAATCTCGTAGAAGACGATCCTCCTCTAAAAGAAAGGTTTCCGTCTTAAATTCTCCTTCGGTTTCTAAAAAGGATTCAAGGGGAGGCAACGGCTTGTCCCCATAAAGGATCGATAACTTTTCTGCGACACGATGAGTTCCGCTCATTCTTCCGATCTGGCTATAACCCGCGATATGAGGAGTAAAGACGGAATTTTTCGTCTTCGATAAAACAGCTCCGAATTCTTCAGTTGGAGGTTCCGGATCAAATACATCACATATTTTGAATATGTCTTCCCTTTCCAGCAATTTTACAAACGCTTCCGGAGTAAAAATTTCTCCACGACTCGTATTGATTAGGACGGTTCCGGATTTGAAAGAATCGATCGACGATTCCGATACCGATCGAAAAGTCGGATCAGAGCCGTCCTTTGTGAGAGGAACGTGATAACTTACGATATCGGAACTCAAAACTTCCCGAAGAGATACGGATTCCGCCTTGTAAAATGGATCGTAAAAAACGGATTCTACTCCGAAAGACTTTAGAATTTTATGAAATTCTTTTCCTGTATGACCGTGACCGATCATCCCAACTCGAAGTCGCTTTAATTCCTGATCGGAAAACCGACTTTTGAGTCCTGCAAAACAATATTCCGCGACGGAACCCGCGTTACAACCGGGTGCGTTCAAAAAAATTCTTCCCGTTTCTTTTAGCGCCGCAAAATCCACGTGATCGGTTCCGGAACTGACCGTCGCGAAAATTCTTACCGTCGGATATTTTTGTACGGCGTCTTTGTTTACTTTCAACCTCGTATTCGCGACGAGAATCTCCGGTTCTTCTTCGTTCAACCGAATCATTTGATCGGGAGTATAGGAACGGACATCCAATCTTTCCAAATAGGAAAAAATTTCCTTCGCCCCCGTGGTCCCTTCCGGGTAATAGAGAATCGGTCTTTTTTGTTGCACGACTTTGTCATTTCATACGAACCCACTTTTTCAGAAAAAACAAAAAAGGTTTGCCTTGAGAAAGAATTCTTTCACAATCACAGGTCCATGAAATCTCTCCAGGAAAGACTTACATTCCCAGCGGTCATCGCATTGATCTCCGTGATTCTCATCGCATTGATTTGGTTCGTTTTTTTTAGCGGAGGAGTCGGTTCGAAGAACGGCTCCGCGGATTCCGAAACCGAATTTACTCTTCAAAGATCCGAATCGGGAGAATGGATCCTGAACCAAGCGGTGGTCGATACTTCCAGAAGAATTTTTGACGAGAACGGAAAATGGCTGAGCTTCGACGAGCTGATGCAATACGCGGCGACCGGCGAAGTCAATCTTGTATCGGAACTCTGGGCGCTTCGGAGACAATGTCCCGAGAATACGGGCTTCGAACAGTGTAACGAAATCATCCGCGCATTCATCGCAGATCACTACTCCGGTAAGGACGCCGATTATCTGATGAAACTTTTTTCGGGTTACTTGAGATACGAAACCACGATGAGAGAATTCGAACTCCCCGATAAACTCAGCCGTGCGGAAAAATACGAACTCGTTAAAAAGAAAAGAAGGGAAATTTTCTCGGATAACGACGCTAAGCTGATCTTCGGGTTGGAAGAGGCGGAGGAAACGTATAGGGATTCTTTGAGCGGATTTTTAAAAGAAACCGAATCTTTGAACGGCGATAAAAGATTGGAACGATATGAAGAATATCGAAAAAACGTCTACGGTCAGTATTACAATACGGTAAAGACTCGGGAGCCGAAATACAATACCTATGAAACCGAAATGTTCTTACGCGATAAAGAATTGGAAAGAATGAATTTATCCGATCGAAACGGAAAAACGAGGGCGATTCGCGAAAAGTATTTCGGAAAAGACGGAGCCGATCGTATGGACGCGGTTTATAAAGAAATCGAAGAAAGAGAGAAAAAGGAAAAACAAACTCATTCGGAGGAATCCGACTGGCTCCAGAAGAATTCAAACGTAAAAGGGGAAGCGAGAGAAAAAGCCCTCATGGAAATTCGTATTAAGAACCTCGGAAAAGAAGAAGCGGAAGAATATTCAAGAAGACTTAAATACGAAGAGGAAATAAAGAAAAATCAAAATTGATGTTTTATCGATTCGTTCCCTTAGACTCGTTTCGCTACCGACTTCTACTTTGTTTTGGAGTCGGTTTCGGCGTCCTTTTTGGACTTTCCCCCTTTTCCTTTCTCAGCGCAGGAATCGTTGCTTCGGTTTCGACTTTATCCTTGTTTCTTTCTCTCAATCGAGGATCCTTATGGAAGGCATTTCTTTGGCTTTTACTCCTTTCCCAAATTCTAAACTTCACAACTTTCTTATGGATTCCCGGATCGGTTTCTAGGATCTCGGGAACCGGTCCCTTCGTTTCGTTTGTATTCTTCCTTTTTTACGGGTTGATTTCGCATATCAAATTCGTTCCTTTTTATATTATTTTCCGTTTTTCGAATATTCAAAATACTTCAAAACCCTGGAATTTGATTTTGTTTCCGGCCGCAGGAACATTGGCTGATCTGATCACCTTTCAGATATTTCCTTGGTATTGGGGGAATTTGGTTTCCGGTTCGATCGTTTTCGAGCAGTTCGCTTCCCTCCTGGGCGTCTACGGTTTGAGTTTTCTTTTACTTTTTATCGCATCGGCTCTTTCGTTTTCGATCGCACATTTCAGGAATCGAAAATCGAAAGAGTTTAAAATTCTTCTGATTTCCTTCATCGCTATATTTATCGTTTACGGTTACGGTTTGTATAAAATCGGATTTGTTTCCGATTCATTGGTCCCCGGAGAAACAAAAGTTCTTTCGGTCGTTATGATCCAACCGGATACTTCTCCCGGAACAAAGGATCTTCAAAATGACGAAATTTTTCTTGCAAGTACGATGAGTAAAATTCTATCGCTTGCGCTCCAAGGAAGTATGTCTGCGGAAAAACCTCCTTCGCTTATCATTCTTCCGGAATCCGCCATTCCGTTTCACGGAACGATTCCTTCCAAAGAGAATCAGGATGAACACATCTATTCCTCCACGATGGAAGGCGTGATCTTATATTTATCAAAACATACCGGTGCGGACGTTCTTTTCAACGAATTGAATCTGGAAGATGGAAAACTGAGAAATCAAATCTCCCTATTTAAAAACTTGGATGGGATCACCGAACGTTATAATAAAAGAAGACTCTTGGCTTTCGGAGAATATCTTCCTTGGGAATCCAAGTTCCCATTCTTACGAAAAACGTTCCAAGAAACATCTCGTTACGTTCCGGGAGATTCTCCCAAACTTCTGACAGGAACGATTAAAAAAAACAGCCGGCAAGTTTCACCTCCTGACAGACACGACCTCGAACAGCTTAAAACTCCGGAAAGGATGAAAGTAGAATTCTCCTCTCCCGAACTACAAACGGAGAAAATTAAGAATTTAGAATATTCTTATTCCATTCTTCCTCTTTTGTGTTACGAAGCTATGTTTACCGATCTCGTTCTCGATTACTTCGATTCGAAAGAACGTCCCGACCTACTGATCAATCTTACCAACGATTCTTGGTTTGATTCGGAATTGGAGGCAAATCAACACTCCGGAACCGTTCGTCTCAGGGCGATCGAAACAGGCATTCCAATGATTCGCTCCACCGTCTCCGGAATTACGGACGTTTGGGATGCGAGAGGAATTTCGCTGATTACTCCGGTCGGCTTTCACGAAACCGCGATCCGCACCTTTTCGATTCAACTCAATCCTTCCGCGGCGACCTTCTATACAAAAATAGGTAATTCCTTTCTATGGATCGTATGTTCGCTTATCATTTTCCTTCGTTTAACGATCACGTTCCGAAGCGGTAGGAAAGTTTGAATGCTCGAGCATACGTTTTGTCATTTACCGGGTATCGATTCGGTCGAAGAAAGACAACTCTGGGAAAAAGGAATTCTCAACTGGAATGATCTAAAGGATTTTTTAAGAACGGAGTCCGTTCCTATCAAGAACCTCATCTTAGACGCATTAGAGTTTTCTAAAAAAGAATTGGAACGAGAGAACTTTTTCTACTTCTTCCATGTTCTTTCCGCGAAACATCACTGGAGACTGTTTCCGGCCGTTCGTCAAAAGCTTCTCTACTTAGATATCGAAACGACAGGCCTGGCAAGCGAAGACAGAACTACGATGATCGGTACGTATGACGGCAACAAATACAAAGCGTACACGCGGGGATTCAATCTGGATTTTTTTTTGGACAACGTAAGTCCGGATCGAATTTTTGTTTCGTACAACGGAATCGCATTCGACGTTCCGTTTCTCGAAAGGGAATTCAACGTTCGTTTTCGGAATAATCACATTGATATTATGTTTTTCTTACGTTCCCTCGGGATCAAGGGCGGACTCAAAGGTTGCGAAAAAGCGCTCGGGATCAATAGGCCGGAGGAAGCCGCAATCAACGGGGCCGATGCGGTTCGATTGTGGAGACAATACGTCGAATACGACGATACGGATGCTCTGAGAATTTTGGAAAGTTATAACCGAGAAGACACGGTCAATCTTGAAATCTTGTTCATCAAAGGATACAATCTAAAAATAAAAGAGACTCCGTTCTACGGGGAAATCATTCGAGAACCGGGAGATCTCAGATTTTAGGGAATTCCATAGAATTCTTCCTTTGAGCCTCACCTTCATTCTAAGTTCGAAACCATTCTACAGAGTCCGATCTACTTTAGGAAAATAGAATATTCCCCGATGAGATATCGCTTTGAGTATTTACGATAAAACGATCGCCTCTCACGATTGAATAAGCGATCGAGGTTTTCGAACAAACAAAAAATTCTTATTCACCGCCGATCCAGTGATACTTTTCATAAGGAGGATCGACTTCCATGATCCGAACCTGCCCCTGATCGATCAACTTTCGAATCAGCGAATGCATAATCGCCAAAGCTGTGTTATAGTATCCGCTATTAGCGACCTTTTCCCCCATCGCCTCTAAAACGAGAGTGGAAAGATCCTGGTCATTCTCTTTCAATCGACGAACTACGCCTCTTTCTAAAAGATTGAGGGTTTTGGAAAGGAGTTTGATCGCTCTTTGCGGATCATCCGGTTCCGGTCCGTGTGCGGGAAGAAGTCTTCGGATCGGTAGTTTGGAAAGGCGATCCAAGGATTGATGATAGTCGTAAAGATTGCCGTCGATTTCAGCGTAAATAGAAGAGATGTTTTGTAAGACGAGGTCGCCGGTAAAATAAATTTTTTCTCCCAGGATATACGGAGTAAGATGCCAACGATTGTGCCCCGGCGTATAAAGAATTCCGATCTCTCTTCCACCTGCCGCGATTACGTCCCCTTCCACGAGCTCTACGTCGAAATTGAGAAAAGGATCCACCCTTTCCGAATTGTTAAGCGCATCTTGAAATTCGAATATTCCTGTATCGACCCTTTTGAGCTCCTGGGCTCGAACGGAATTGTCATGATGTCCTTTGTAGACCAATCTTCTCATCGCTCTCTGGAATACTTGAACGAATTCGACATAGTTATCGATACCCGCCGCCATCCCGGCCATCGCGTATAACTTCGCATCCGTATAATATCGAATCGTTAATGCGGCACTCATATGATCCAAATGATTGTGAGTATAAATGATATGTTTGATTTTACTCAGGGAAAGTCCGATTTTTCTGAGAGCCCTTTGTAAGAGTCCGAGGTTCTCGATGTAACCGGAATCGATGATCGTGGGTTCTCCATCCGGAAGAATATAAATATTGTTAGGCGAATAGAACGGCTGAGGGATCTCGGTTTTGAAAATTCCGTCACCGATTTCCTGAACATCCGGTACTGAATCATATCGGTGAATTTTCATCGAACTCTCCCAAAAAGGACTCGAACCTTTTTGATTACACGGTCTTTCGCAACGTGTAGACGGGCAATTGAAATTTAAATCGTGTTCTTTACCGAAAACAAGTTGGATTCGATCTAATTTTTACCGCAACAAACTTTGACAGCGTCCAACAATTGTTTCCGGTCCCAGGGTTTTGGAAGAACTGCGTATGTTCCTGCTTCTTTCATTACTCGTTCCACCGCCGCTTCGTCGATGTGTCCCGTGATTAAGATGGAACGGATCTTCGGATATTTTTGATGAACTAAAATTAAGAATTCGTCTCCCTTAATTCCGGGCATTCTCCAGTCGGATAGTATGAGGATCACATTGATCCCGTTTTCCACGAGCTCATCCACAACTTCGAGAGCTTCTTTCGCGTTGATTGCCGTTTCATATTGAAACTCGTTTCCGAATTGTTTTTTTAATTCCTGTTTCAACGCGATCAAGATGATCGGCTCGTCATCCACACAGAGAATAGCGTCATTTTTCATAGTATCTTTTAGGGTCTCCGTTATACCGAGCCTGCGGATTTCAGCCACACGCTAAACTTCGTTCTTCCAGGAACGCTCTCGAACTCTATCTTTCCGCCCATCTTCTCTATTATCTTCTTACAAATATCCAATCCGAGTCCGATCCCTTCTCCTTGTTTTTTCGTTGTGAAGAAGGGTTCGAAGATCTTATCTTTTACTGAATCCGGAATTCCGCTCCCGGAATCGATAAACGAAGTAACGATCCAAAGATCTTGTTTTTCGATACAGATTTCAATCTTCCCCTGATAATTCATAGCCTGCAAACCATTATTCAAGAGATTGATCCAAACTTGATTGAGTTTATTTCCGTCTCCGAGACAACGCTCGTCGGTCCGATAATCGGTAATTACCTCTACCCCATACTTTATCTTTGTATGATATAACGTAAGAATCGTTTCGATTTCCGATTTTATATCGACGGGAACGATTTCCCCTTCTTCTTCATTCACTCCCGGATTCAAATAATTTTTTAAGGCTTCGACCACGTGCGATGCCTTACCGCTCGCAATCGAAATCACGTTGCTCAATCTTACAACCGTGGAAAAAGAAGAAACCGCCGTAAGAATCTCCATCCTTCTTTCGGTTCCGAGAAGCTCGGGGAGTCGTTCTTTCAATCGATAAACTCCCGAGTCGAGAACGACGTTCGCAACGTTGTCGTGATCCGGAATTGCGGCGTTTTGAAATAACTGAACGAGTTCCTTTTTTAAACTTCGATTCGGAATGATTTCCGATTGTGAGGCATCCTGTAAACTTTCAGCTAAGAGTATTTTAAAATCCCGAACTTCTTCTTCGTTAAAATTGAAAATCAAATTGGGGATTTCCCTGATTTCGTTTTGAAGAATTTCTAAGATTGCCCGATTCGAGGAAACGATCGCTCCTAAAGGTGTGTTGAGCTCATGAGTCATTCCCGCCGCGAGTTGCCCGATGGCGGCTAACTTTTCGGAGAGAAGCAACTGATCCTGAGCTCCTTGGAGTTCCTTCATGGTCTTTTCCAAATTTCGAACGGCTTCCACCAAATCGAAATTCGATTTGCGAAGTTCTTCGGTTCGGAGATCGATCTTTTTTTCCAAGTTTGCGTTGAGATCTAGGATCGTCTCTTCCGCCTGTTTACTTTTCGTGATATCATAGATGATTCCGAATATCTGCTTCGGAGAACCGTTTTGGTTTCTTTTATAGATCAGTTCCCTTGAAATCAACCACCGCCAGTTTCCGTCGCTGTGTTTCATTCGATATTGATGTTCGATCAAATCCTTATCACTCGCTTTCGCATAACGTGGAAGAATTTCGGTGAAATACCGATCGTAATCTTCGGGATGCATCATGGTTCGAATGATCTGATCTCCCATCGACTGAAGTTGTTCCACCGAATATCCAAGGACGATTTCGATTCCGTTGTTGCTATAGATGTTTTTCTTTTCCTCTAAATCATAAATGTATAATATGTCCGGAGTAATATCCAGGATCGATTCTATGAATTGATTTCTTTCGCGGAGATTTTCCTCGATTTGTTTTCGTTCGGTGACGTCCACCATCACGCCGCGAAGCCACCGCGGTTGATGATCGAGGACGATCACTTTGACAAGATCGCGGAGCCAGACAACACTTCCGTCTTTTCTCAAGAATCGATACTCGAAATCATGAGCTTCCATTCTTCCCGTACAAGCGATACAAAAATCGACGGCCCAAATTCTATCTTCAGGATGAAGGTGATTGGCCCAAAATCCGGGTTCTTTCCATTCTTCTATGGAATAACCGAGCATACTTACGACCTGTTGACTCACGAACGTAAAATCAAAACTCTTCGCATCCGCTTCCCAAACGATTCCCGGTGTTGTATCCACGAGATCCCGGAATCTTTCTTCGCTCGACTTTGTTCTTCGAAAGGACTCTTGTAGCTGTTCCACCATGTGATTGAAAGAATGAGCAAGGGTTCCCAATTCTTCCAGGCGACTCTCCGGTATTCTTTGTTGAAAATCACCTTGCGCCATCGCTCGACTTGCGTTCAGAATTTTTTGAATCGGAGCGGTGACGATTCCCGCAAGAAACGCACCGATGAGAAGGGAAAGTGTAAGCGCAAATGCAAAGACCATCGCGGACTGACTGCTACCAATTCTAACTCCTTCCAGATAATAAGCGGCGGGAATCGCAGTGAGTACGATCCAATTCTTATCCCCTCGATTATCTTCATAGGGTGTGGCTTGTGTAAGCCATGTTTCCAGCGATAGTGGTTTTGCGGTGATGACGTCGAAACGAAACTGAACGGGAGACTTCAACGTATCGAGATTTCCGATATTCTTTTTTAAGGTCTGAATGGCGTTTACAAAAACCGGGTCTCCTTCCACTCCTTGTTTCCAATCTCCCGCACTCACATTTTTGGAGGAAGCGATCAAAGCTCCGGAACGATCGATGACGATTGCCCGACCATGTTCGGAGATGTTCATCGATTTTAAGAGCGAAAGTATTCCATTTAAACGGCGAGACTCCTCTTGATTCTTCGAATTTTCAAGATAACGATCCAATTGAAGATTGATGTTCTCCGAAATTTCCTGATGCAACCTTCCCGCGAGTTTATCGGCGGCCAGCTCCGAACTTTTTAAATTGAGATACGCGGTCATTCCCACCATCAACATCACGAGAAGAATAAACGGAGTCACCATAAACATACGAATTGGCAAACCGAGAATCGGATTTTCCTCTTCGTCCGAATTGCTGATCTCGTTCCAAAGCAATTCCTTATGATTGAAAACGAACTCCCTCACATGACAGGGAATTTGAATCCAGAACATTCGATATTTTTTTGCGAGCGGAAGAGCGACGAGCATCGCAAATGGTGCGAGAACCCAAGTGATCGAAGTGGTAAAAAACAAAGCGGGGGTGATATTTCTATAGGAAATTGCGGGAGTAAATTGATTCGCACAGATATAACCCCAGAGCTGAGGTTCCACCGCCATAAAAACGAAAACAAAAAGTAGATAGTAAAACCATGTTTTTATTTTTCTAAAATCCGGATCCCTTCCAATCAATTGATAAGCGACCCAAAAACATGCAGGATTGATAAAGTATCCTAATAACCAATCGAGTAAGAAGTCGGGTGGCACACCCTCGATCAGATCCGAAAGACCGTATGCGAAAGGAACTGCGATCAAAGCGGGATATCCGAACAAAACGATAGAAAGAAAAACGGAAAGATCCTTGAGAGATTCGAAGGTTTGCGCTCCGGGGACCAAAACGATAAAAGAACCGAGATAACCGGTTATAAAAATGAGAATGAACGTAAGAGGAATGCTTAAGAAAGCCTGTGTATCCCAGGATTGTCTTTCTCTTCCGAATCCGATTTTTCCTCCGGGACGAAAGGTAAAACCTCCAAAAGCGGAAATCATAAGAATCAAACCGACAAAGTATCCGACACTTCCCCAGACTTCCAGAAGAGAAAGTGGAATCGATTGAAAAACGGATTCAAACCATTGCACAACAACTTGCATTAGGATGACCCTATCGAAGAACTGAAAAATTCAATTGGGACAATTCTCTCGCCTCTTCCAAGTCCCCACGTCCGATCGATTTCGCAAGTGATTCTACCCATTCTAATCGTTCCTTCGATTTTTCTCCGAACACAAGCGGAAGATGTTTCCTTTCGAAGGAGGAAATTTTACCATCAAAACAGCAAGTTATGCTCAATATTTTTAGACAGAGCTCTTTTTCTTCCTCATTCAGATCCTTTAGAAGTTTTTCAAGGGATTCCCATTCATCCAATCGAAAGTGATAGTCTTCAATCTGAAAGGCTTTGTGAAGTTTGATAAGAATGTATTCTAGATTCGGATGAAATCTCTGCGTAAAAACGACCGAGTTTCCGACCGCCGACATACATGCGATCTTAGCTTCACGACTCAAAGAATTTCGTTTGGAAAGAATTTCCCCCACGAGTTCTTTGGATAAGATACGGGTCAAAAGTCGTGTTCGCAACTCCTTAAGAATAACATAAAGTACGATTGCGTCCCAAATCGCCGTAATGGGCGCGGCTACAAAATCGGCGTAAATTCGAAAAGAGTTTCTCGCGAGAATTTTCCGAATCACGATCTTTGCGACCAAGTTCGAAAGAAAAACTTTAGCTTTGTAGAGAAGTGTCGTGATAAAAAGACTATGTTTATTGGTGAGACGATAGGGATCGATTCCTAAGAGCCTGAGATCCGGATCTGGAATTTCCAAGGCCAATCTCGAAAGAAGACTGCTAACACCGGTGATGAGATCGGGATCCTCCTCCAAATCCAGTCCCGCAAGACGAGTCATCTTGTAGACGGAAGAAAGACCGATTCTATAAAGAAGATAAAATTCCAAGATCGTTCCAGATAAAAGAGCAAGGCCAGTCCAGAACCATTTTTCTAAAAACACGGGGGACCAAAGCTCCGGCGAATCCGGAAATAATTTTTCCACAAGGATAATAAAGAACGTAGTCCAGAAACCGGTTTGTAAGGACCAAAAGACGGTCCATCCAATGATCTTTCTGGATCCGGCTCCGAATTCTTGACGCGTCCAATTTCCGGGAGATCTTTTGTCTCTTAGAGCGAGATTTCGCAAAACTCGGACTCCCCAGAGTTCGAGGATTCCCGGTTTGTATTCTACGGCTCGAGACCTTTTTTCCATGGGCCGGGAGTTCATACCGTTTTCCGAGGTTGTCAAACCAATCTTTCAAATTTTATTTCAGAATCAGGGTGCTCGGGAACGATCTTCTAAAGGTAGGGTCGAAACCAGAAAGCGAAGTTCAATTTCATTGTTGACCTTCTTTCGCTTTTCAATGAGCATGAATTAAAGGCAATCTATGAAACGTTCTTATACCATTCTTCTTTTTTCCGTCCTGAGTTCTACGCTGTTCTTTTTCGATTGTGAACACAAAGATCAGAACAACGTTGATCTCAGGGTTTTGGCCGCAACCGGAGAAATCATTTTTATCAATGGAGAAGTAGATTCCGATAAGATTTCATCTTGCGGCGTTGCGGTTCCCGGAACTACCTCCACCGGAACAACGGGAACGACAACGGGCAATACCTCAACTACGACTTCCGGTTCCACAAGCACGCGTTATACGATTACGAGCCAATTAATCATGAAAACCACAGGGGAATCTTTGGTCCTTCGATTTCAATTCGATTCTTCTCAGTATCAAGGTTCCGTGGATCCGCAACAAGGCTTTAGTTATTCTGGTGGCGCCTTCGCAAGAACCGTTACCGGTAACGTAGGAAAGGTAGAATGGGGAGCGTCCGGAATTCCGGTGTATCCAAGTAGTAACGGGGGCGCTCAACAACAAACGCTTCAATATATGGATATCGATCTTTCCTTGACTGGAAAATTACTCGCGAGTTCGACTACGACGGGAATCCTGAATCAGTGTTACACATCCGATAACGTAAACTGTACTTCGATCACGACCACACAGCAGTGTTTTACACAAGACAACCAGACCTGCGTCTCAACCGCTTCCGCCGCAGGAGCCTCTGTGACAATCACCGGACATATTTCCTGTAGCGCTCCGAACGTGATTCCGAGCGGAAGCGCAACAACTCAGTAAAAAATCACCTTCCAAGAAAGAATCAGGATTCTTAAAATCCTTTCGGGATATTAGAACCTGATTCTATTAGAGTTTCATTGTTTTCGCAAGTTCTACTAACTGATCGAGAGCTTTTCCCCAGCCTTCGTGAAAACCCATCTCTTCGTGTTTCTTACGATTGATCGAGTTTCCGTGGATGGCGGTCGCGACGTACTTCGTCCCTTTTCCGTGAGGTTCCAAAGTGAGGATACCCGTAAAAAATCCGAAAGGATGTGTGGGATCCGGAGAAGGACGAAATCCGGGTTGAAGAGCATCGGTCCAAGAAAGTTTTTCGTTCGGAATCACTTCCAGATAACAGCCAATGTTCGGAAAATTCTCTCCTTCCGGAGACTGCATCGTAGTGCTAAAAATTCCGCCAGGACGAAGATCGATTTCGCAATCGATCGTTTTCCAAGGTGCGGGTGTGAACCATTTTACGATATGCTCCGGCTTTGTCCAAGCGGCCCAGACCAATTCCCGAGGGACGTCCACGATTCTTTCAAAGACCAAATCCAGATCGGAATCGATCTGAGGAAAAATTTTAGGCTTCATCTTACTTTCTCCAATTCTCACAAATATATTCAATTTTTATAATACTTTGCCGAAACTCTTCGTTCGAGACCGAAAGAAAAGCGGACGATCCCTTCCAACACTGGGACCTCAGATTTCCATTGAACGAACCTGCTTCGCTCGAGGATCTTCTTATCCGGAAAATTCTTCCACCTTGGGATAAATCCTGTCGTAAATACGACAATCCTCCGTGAAAGTCGCGCGCCCCACCCTGATTTTGGGTGGAGGGGTGGGTGGTGGAAATGCTCGGGAGACATTTCTCTATCATAAAATTGTAATTTTACAAGCACAAAGTTCCATTTGGGTGGGAACTCCTACAAAAACTCAATGGTGTTCACCACTAAAAACGTTCGCGGTCTTTTTTTTTGCGGATCCAAGAAGTATTTTATTCTCACAAAAAATAGAATCCGTCTGAGAAAAAATCGAGATGGATCCTTCCAATCGTCGTAGAAACAGAAAACGTTTTTTAAAAAAGAAATCTATTCTTCTAAGAGTTTTAAAATTTGATCTTTTAAAAGATTGCGAATCCCGGATTCTTCAAAGCCATTTAAGAATTTCATCAAGTTTTCAGCAATGTTTTGAAACTCAGAGTCCATCTGTTCCCGCACTTGATAACGGGAAAGTAGACTTAGAATCACGACTCCGTCTCCGGGAGATCGTTCGGATTTCGCAAACAAGGAATGAACCAGCTTCTTATCATTCTTATCCGCATTTTCTAAGAGAAGAAGAATCGGATACGTGTAAAGTCCGTTGTAAAAATCCTTCAAAGGGACCTTACCGCTCTTACTCGCCGGAGAAAAATAATCGATTGCGTCGTCTTTTTTCTGAAAAAAGGAACCGAGATCGATCCCGAATTGTCTGAGTTTTTTCTTTTCCTTGTCCGATTTTTCGGAAAGAATTCCCGCCGCTGAAGTAACAGCGCCGAAAAGAGAAGCGGTCTTTCCGTAAACGACTCTATTATATATTTCTAATGTAATCTTGGGATTTTTCTCCCATTCCATCTGAATGAGTTCCGAAACCGAAAGGTCTTTAATCACCTGGGTAAAAATATCCATGAGTTCCGGATAACCGAGGCCGTTGAGATGATCGATTCCGCAGGCTAGGAGATAATCACCGGCAAGAATCGCGGTCTTATTCCCGAACTTGGAACCTACGCTCTGAAGTCCGCGTCTGGTCTCGGCCTCGTCCACGACGTCATCGTGAAGCAAACTCGCGGCGTGAATCAGCTCTGCAATGGCGCCGACGTCGAGCCAATATTTACCTGAATACCCGAGGAGTTGACAAAGGCAATAGTGCAATATCGGACGAATTCGTTTTCCGCCCGATCGGATCGTATAGGTTTTGATCTCTGCAAGAATTTTGAGATCCTCGCGAATGATCGCTTCCAGTTTTTTATCAAACTTACGAACTAAAGAATCTTTCAGTACAGATACTTTCACTACCTCTTCCCGTGGGGCCAGTATTCAAAATATCTGTACAGGCTCAAGCAGAACTCTTCGCGGGGACTTACGCTTTCAGTTTGTTTTCAAGAATCAAGAGCTGACGAGCGAGAATATCTTCCATATCGCGATACTGTTCCTTACGGTAGATATGGATCAGATTTCGATACATCCTTTTGATAATGGAAAGAGTGCTCGCGCGAGTGAAATATCGTTCGCTCGGAGTAAAACTATTCGCTTCCAAAAATCGAATACAAGTCGACTTATCCAGAAGAACTCCTCCATGAAACGGATCGATAAACGTCTCGTAATCGGGAGAATCAAAATGAAGAAGGAAATGAAGAGGCATGTTCACACCGTAAAGCGGAAGAGAAAGCCTCTGTCCTACGAGAAGATATATGGCTGACAAAGAGATCGGGATTCCTTTTCGAGTGCGCACGATGCGAGTTACGAAAGAATTGTTCGGATCGTCGTATTGATCGTTGTTCCCTTGAAAGTTTTCCTCGGAAGAAAGAACCCTAGTCAAAAAATGAACCTTGAGTTCTTCAGAAACGTATTCCGGATTGAGATCGCAGAGTTCTTCTACCCGAAGAGCTAATTGATCCAGATAAATTTTGAATTCATGATAGGAAGCATCGGGGTCGCCTACGCTGGAAAGAAGAAACACGGCTTCTTCCAAATCAGAGTAATCGTTGATATGTCCCTTGCCCGCGAGAAGCATATAACGAGTATTAATACGCTCAAGATGTACGATCGAAGAAATGGAACGTGCAAAAACTCGTAACGTAGGATCTTTGAACTCGTCAACGAAGTCGCTGATTCGAAATTGCCAGGGAACCATTTCCGCGATCTCGCGCATGACTTGTATCTTATCTTCTACACCCGCAAATTCCAATTGATAGAATTTTTCTTCCAACTTCTCGGGCGGAAAGGAAAGAGAATCAAAGTAAGAATCGGATGAGGGCATAAACTAGATCTTTTTCCAAAAAACAAAATGAGTCAATTCAGAATGAAATTTCTTTGGGGAAAAAATGAAATGCGAATGATAAATTACTATGTCTTACGGTCGATCAGAGAAAGAGCATAAAAATTGAAAAGAGGATTCGAAAAGAAATAAAAAAAACGAAACGCTCCCCAACAAATCGAGGAGCGACCGAATTCAAACGGAAAGTGCGGTTAATTCTTCGAGAGCTTTTTTCTCTTCTTCCGGTTTTGGCGGAGTTCCATGCCAGCCAGGATTGTTTTCCATAAAAGAAACACCTTTACCGAGCACCGTGTTGAACAAAATGATCGTGGGAGAACCTTTGTGAAGTTTTGCTTTTTCAAATGCTTGTATGATCTGCTCGATATTATGGCCGTCGGCTTCTAAGACGTTCCAACCGAAGGAAAGAAATTTCTCATTGAGAGGTTCGAGATTCATTACATCTTTCGTAAATCCGTCGATCTGAATTCCATTCTTATCCATAAAAGCGATCAGGTTGTCCAATTTATAGTGCGCGCCGGACTGAGCCGCTTCCCAAGTCATTCCTTCTCCACACTCTCCATCGGAAATACAAGTGTAGATTTTATGATTTTGTTTTTTCAATCTTGCCCCGAGTGCAAGACCTACGGAAACGGAAAGGCCTTGTCCCAGAGAACCGGAAGAACTTTCAATACCTTTCATGTAGCGCGTCGAAGGGTGACCCTGCAAGTTACTATTCAATTTCCGGAAAGTAAGAAGTTCTTCTACCGGGAAGTAGCCGGAATGAGCCATAGCGGCGTAACGGATCGCGCAGACGTGACCGTTGGAAAGAATCAACCTGTCTCTTTCTTCCCAATCCGGATTGGAGGGTTTGTGATTTAGAATTTTCTTATATAAAACTGCGTAAATATCTGCGAGACCGAGAGGTCCGCCCGGGTGTCCGGAATTTGCGGCGGTGACCATACGGATCACGCTCTTTCTGAGTTCGTTGGCGAAATTCTTAAGTTCGTTGATTTCGTTCATATTCTTCCTATGTGATTGCGATAAAGATTTCCAACCTCGGTGAGAGGTGCCGAAAGAAGGTCAGTTCGTAGAACGAAACAGAACCAGGCCGGAAAGGAAAATCACGGTGTATAGAGGAAGGAAAATATAGTGTAGTTTTCTGTGAAATTCTTTTTTTTGAGCGATTCCTGACCCTGCCATCAGAAGCATCAAAATCAAAGTCAGCGCGGCAAAAGCTCTGTGGGTGTCGATGATCCAGCGATCGACAGTAGGAACGATTCCCGCATTTTCCAAACCGCCTCCGAGGTATTTTGTGTACAAAAGACCGACGGCCGTGATCAGATTGATAGCAGTTCCTATCAAATTAAAAATTCGATGCAGGAGATTCTTTCTAAAACGAAAATAATAACCCGCGTAAAAGCTAAGGAGGGAGATCGCCATTCCGACATTGATTAGGGTTAAAATCATTTCATTCCATTTTCGGTAGAGTTCCGACCATTCGAAACTCTTTTTCCGACCCTTCTCCGAAGAAAGAGGGAAATTCTTCCAATCTCAGCATCCGTTCCTTGATTTCCAACTGCACGTTCGTCGAGAAGATCCGCCTTGGATTTTTTATTTGACCAAGGAAAAGAGCGCGAAATACTGGTTTTCATAGTAAAATTGCTGCCTTAGCTCAATTGGTAGAGCATCTGATTTGTAATCAGACGGTTGTGGGTTCGATTCCTATAGGCAGCTAATTTCTCTTCGGGTAGGTACTCAAGTGGCCAACGAGGGCAGACTGTAAATCTGCTGACTATGTCTTCGAAGGTTCGAATCCTTCCCTGCCCAATGTTATCTCTCAACTATTCAATAAGAACTTAATAGACAAAAACGAATCCGGAAGGATTCGAAGCTTGCGAGCGAGAGTGTTTCAAACGACCTTAGGGAGTGATGAAACTCGAAGCGAATCCATGGACGGATGAGCCGCGAGCAAGACACCTCGGAGCTTCGCTGACCAGGATGGGCAACTGCGTTAGAGGCGAATCCTTCCCTGCAACGCGATCCATTGAGAGCGTTGCGCTGAGTTCTCCCAATGTTATCTCTCAACTATTCAATAAGAACTTAATAGACAAAAACGAATCCGGAGGGATTCGAAGCTTGCGAGCGAGAGTGTTTCAAACTACCCTTAGGGAGTGATGAAACTCGAAGCGAAACTTTTTGCGGGAAAGTTTTGAACTTCCGTAAGAAGTGATTTGATAATTCAGAAAATGGAAACTCGAAATTTCAATTCGCTTCGGGAACGCTCGTCTGAAGATTCTTCCATTCCATTGAATAGAATCGGTATTTTCCGTCGCTGGAATATCCTTCCACAAAAAAACGATTCAATGTTTTACGATAAACTACGCTCGTAATTTGGAGAGATTCTTCGTTCGTCTCGTTTCGAAAATCGATACGAGCCGGAACCGAATGATACGCCACACTGGCGAACAATAGACTCCATTCTTCTTGATCTTGAGAAAAAAGAGCGCTCCCCAAAATTGCTTCCGGAGAAAGTCCCTGAAAAGGAACACAATTCTGCGGTTGTATTAGGGTTTTCTTAAATAACGAAGAACGTCCTTGTTTGCAGAGAAATGCAGGGTTCGAGGATAACACGAGAGTCGTCTCCGCCTTTCGATAATCCCAAAACGGAGTCTGATTCTTTTCGCCTCCAAAAAGTTTCTCATCGAGAAGTTTCGCATAACGTGAAGAACTTTCTGAAGAATCCTCCGGATCGGTATCCTCCGTCTTTTGTGAAGAACTTCTTCCAAGAAGAAATTCATAAACCGGATCCGGGGCGTCCGAATTTAGAATTCGAATCGCTTTGAGAAGTTCCTGACCCGGATGGCCTTCGTCCATGTTTTTAAAACAGATTCGATTCAAGAGCTCTTCGGATTCGTCTCCGGGTGAAAATCCCTTTGCGATCTGTCCACAGGCTTCCTGTTTTCTTCCGGATGCGAGTAACGTCTTTGCGGTTTCTATTCTTCCCCGTTCTTTGCTTCCATATGAGGAGCTCATCCAAAAATAACGCGCCGAGGAATCGTATTTCCCCAAGTTTCTCAAAAACTTACCGTAAAGATACAAGAGATCGGATTTTCCCTCTTCGCTTAACGATTTTAATCTTCCTCCAGAATAAATCCTCTTATAGGCGCTTCCCCGATCGGAATGAAGAGTATAACTGATTCTCAATGCGAGCGAAGTCTCAGGGCTCAGAATATTTCGGACTTCTCCAAAGGCGTGAATCTTTTCCCAACCGTCGTAATCGCCCATTTTGATCTTTACCGCATAACAAGCCTTATAGAGAGGCGCGTTTTCTTTTTTAGAGAGAATCTTAAATAGAAGCGGAAGCTCCGGAAGCGGAGAAGCAGTCGCTGTATCTGCGGATTCTTCGAGAAGGTTTTCAGAAGAATTTTCTTTCGAGTTTTGTTCCTGAAAAAAAGGATCCGGATCGGGTATCGGTCTACTACATCCCGAAATCACAGAAACAAGTGCGGACGGGCTTACGCTCAATCCGTTAGCGAGTTCTGTAACGAGCGATGGGTATTTTCCTTTCTTATCGGTAATCTTTCCGGAACGGCTCATGATTAAAATCGCAGGAATGTATTTTCGATATTTCTCATATAGAAAGAAAAGTCGAGAGGACGCGGTCTTTCGAATATCGGACTTCTGCGACGTTCGGAGTAATTCTTCGTATAAGGGAATTGAAAAAAGAGGATCCTCTTTTTCCATCGCGTAAGCGTCCTCGTAAGAAACGGACTCCAAGTTCAAAACAAAACTTAAAAAAATTAGAATATAAGAAAAACGTTTAAAATACATTTCTGAGAACTTCCCGCTTTGCGTCGCTTCCGTGATTGAGAGGACAAACTTCGGAAGGTACGGTTCCATTCTTGAACAATTCCTTTTTGGAATGTTTGCAGGATGGTCCCGGAAGTTTTCCGGATTCTTCACAGACCGTTGCGGTGATCGCGTGTTCGGTCACGGGATATCTTCGTTTTAGTTCCTCCGCGTCCTCGGCGGATTCGAAAACCTTTGCGACCGCACCCCAAAGAGGAGCGGCGACGGTTCCGCCTAACGCGGACGAGCCGAGACCGAAACTCGGATCGTCGTATCCAAGCCAGATCGCCATGGAAAGTCCCGGTTTGACTCCTACGAACCAATTGTCCCGATTGTCGTTCGTGGTTCCCGTTTTACCGGCCACTTCGCCTTTGTAACCTGTGTTCCGTACACCCGCAGAATTCGCGCTTCCATGAAGAAGATCGATCATGATCTCCGCAACTTGGGAAGAGAGAACCTTTCGTTCTTCCGGAACTTTTAAACCGAACTCGTCCGTCGCCTTTCTTTCAAAGATGATTTTTCCCGAACGATCGGTTATCTTCTGGATGAGATAAGGGCGTTTGATCGAACCGTCGTTCGCGAAGGCCGAATAAGCCGAAGCCATTTCAAGAGGTGAAATCTCTAATGACCCGAGTGCAAGAGAAAGGTCACCCCTAAATCTGGATTGAAGCATCTTGGAATCCGGGAAGAAAAATTTTTGAAAGAATTCTTGGATTCTGGAAATTCCGAGCTTTTCCGCGATCTGAACCGCGGCTGTGTTCTTGGACTTAGCCAAAGCTTGTCTAACGCTGATATCACCGTCGTATTGATTTCCGATATTCTCCGGCATCCAGTTTCCGGTTTGATTTCTATAGATAAGAGGCGCGTCCAAAATTCGAGAAGAAGCCGTAATCAGGCCGTTTTCAATCGCGGCGGAATAGAGAATCGGCTTTATAGACGAGCCAGTCTGGCGTTTCATTCCTGTGGTTCGATCCAATTGGTTGTCCGCCTTAAATTCGGAACCGCCGTGCATCAATAGAATTTCACCCGTGGACGGATCAACGGCGACTAACGCAACTTGGAGCCCCGATTCGTTTGAACCCGAAAAAGAATCCGTATCCATAAAGAGTTCAAGCGCTGGAGAAAGATCCTGCACGTATTTTCGAAAGACCGCCGTTTCACTGGAATTCTTGTTATCCGTAAGCTTTGTCTTACGAACCAGGCCGTTTTTTTGAACATTGTCGACGTACGTTTTTACGATCTTCTGGAGTTCCGCCTGAACCGGTTCTGCGATCGTAGTATAGATCGAAAATCCTCCGGTCTCATAAATATTTGAATCCGGATAAAGGGAATTTAAGAATTTACGAACGTGTTCCGTCACGTAAGGAGAATGGTCCCTTCGATTCCCGAAGACGGTTTCACCGGGAGAGCGCATGTGAAAGGAAAGATAGAGTTCGTCCAACTTCGTTTTCGGATTTTCTTTTAGAATTTCGTCTTCCCGAAAAGAATGAATGATCGCATTGACCCTCTGTCTCGAAAGATCCGGATTTTTCAGAGGAGAATATCGGTTCGGTGCCGAAGCCAAGGAGGCAAGAACGATCATCTCTTCGGTTGTAAGTTCGTTCGGATTCTTCTTAAAATAAAATTCTGCGGCGCTCGCAAAACCGAAAGCTCCGTGCCCCAAGTAGACGTTATTTAGATAATATAAGAATATTTGCTTTTTCTCATATGTATATTCGAGCGCAAAGGCTAGTTGCGCTTCTTTGATCTTTCTCACCAGACTTTTTTCACGATCGTCGAGGAGAATTCTCGCGAGCTGTTGTGTGATCGTGGAAGCGCCTTGTTTAAAACGAAAACTTGTGATATTTACAAGAATCGCTCTCGCAATGGAAAGGTAATTGATTCCGCTATGGGAAAAAAATCTTCTATCCTCCACAAGAAGAACGATCTTCTTAAGATTTTCCGGATACGCGTCCCATTCCAAAT
This sequence comes from Leptospira stimsonii, assembly GCF_003545885.1. Lineage (NCBI taxonomy): Bacteria > Pseudomonadati > Spirochaetota > Leptospiria > Leptospirales > Leptospiraceae > Leptospira > Leptospira stimsonii. The sequence continues at coordinate 47,162 of NZ_QHCT01000009.1, forward strand.
TACTGGTCTTCTTTGCGAAAATCTCCGAGACTTTCTTCCCATCCCGATCGTAGATCACGGAAGGTTGGTGATTGTAAAAAAGAGAAATCATCTGTTGGAGTTCCGACTCTCGGGAAATGACCCCAACCCAAAAAACGATCATCCCCAAAAGAAGAAGGGAGATGACGACGCCGGCGGAAAGGAGGACGAAGTTCGGAAGTCGAAGACGATGCGAAGACATCTGATCCCGAAGTCTTTCGGCCAAGGTTTTGATCCGAGGCTGACTTCCCTCTTCGATCTCCCGACGGACGGAGAAGAATGGCTTTTTTTCGAACGCAATTTTTTCCCGACGAAGCAAAGGGCGTTCCTCGCCGAAGAGAGGATCCGGAGTCGGTGCGTTCCGTGATTCCCCGAACTTTTCGCGGAGTTCCCGCATTTTTGAGCTCAGTGAAGCTCGAAACTCTTCCAAAGAATGAGAAATTCTTTCTAAAAACCCGGGCCCCGTGGGTTCGAGATCTTTTTGTGGAGTTGCATTCGCGGGAGTTCCCGCGTTTCGAAGAGGCTCTTCTCTTCTTGGAGGCTCGGTCGGCTTCGAAGGACTGATTTTTGGAGCTGAAACGATCGGTTCTCTGGGCGACAAGGGTGGAGGGGGAGGTTCCATTCTCACCAAAGCCTTATGACCGCATTGATAACAGGTCAGTCGGAAGACGGAACCGGTGGGAACTCCTTCCGGCAATCGGGACGCGGTCCCGCACTCAGGGCAAAGAAATCGAGGACTTCTTAGAGTTTGAATCCCTGTCTCCATCATCCTCTTAATTGTCGGAGGATCTTCAAGATCCAGACAAGCACTTAATTCTCTTTTTCTTTCCTTTCCGTAACGACGGTGAAATCGTTCCCGGAAACGGCTCCAGGGGGAATCGGTTCTTCGACTCCGAGCGGAAACATGGAAACGGTGAGAACCTGAAAACCGAGCTCCCGAAGACGATGAGTCACCCCGAAACCGTCGTCGCTATGAAATCTTCCGTTGATATGAACTACCTTTTTACCACGGGTCAAAAACGCGTTTGCGATCGCGTCGGCCATCCCCGTATCCCAAAGATATTGCGCGTCGATAAATCTTCGTAACATTGCATCATCGGAATTCGCGCCGGGATGACCTTGAAGCGTGTTCTTGATCTTGGTCTCATATCCTTCTTGAGAGAATTTTCGAATCAGATATTTCGGAGGTAAAAAGACCGAACGCAACGGAAACAAAGTTTCCAACCCCGAAGAAGAAACCAAATTCACGTATTTTCTCGGAACGTTGGAAGCGATCACGGGAATTTTCCGTTCCTTTGCGTATTGTAAGAATGGATGATAATCCCTAAGATGATTGGGCCAGAGTTTGAGAGAATTGAGAAACGCCTTTTCACCGATCTGCCCGTTCAGGTATTCGTCCAAGGTTTTCTGTTGATCTCGCTCCAACATCTCCATAGAAAGAACGACTTCGTTCGAAGCGGATATTTTTTTAAACCAATCCAACCGGATTTTGTGGCCGACAGTATCGTCGTGTTCTTCGCCAAAGATTAAAATATCATAATTTTTGAATGAATTAAAAATCACTTCGGGATCGACGTTCGTCGAAGTAGATCCTTTTTGGATGATCTCGGGCTGTGGCGGAAGTCCTTCCGTCTTCGAAACTTCTTCCGAAAAGACGGAAAAAAAACTTAACACAAGAAGAATCGAACCCAAAACCCCGCTCTGAAAGTTTACTTTTGTTTTCAAAAAAACCGCTTATTTCAAAAGGGATTCGATTTTTTGAGCGACTTCAACGCTATCCGGCTCTACCGCCGAAAGATAACGCGCTTCGATCTTCCCGTCCTTGGAAATGAGAATCTTTTCGAAATTCCACTGAACGTCTCCTGGGTTCGGAGAATTCTGAGTAAGATATTGATAGAGCGGATGTTGGTCCTTTCCTTTTACGGAAATCTTGGACATCATATCGAAGCTCGCTCCTTTTTGAATTCTACAAAACGTTTCGATCTCTTTGTCCGAACCAGGTTCTTGACTTCCGAAATTGTTCGCGGGAAAGCCTACGACCACAAATCCTTGATCCTTGTATTTTTTATAAACCTTCTCAAGATGATCGTACTGATACGTATACCCGCATTTCGAAGCGACATTCACGACCAGGACGACTTTTCCTTTATACTTTGAGAGAGGGACTTCATTCCCCTTAATGTCCTTTACCTTAAAATCGTAAAAACTTCCTTTCGCAAACGTGCCTGCGATCGGAAACAAAATCCCAAGAATGAAAAATAGAATCAAAAGTTTCGGTTGCATGGATGATACCTTCTCGAGAAGAGTTTAAATCCGAATGCAGTTTTGCTTCAATCGTTTTTCGATTCATCCGATCGCATTCTTACTCTCTCAACGGAATGCAAAACGATTCAATCGATGACAACCGCGATCTTTCCGAAACTTCTTCCCTCTTCCAATTTTTTATGAGCCTCTCCGATTTTTCTCCAAGAAAAAATTTCCGGGTCCACGACCGGTTTCAGAATCTCTGCCTCCGCAAGTCTGGAAATTTCTTTCAAAATCAATCCGTGTTTTTCTCTTCCTTCATTGTGCAAAAGAGGAATCAACATAAAGACGACCGCTAAGTCCAAACTTTTCGAATGCGCCTTCCCTAAGTCGAATGTTCCAGAGGCGTTGATTGTAATCGCTTTTCCCTTTCTCTTTACCATTGCGATCGCCGTTTCAAAACCGCTTCCTCCACCCGTGTCCAAAGCAAGATCGAAATCGGAAGAACCGAACTGCTCGAGAGCTCTTTTTTGAATCTCAGATTCCGATCTTCCGCTCACAGCCTCCGCGCCGAGTTTTAAGACGAGTTCCCGTTTCACCGGTTCCGTTACTGTCGCAAAAACTCTCGCTCCGGCCCAACGGGCAAGTTGCACCGCGATATGACCGACACCCCCTGCTCCACCGGTAATCAAAATCTTATTTCCAGCTTGGAGATTCCCTTTTTCGAAAAGACCTTCCCAAGCCGTGATGGAAACCAGAGGCAGAACCGCCGATTCCACAAAGTTCAGATTTTTCGGTTTTAGGGCGATCAATCGTTCATCCGCGAGAATGTATTCCGCCAAAGCGCCCCCGGTTCCTACAAGACCTCCCACACAGCCGAAGACCTCGTCTCCCTTTTTCCAAGCGGAAACGTTATCCGCAACCTCCTCGACGATTCCGGAAACGTCCCCGTGAAGAACCGCAGGAAACGCCGGCGCAATCGGAGGTCCGAACTTTCGAATTTTATAATCCACCGGATTGACGCTCGTGGCCTTGACTTTGATAAGAACATGACCCGGAAGAAGTTTCGGTTTCGCAACCTCCCCTTCCTCAAAAACTTCTGGGCCGCCGAAACGACGGATGATCATCGCTTTCATAAAAACATTCTCCTTTCTCTTTTGGGAAGATTCTAACCCGGATTCATTCTTTCTACAATGGCTTGAATTTGAAAGAGATTCTTTCTAAAATGGAAAGAATGAATATCGAAAGTATTTTGGATCTCGAGTTGTTCGAAGCGGTTTGTGCGGAGGGGAATTTTGCAAAGGCGGCGAGAAGAACCGGGGCCTCGCTTCCAACGATCAGTAAAAGAATCTCGAGGCTGGAAAGAGTGCTCAAAGTCACACTCTTTGAAAGAACGACAAGAACGATTCGACTCACGGATGCAGGAAATCGATTCAGACTTCGAAACGAGAAAATTCTTTCCGAACTTCGAACGGCGGAAAAGGAAGCCGCTTTCGAAAAAGAACTCAAGGGAAAAATAAGAATCACCGCACCCGCTCCGTTTGCGACTCGAGTCTTACCGAACATGATCGCGAACTTTCAAAATCAACACCCGGAGATCCAATTGGAAGTGGTATTCGGAAACGAAAAATTCAATCTGATCGAAGATCGTTTCGATCTGGGAATTCGAATCATGAAACCGATTCGGGGAGAACGTTGTAAAATTCTTTTACCCAATCGGATCGTCGCAGTCGCCTCTCCGAGCTATCTAGAAAAAGTAGGAACTCCTTCCCGTCTTTCCGATTTGGAAAATCATTCCATTCTTTTCGTCGACGAACAAGCCAATGTAAGAATTCCCGAGTTGAAAAAAAAGATCTCCGAAATATCGGGAGAAAGAGGCATCCGATCCAACAACGGATCCTTCCTCGTGGAATACGTGGCACGGGGAGGATCCGGAATTCTTTTTCGATCTTTTTGGGACGTAGAAGAACAAGTCGAAACTGGAAAACTAAAGAGGATCTTTACAAATCTCCATTGGAAGGCCGAAACATCGGTTTGTCTTTTATTTCCTTCCGGAGAAAAAGCTCCGAAACGAATTCTTCGCTTCTCCGAATTTCTGGAATCACAGTTTCGTTCCGAGACTCTTTAAGTCTATTGTGGAAGAAATCTTGATAAAACGGATTCCGGCAATAAAGAAGCCGCCGCGAAAATTCCGAAAATCAATGCGAGAATTGCAAGACCCAAGGCTGGAAAAAAACCAAGCGGCTCGCTTCCTCTTTCGATCAAATAGATCGGAGTATCCAGAACATAACCCATGTCCTTATAAATTTTTTCGGACTCGCTATCCAAGGATGTATCGTTGAACCTTCCCTCGATCGCGAATTCGGGAGAAGAAAAATAGGTCCCGTTATCCAATTCTTCCTGAGTCACGGCGCTGTCTTTCACGATCACCTTCACGTGTTTCGATCCGGCTTGATCGAGAGTGGCGACAGGATACGTAATGTGTTGGAGTCGGTCTTTTTTAGTGGAGATCACGTAGTTATTGGCGGGAACCACACCGTCTTTGATCTTGATATATCTCGGAATCCGATCCGCAGGTGTGGAAACGAATTCCACAAAAGTAAATTCCGTTTTATGATCTTTTGCGGAATGAAACTTCATATCCGGAACGGCAATTCCGAAAATGACGAAGGCGCTCAGACCGACGCCGCCAATTCGATATAGAATCGAAAACCGATTTAAAAATTGAACCACCTTCAGCGCAAGATTCATTCTATTCTCCTAATATTCTTGAATGTTTTTGCAAAGGATAAAGAAAACTCGAAATCCGGTCGAATTCTTTTTAAACCGAAATTCAATTCCCTTAAAATAAAAAAGAATCGAGACTTACAGAAGACCCGATTCTGATTCTAAACTATTCGAAAGAGATTCGAAAGGCGACGATTTGATTAAACGGCGATTCCTTCAAAAAAAGTAAGGATATTGGAATCTTCGTTCTCTAAATGGTCCAACGCTTGTTCGATGACGGACTCGAGATAATAGGCGTAATTCTTATAACCTTTGAGAAACGTTTTCGTCTCTTCGACACGATCCGAAGGAAGTTTATCCTGAACGATCAACTGAAAAAGAGCGAGAATCCCAAATGCGGATTTGAGAGGATCCGGCGTCGCGGCGATTTTTAAAATCTCGTCCGCGTCTACTTCTTTAAAGGAAGGAAGCAAGTCCGTGATCAATTCCAAGGCTCCGATCGGAATCTGACGGTCCAATGATTTTACGTAATTGATGATGGCCCGATACGCGCGACTATCTCCGACCCTGGAAAGAATCTGAACCACTCCGGAAAGAAGCCTCTTATGATAACCCCAGGAAAGTCTTCCGGAATCCGCATCCCTCATCACCTGGTACAAAAAACTCCACACAAACTTATCGTTTTCGATCGCCTTATCCGCGAGCTCGGTGAGCCATTCGTCGAACGCCGGGTTTTCCATTTCTTTCGAAAGAAACTCTTCCAATTCGGTTGGATTTCTTGTTTCAGGCATGTGGCTTTTTTTGCGCATAGGCTCACGATTATCCACTAGAGAAGATTCCTTTTCCATTCTTTTTCTTGGAAAATAGACGGATTATATAAAAAAACTAAAACAGAAATGAGGAGAGAATTTCTGTTTCCGCTCAGGCAAACAAAATCGGAAAAAAAATTCGAATTCTAATACATTCTTAACATCTCTTTGCAATCGCTAACGCGAAAATGAAACAGGACCCTTGCAATTCTTCTCGGATCTTGCATTCTAATCAGTAAGATGAAACCGAACACAAAGAGGATTTCTTTTACGATTCTTCTTCTCGCTTTTCTCGAAGAACCCTTGTTCTCCGAAGAATCCGAAAGCCGATTCGTTTATTTTGAAGAATCTTCGGAAGAAACCAAAGCTCAAAAACAAAAGACGGAGAATTCGATTCGTAAAGAAACGAAAGCTCCCTCAAAAATTCAGTATTCCGTGGAACAAAAAGAAGAGAAGGCATTTTCTTCGGAAGAGAACTTCGCAAAATCCGAGATCCTTAAAATCGAGGAAGAATGGAACCGGTATTCTCCGGAGAATCTGAAACAACTCGCGACAAAACTTAGCACGTTAGGCGCAATCAAGCAGAAATTTCGGGATTACAAAACCGCAATCAGTTTCTACGATCAATCGTTGTCGATCCAAGATCGACTAGGAGAAAAAGAAAGTAAGGAATATGCGCTTACGTTGTATTTGAAATCGATTGCGGAATTTAGAATCGGAAAGACATGTCAGGCGGTGACCAGTATCCAGTCCGTAATCGAGATCTATCGTTTTTTGGGGGATATGGATTCCGCGATCCAGGCGGAAGATTCTTTGAAAAAATATTCCGGTTTCTGCTTGGAAAAATAAAAACGCTTTGACACGAGGCGAGTTACACTCGAAAGGTAGGGATGGCTCGCTTCGTTATGAATCCCCTCTCCACACAAATCTTTCAGGATATCTATCACGCTTCTCAATCAGGAAGAATGATCACAATGGGGGATCTGGAAGTAAACACTGCAAAATCCGCGCATCAATTGAGACCTCATTTGGAAGATCTCAAAGAATCCAGCCTCGTCGTCGAACATCCGGAAGGTTTTGAAATCGCACCTTCCGGAAATCATTACTATCAGAGTCGTTGGGGTTAAGTGCAATCGCTTCGAAGACAGGGATCATATTAAATTAAGTTTTCCTAATTTAAATTTTTTGAAACGATTTCATTCCAAAGATTCCCGATTCTTATCTTAAACAAAAAAGATTCAAGTTGGAATTTCTTTCCTGAACCCAAAAATCCTGCACTTTCTATTTTCGAAGAGGAAATGGGGGATGACTTTCAAACAACGTGCATTCCACAATCGGGATCGATTCGTTTCTCCGGGCAAAAAACCGCCTAAAAAGTGGAAAGAATTCACCTTTTTATTTTTGTTCCTTGCTATTTATAAGAATATCTCGCGGCAGAGAAACCGGTTCTCAAGACTCGATCTTTTTTTCTTCCGGCTTACTTCGGTTTAAAAGAAAAACGGCGAGAACCGCAAACGAACCTCCGACTATGGTCGTGTAACTCGGAATTTCGCCCAAGAAAATCCAACTCCCCAGAAGCGCCGTAACCGGAACGAGAAAGATAAAAGAACTCGCGACCCTAGAACCCAACTTCGAAGAGGCAAAAAAATAAACGGTCGTTCCGAACGTAGTCGATATCACGGCAAGATAAAGAATTTGAATCCAAAATCCGGCACTTGCCGAAAGTGCCTTTGTAACTCCGTAGGGAATTGCGAGAAAAAAATCAAGAACCGTTCCGATCGAAAATACATAAAAGCTATAGACTAAAGGAGAAATGGTCTGACCCGTGCTATGACTATTCATACTCAAGAACGCCCAGCTAAACGCGCAAAGGAGAAAGAAAATATTTCCCGATTGAAATAGAGAATTCCAATTCAAATTCCAAATCTGAAGAAGGATACAACCCCCCACAAGTCCCAGAACCAGACCGACCGCTTCCCTACCCGCCGGCAATTTTCTTTGAAACGAATGAACGAGAACGTAAGTAAAAATTGGATTCATCGTAGTCACGAGCACTCCGCCCGCTCCGGCCAGTCCGTTATTCAGTCCCAGAAAAAAGAACTGGTTGTAGACCGTATAAAGGATTCCACCGATGCCCACTTGTAAAAAAATTCGATAACTCGGTAAACGAAAGGATTCCTTTCTCCAGAGAACGACGGGAAACAAGGAAACCGCGGTGGCTAAGAATCTCCAGAAAATAATTACGTTTGGATGTTGATCGGCAACGATTAATTTCGCGGAAGGCCAAGCGAAACCCCAAGAAACCATGGAGATCACCAATAAGAAATAGAATTTTGTGCTAGTGGCGGATTGCATAAAGGAGTAGCCCCTTTTACCAATCTCGGAAATTGAAAATCAGATACAATCCTAACTTCTGTATTCTTCGATTTAACGAAAACGAGCTTCCGATTCAAGAAGATGGTTTTTGTTAAAGGAAAAGTTGCATCAGCCTTTGTTTCGAGTTCGATATTCTTTCACGAGCTCGGGTAACTTCGACATGGAAGAATGAATTCGATGCATCTCTAACGCGGGTTTGGCGGGAATTCCGAAATACGCTACTTTTTCGGTGCTGTCTTCGGTGAGTCCGGACATTCCCATCAGAATCGAACCCTTCCTCATAGTGATTCCCTCCGCGACAGCGGCTTGTCCGCCCATGATGACTCCGTCTTCCAGTGTGACGGAGCCGGCAAGAACGGTTCCACCGGCTATATACACGTAGTTTCCAACTCTACAGTTGTGAGCGATATGAACATGATCGTCGAATTTTGTGTGGTTCCCGACCGAAGTTGTTTCAATCGTCGCGCGATCTACGGTGCAACAAGCGCCCATCTCGACGTAATCTCCGATAACAGAAATTCCAATTTGAGGAACCTTATAACGAACGCCGGCCTTATCATAAAAACCGAAACCATCGGCGCCGATCACGGTGTTCGGATGAATTAGATTTTGTTTTCCTAATATACAATTGTAGGCGACGATCACCCCTGATTTAAGAATCGTTCCCTCGCCGATCTTCACGCCGCTTTCGATGACAACGTTGGGAAAAATTTGACATCCATCTCCGATCTCTGCATTCTCTTGAATCACCGCAAAATCCATGATCGTAACGTTCTTCCCGATCTTTGCACTCGGATGAATACTTGCCTTCTCGGAAATCGAAGATGCAAACTTCGGTTTTTTCTCATAAAGAGAAAGTAACTCGATAAATTTTAATCTCGCTTCTCCCTCGGGGACAATCAAGGCGGAAGGAAATTCCGAGGCTAAGGGGGCAATCGTCAACGCCATCTGAACCTGCTTTGCTTTTGGGTTCGAGCTGAGATATTTCTTCGCTTCGAAATAATATATTTTATCCGCTTGAACAGGAGAATGATTTTCGATATCGCCGACGCCGATGATTTCCTGCTCGCCGTTTCCTTTTAATTCCAACCCGAGGGTTTTCGCTAAATCTTTGGCTTTCATGATAATCAAATTTTTATAATCCAAAAAAAGGACTCAACTCGTTTTTTTCGATTTATCAATTTGATAGAAGTAGATTCGATATTATAGAAAAATAAAAGAGTTTCCACTTACTCAAAGAATGCTTTTATAAAATGACATATCACTCCTCTTTCACAAACCGGACAGTGTTCACTATTGCAAAACATAGAGCTTGAAAAGCAAAGTAAGACCTCTCTTTTCAAAACAGGTTCTCTTTCTTTTACAAAAATAGAGTACGATTTTTTTCTTTTCCGATTGAGATAGCGTAAGAATCCTTCCGCATCCGATAAAAAATGCGAAAGGTTCCTGAATTTCTAAAAGAGAGAAGATTCAAATTCTTCAATTTTTGGTAAGAATTTCATGGTAAGATCGATGTCGTCCCAGCCGTTTTTGATTCTTTCCGTTAAAGATTCAGAAAGTTTAAAGTTATATTTTATTACTCCGGCAACGAGGACTAACGTTTCTAAATCGACCTCAATTTCCGCACCTTCCTTTCCCTCTACGTAAGCCAAGATCTCTTCCACTTCCTTAAGGGACAATTTGATCAGAGCGATTCCATTCTTTGCGCAATTTCCGAAGAATATATCCGCAAAAGACGGTGCGATGATCGCACGAAATCCAAAATCGGATAAAGCCCACGGCGCGTGTTCTCTGCTGGATCCGCACCCGAAATTCTCACCCGAGATCAAAACAGAAGCGTTTCGGTATCTCATTTCATTGAATACGAAAGCTGGATTTTCCATTTCTCCGTGTTCGTCCAAGTATCTCCAATTATGGAAAAGATGTTTGCCGAATCCCGTACGTTCTACCTTCTTCATAAATTGTTTTGGTAGAATCTGATCCGTATCGATATCTTTTCTATAAAGCGGAACCGCAATTCCCTTGTGTCGTTTCCATGAATGACTCATCTTTTTTCCTCCGTTAATTCTGAGATAGTTCCGAATCTACCCAAGATAGCCGCGACGACAGCGCTTTCAGGACTGACGAGGTGGGTTCTTCCTCCTCTTCCTTGCCTTCCTTCAAAATTCCGATTGGAAGTAGAAGCGGACCGTTCTCCCGGTTTCAGAAAATCGTCATTCATGCCAAGACACATTGAACAACCCGGTAATCTCCATTCAAAACCCGCATCCATAAGAATACGATCCAACCCTTCCGCTTCCGCCTGACGTTTCACTCTCCCAGATCCGGGAACTACGATCGCCTGCACGTTAACCGAAACCTTCTTTCCTCTTGCAACTTGAGCCGCCCTTCTGATGTCTTCTATGCGTGCGTTCGTACAAGATCCGATAAATACTTTATCTACTCCGACTGAACGCATCGATTGTCCCGAATACAAACCCATATATTCCAAGGATCTGCGCGCGGCAGTCTTGGCTTCCTGATCTGGAAAAGAATCCAGATTGGGAACCGAAGATGTCACCGGGACGACCTGCCCCGGATTGGTTCCCCAGGTAACCATCGGAGAAACATCGCTTGCATTCAAGTCAATCGTTTTATCGAAAACCGCGTTTGAATCCGATTTTAAAGTTTTCCAATATTCTACTTTTTTTATATACTCTGCTCCCTTCGGAGCATAATCTCTTCCCTTCAAATATTCGAACGTGGTCTCATCCGGCGCAATCATACCGGCTCGCGCCCCGGCCTCGATACAAAGATTACAGAGGGTCATCCTCCCTTCCATGGAAAGTCCGCGAACCGCTTCGCCGGAATATTCAATAACGTATCCTTGACCTCCGTTCGTACCGATCTTTCCGATCAGAAAAAGCGCTACGTCCTTTGCTGTGACATCCGCTGGAAATTTCCCTTCTATACGAACCAAAAGATTCTTTGATTTTTTTAAACGAATCGTCTGCGTTGCCAAGACGTGTTCGATCTCGCTCGTTCCAATACCGAGAGCAAACGCTCCGAATGCGCCGTGCGTGGAAGTATGCGAATCTCCGCATGCAATGACTGTTCCGGGTAACGTAAGTCCCATCTCTGGACCGACCACATGAACGATTCCTTGATCGGGATGATTTATATCCAAAAGCTCGATATCGAAATCCATACAATTTTCGGAAAGAAGTTCCATTTGTTTTTTTGAAATGGGTCCCGCACCGTCCCATTCCCGATTTCTCGTTGAAACGTTATGATCCATGATCGCAAGAGTTTTTTCTCTCTTCCGAACCGTTCTTCCCTTTTCCCTAAGAGCCGTAAATGCCTGCGGCGAAGTGACTTCGTGCAAAAGATGCCTGTCGACGTAAAGAATATCCTCCTCCCCGTCTTTTGCGACAACTCTTGCGTCCCAAATTTTATCATACAATGTTTTTCCAGCCATAACTGCCTCCGATAAAAACGATAGCAGAAACAAATGCATAATGCAAATAAATAGGATTGATTGACATTATAACTAAAAGTTATACATTGATTATGGAATGGAATTCAGACAGATAAGATACTTCTTGGAAATTCGAGACGCAGGAACATTTCAAAAAGCCGCGTCAAAACTGGGACTGACACAACCGGCGCTTTCACGCCAAATTTTTCTTTTAGAAAAAGAATTAGGCTCTCTCGTCTTCGAACGAGGCCCGAGGCAAATCAGACTGACTCACGAAGGAGAAATATTCCTGACCTACGCGGTGAGGATGAAAGAATTGTGGGACGAATTAAGATCCGGAATGAAAGAACCAGGCAAAGAACTCTCCGGAGAATTTTCGATTTCCGCAGGAGGCACCGTTTCTGCATGGATTCTTCCTGAGATTCTAAAAAAAATAAAAAAGGATCATCCCGATCTGGTTCTTTCGGTAAGAGAAGGAGATTCTTTGGAAACAAAAGAGGCGATTTTATTAAACGAAGTGGATTTGGGTATTCTTACCGGTCCTGTCGACGAGCACGGACTCATTTCCAGGGAATTTCTTTCGGATAGAATTGTTCCCGTTGCACCCAAAAACCATCCCATCTTTCAAAAGAAAAAACAAACTCTCAAGGACATCAAAGAGGAATCTTTTGTATTCTTTCATCCTGCATCCGCAATTCGAAAAGCAGTCGAGAAAAAAATACGATCTTTAGGCAAAGAGTTTCGACCTAAAATCGGAATGGAACTCAGAAGTGTGGAATCGGTAATCAAAAGTGTAGAGGCAGGTCTTGGAATCGGATTTTTATCCGAATACAGCCTTTCCTCCAAACTAAGAATGATTCCGATCCAAGAACTTATAGCCGAAAGAAAATTCTTTCTTTGTCATAAGAAATCCATTCGGCCCGGTTTGTCCCAATTGGCGGAAGAATTGGTCCGTGAAAGTCGAGAACGATTCGGCTCCCTTATCGAATAAATTTATTTTAGAATTATAGAATATTCTTATACACTAGAATCGATTCTTCTTTAATTTAATTCGGATATATTTTCTAAATTGTCAGTTCATTTTAATATATTTGTACTAACCCAAGGACCCATCTCTTAAAAACCGATTTCGGATTTCAATCTTAATCCTCGTCTTCCATACACGGAACGGAACGAATTCGTCACAAACGGATTGTCAAGACTTCATTTCTTATGTGATTCGATAGGGAACGAAGATTCAGTTTCGACTGCAATGATAAAAGTGAGAAACGAAAGCCTTTCATGGACAAAAAGTCATCTCTAACTGATTTTTCCAATATGTTCCCTCTGTTTTAGGGAAAGGCCAAAATCGTTTCATATCCGAAATCATCAATCTAACTTTCGCCCCTACTACCGGGTCCGTTTGACAAATTTGCATTAGAGATTCATAATTTGATTGAGGACCCATCAGTCCGGAACTTACTTCCGCATAATCCTCGGCAACATTGGAGGTTGCGTACATTGTGACAAATCCGGGAACCGGATTGTTAAACTGAAGCAAAGCCGGAGAAGCCCAATCCACGTTTGTTGCATAGCCGACCGAATTGAGCGCTACCCAATCAGAATGAACGTCCATCAATAAACCACGCAATGCAAAATCAAAGTTATGAGTCATCTCGTGATGGATGGACCGAACTAGATAATTGTCCAAAGTCCCATCCGCAATTCCAGAATTTACATTCAAATAAATTCTGTTGGCAAAAGGATCCATTGTTCCTCCAATAGCCATACCGCCGACGGATAAATTCGAGCAAAGTATCACCCGCTCTACCTTTGCCTTAATCCAATAACCACGTGGATATTTTGCTATTTGAGCCCGCAAAAGGATCGAATAATGATCCACATCTTCTTGTGCATACGTTGTATTGCAGGTAATCGAGCCGGACATTTCCGTATGAGTAACGATCTCCACGTCACGATCATAATTCTCCGCTCGGTCCGGTTGGATGAGCAATAAGAATGGAAGTAAATCTTCTAACTCACTCTTCTTCTGGTTACAGCCAGAACCTATCAGAAAAACGAGCGCTAAGGTAAGAATCTTTTGAATCATATCTAAAGAAAACAGATATGGATTTGCAAATTGACCGCAGATGATAACTTGCATTTATTATTTTCAAAGGGGGAGAATTCCCGAAGTCCTTCCAGAAAAGATCTTGCGCGTGTCATACGAACGTTAAAATGGATTCTCAAAATAAACCGGATGAAATGGATCTGCCATCACTGCGAATACAAAAATCCAATCGACTTACAAAACTGTGCACAATGCGGAAATAGAAAAGGACCCAACGTGAAAACGATCGACTCCGCCAGTTCTATTTTTCAAAAATTTGGAAAGTTAGGCACCATTGGTTGGATTTTTATCATTCTATCCGGATTAGGGGCGATCATTCTCGCTCCGATTTTACTGATCAACGCGATTTCCAAAGTAGAAGGTTTTGCAAGTTTTCTCCTGCTAATCGGTGGTTTTTTCGGCGCCCGATCCTCTGCGAAGTCTCAATTCGGTCCGCCGGCGAACGCAATCTTTATCGTTTTCTTTTCTTTGATGGGCGTCGCAATCGATCAGCCGGGGAACTACCTTTACAATCTCCCATTACAATTGGTCTGTCAGGATGGGACAAGGCCAGTGAGGACGGTCCAAGTAAGTCATCCTCTTCCGGAAAGAACGGATATGACTCAGGTTTTTACTTGTTCCACTTCCGATGGAAAAGAAAAAACTCAAATCCCATTGCCGAAAATCTTAGGAATCCGCTTTTTAGAATACTTGATCCTTGGTGGAATTCTTCTTACATTCCATAAATGGAATATTCTAAGAAATAATAAAAGAATCGTTACGGGCGAGGAAAGAAAGTAATCCGAATCGGCTCGATCCTTTCCCAACCCTGATCGAAATCGGCATAAAACAAGCGAATCGTTTTTAAACAATTCCGAAAAGAAATCGTTTCGAATTAGCTATATATCAATTCCAACTAAAAAACGGAACGGATTCTTTTTGAAATGTTCAAACCGAATGGCTTGCCAGCTTACTCGCCTCTTCCTCCGATACTTTATAAGGACGCATTCTATTTAAATCCATAAACAAACCGTAAAATTTAGCGGAACAAATGAGCGCGCCGTCGGATTCCCGATAAAGATCTTGAATGACAAGAACTCGACTCCCCTTCTGAGCTTCAAATCGTGTTGAAAGTTTTACGATTTCTGGATATTTAAGCTCCGCCTTGTATTCCAATTCGGCTTTCAAAATCACCGGACCGATCCGACGACTCCGGAGATCGTTCATATCCAATCCCGATTCTTCGAATGCCGCTCTACGAGCCTCGTCAAAATAACTCTGATAGATTCCGTTATTGACGTGTCCGTTTTCATCCAAATCCACCCATCTGACCTTTAATGTATGAGTAAAAAGTTTGATCTGCGTTTCGTGACCTTTTTCTTTTTCCAGGGTATCCATAAAAACTCCTCAGGTAGACCGATTGTTCTATCTCTAATTATCCTATAAAATGGTAGACAATTTTGTCTACCATTTTATAGTTTCTCCTGATACAATAAATTTTTATTTTAGACGAGATTTCTCTAAGCGAAATTTTCAGTGGGAATTCCGTTCCCAAGAATCAAAGAATCCTCTTCCAGACGAGGAACAGCACAAACCTTTCTGCAAAGAAACGATCTTGAAAGCTTTTTGATTCTCACTTCGAAGCGAAAATGAATTTCGAGAATATAAGGAAACAATGATAAACCCTCTGGTAAAATCGGATCAGGCAAAGGATCGAATTCTAAAATCCGCCGTTAAACTCTTCTATGAAAGAGGTTATACAAACACGGGAATCAACGAAATATTAAGCGACGCCGGCGCTTTTAAAAAAAGTTTATACCGTTACTTCCCTTCTAAAAAAGATCTCGGATTAAGTTATGTGGAATTTCAAGAAGAGGAAATCCTGGGATTGGCGGAATTAATGATGAGAAAATATCCGAAGTATGCGGATTTTGTTCCGGCCTGGGTTCGATTTTTAAAAAGAGGATTGAAGACTACCTATCGTTTCGGATGCCCGCTCGCCAATTTTTCAAATCAAACACACGATGAACCCGAATTGAGAAAAAGGGTGCTCGAATCACTGGATCGTTGGAACAAAAGTTTCGGCGTCTATTTCCAACAAACCGTCTGGAAGAAAAAGAAAAATTTAGATTCTAAAACCGCGATTGAATATTCGGAAAAGGTTTTATTTCTTTATCAAGGTGCCATGCAACTCTACGGGTTGACCGGTAACAAGAAATTCATAGATCGCCTTGAAACGGAATTACTCAAGCTGGAAGAATCCTAATCAGAGATCCAAGCTGAGTCGAATCATATCCGTGCACCGGATTCCATTTTCATAGATCGGTTCCGCATAGTGTTTTAAGAAAAAATCCCGATCGATACCTGAAATTCTAAATCCACATTTTTGATAGAGCGCCAATTGGGAAAGACTCGAATTCCCGGTTCCGATCTCCAGTACTTTCATTTTCAACTCCTTCGCTTTTGAAATCGCGTGAAGGACCAAGCTTTTGCCGATTCCCTTTCCTTGAAATCTCTCTTCGACCGCTACGTTGACCAACTCCATCGTTTCCGGTCGAGTGTAAATCAATACGTAAATTCCAACCGTTTCCGTTTTCGAGCGGGCTACATAACAAATTCCTCGTTTCAAATATTCATTCACGAGTTCTATAGAAGGATCGGCGGAAAGCAGGAGTTCTAAGGGAAGCTCCGTACTGTTCGGATCGATTTTTGTGATTTCAAGATTCATATTGGTTCGTAAGGAAATGGATTCAAGTTGTCTTCTATAGGACTAAAATCAATTGATTTCGGATTCCTAAATTCCAAAAGAACCGTTTTTTATCTTTTAAAAACGATCCGGAATACATCCTTGAAAAAAAGAAAGAAGCAATAACCAATGGAAGAATCTTAGTGAATTCTATCGGAAATAAAAAATTCTTTGGTTCGCCCTCGGTTCCGGAGAGTTTTCGGTTTCGAACCACGTAGATCGCAAAACAAAACCAGATGTCCCAAAACTTTAAAAATCCACTCGTCGCGGAAGTCTTCCGGAATTATCCCAAGGAGATTCGAGAACGATTATTGAGTATAAGAGAATTGATCTTCAAAATCGCAAAAACGACCGAAGGGGTTGGAGATCTGGAAGAAACCTTAAAATGGGGACAACCCAGTTATCTGACTCCGCATACGAAAAGCGGAAGTACGATCCGGATCGATCGGATCTCATCGATGGAAAATACCTACGCTCTTTTTTTTCATTGTCAGACCAATCTTGTCGAAACGTTCCGCGAACTTTTTCCGAAAAAGATCAAATTGGAAGGGAATCGTTGTATTCTACTGAACATAAAGGATCCGATTCCCACAAAAGAGCTGAGTGTTTGTATTTCGATAGCTCTCACTTATCATCTCGACAAAAAGAAAAAAGATCACCGACGATAAAACGAAGAAGGCGATCTTTTCCTATTCGATACATCCGAACTTCCCGAAATTTCACTCTCGAGGAAGTTCGAAATAAACAAATTGAGAAATTATGCGGGACTTACTTCCAATTCCTCGTTTTCTATAGAATTGCGAGCTTCCTTGTAAGTCATCCACTTTCCAGTTTCCGAATCGATCACCTTACAGCGAGAAGTCGATTTGAAATAATCACCGAAGATCGTATCTCTTTCCTGAACATTCTCCCCATAGACCGCCTTGATTTCTTCCAGGGCGCGATTAAGATTGTAAAAAGGAATTTTCATATGAACGTGGTGCGGCATGTGAATGAAAATATTGTGAAAGAAGAAGTTCATGATCGGATTGATATGATAATTGATCGTTCCTTTCATTTGTCCGTAATAAGGAGTCCATTCGTCCTTCGTCTTCCAAGGAATTTCGGAATGAATGTGATGCACATAGACGGTGATTCCCATAAAATAGTTCCAAGCGATAAAAGGAACCAAACAAACCTTTGTAAACATCCAAAATCCGGCTCCGGCGTCAAAAACGCCTTCCGTCGCCGATCCACCGAAATAAAACACCAAACCGGAAGAAAGAAAAGCGAAAGAAAGCATGATCCATTTATCTCTTCCGGCTTCTTTCATCGGCGCCGTAAAAAGGACCATTCCCTTTAACCACACTTCGATCATGTAGTAAAAACCGCCTCCCCAAGCCGACCAGAAAAATCGATGCATCATTTTTTTGAATATTCCAAATTTAGAATATTCTTCCGCAGTGGCAGGGTGCCATACGAAATCCCCGCCTCTTTTGATCGTGTGTCCGTGATGGATTCTATTGTGACCGTAGGCCCACTGATTGTAAGCGTGTAAAGACGGCAACATCGCGATCTGACCGATCCAATAACGAAGATATTTATTCTTAAAAAGTGCTTCGTGCGCGCAGTCATGCCCGACTACAAACAACGCGGCGATCGTCATACCCGCAAAAAACCATAGAAACGGAAGAAGATACCAGGTATTCACATTCCAGAGAAGGACTACGACGAGCCCGAAAAAAAACAAATCTCTGAAGAAGTAGCCAATCCCTTTGTAGGCAGGATTGTCAAAGGTCGCATCCGAGAGAGTTTCTCGAACGGCTCCGAGAGTTTCTCTCGGGTTGGATGAAGAGTTATTTTTCACTTCCATAACGTTCTCCTTAATGAACGGCGTTAGCTTACTAATGAACAACGTTAGTTAATAGTGTACGTTTTGGCAAGAAAAAAAATCACCGGGAGAGAAAAAAGAATTCGATTTGAATCCGGAAATGGGACTGAAAGAGTTTTGAGCGTTTCGGTAAATCCGGATTCTTACCCAAAGTCAGGACGTCTCGTCGATTTCCGTTCGATATCTGGCCATTCCGATCCGGAGATTTTGTAGAGGACGTGTTTGCAGAGAATGTGGTCTTTCGGAAGATTTGGGTGAGAGAAGAATCCGATCTCCTTCAAACCAATGCGTTCCATGACGGAACGGGACTTTTCATTGAGGACGGAGGTAAAAGAAACGATTTCCGGTAGTTTCAGCGTAGAAAATCCGTATCGAAGACAGGCGTTGGCGGCTTCCGTCGCATAACCATAGTTCCAAAAGGAAGAATGCAATCTCCAGCCGATCTCGACAGCGGGTGTAAAAAAGGAAGAAAAACCGACGTTCATAAAACCGGTAAAACCGATAAATTCTCGATTCCGCTTTGTTTCTAAAACCCAAAGTCCATATCCGAACTTTTGAAAGTGATTTTCAACTTTCGCGATGATTCGGTCGGATTCTTCCCTCGTAAGAATCGAAGGAAAGTATTTCATCACAAGCGGATCGGAACACATTTCCGCAAATGGAATACGATCTCTTTCCTCCCATTCCCTCAAAATCAACCGTTCCGACTCGAATTTCATTCGTGAATCCCCTAACAAATATTAAAGTTTAAGAAATTAGTATTGCCAAAGAAAATTCTGCCGATAGTATGGACAAAGAATTCCAGTTATTCAATCGATTTTCTAACTTCTGAACGTAGTCCTATCTTAAAGTTTGCTCTTCTTTTTAAGTCCTGCATCTCTAAAATTTTTCTACCTCCCAACATACCGGGAAATGCTGTTTTTAAATCAAGATAACTTGATCTAATTCATAACGACACGAGGAAAAATATGTCTGTTAACATTTATGTAGGAAACCTGTCTTACGACATCACTGAAGGAAAGTTAAACGAACTTTTCGGAGCACACGGAGCAGTTAATTCTGTTAAGATCATAACCGATCAGTATTCCGGAAAATCAAAAGGTTTCGCTTTCGTTGAAATGCCGAATAAAGACGAAGCTGACAAAGCTATCAAAGATCTGGACGGAAAAAACGTTCTTGCACGTAACTTAAAAGTAAACGTTGCAAAACCGAAAAACGACAGATTCTAATTTAGAAATTTATAATTTTTAAATATCTTTTAAGCCGTCTTGCGGGGTGAAAACCTCCAAGGCGGCTTTTTTATTCGATTTGAATCGATCGATTATTTTAAAAACCATTCCTTGACTTTTTTGACTGCGTTCGTCGTATAAGGCTCTTGATCGTAAAAGTCGAATTGTGTCGCTTTTTCTACCCAGACGATTTCTTTTTCGCCGCTTAAATTCTTGTAAAAACGTTCGGCTCCTTTCGGAATCGCGGCTTCCTTACTATGAATCAAAAGAATCGGAGTTTTGATTTTTTTTGCATCCGGAATCGGATCAAACTCCAACCAATCTCTCCAAGCCATTACGGCAAATTGGTTTCCCCATTCTCGAATTTTTCCCCTCTTTTCGTTGAGATAGTAATCGAACGGACCGAACATCGCCGCGGTTGGATCCGTTGCGCTTACGGAGGGAACGTATTCTACTTTGTTGGATTGTTTGTACAATTTTTCCGCTCGGTCGCTTTGTTCCTTTAATTTTTTGATGCCTTCCGCACCTCCGTAGACGAGTTCGGTCAGCTCCTTATCGTGAAGCCAAGGCGCTACAAATGCAACTCTCCTCAGTTTTAATCCTCTCGCCAACGCCTCGCCTACATATCCGGAACTCGCACAGATTGCCAATCCGTTCACAGAATTGATATATGATAACGTTTGCATATACTGAGCGGCATTTTTTATATCTTGTATTTTTAGCTCTGGCTTTTCATAATTCCGCGGTTCTCCCTCACTTTCTCCGTAATTTCTAAAATCAAACGTAAGCGCGACAAATCCTTCTTCGGCAAGTTTGCGAGCATACAAATCGGACATTTGTTCCTTTACTGTCGTCCAACTTCCGGTTACGATCACTCCAACGTATTTTTTTCTTTCATCGAAATCGACCGGCAGATGAATTTTTCCAACAAGTTTCAATCCTTGGCTCGGAAATTCTACCTTACGAGTTCCGCTTTCCACAGAGAAGCTTTCTTGTAATTTTTTTCCGAACGCTTTCTCTAAGATCTCCGGATCGAAATATTCCGTGAATTTCTCGATTTTTCCATTCTTCCACTCGAATATTCCGACGTAGTTGTTATTGTATTCTCCGCCGGCTTTCAAAGATATCGTTCCGGAATAGGAAACGATCACCTTGTTTTCTTTTTCGGTGGGGAATATTTTATAAGGGAATTTCATCGAATTAAAATTATCCGGAAGACCAGAGTATTGATTTTTGATCATCGAAATTCCGACGAGTTCTTTCGGAAAGTTAGACGGGGAAAGTGGCATTCTTTGGACTCCGGCTTGACTCCAAACAGTTAAGAATTCCGGAATATTTTTATTTTCTAATGAACGAAAAAACTTTGATACAATCTGTTCAGACTCGACTGAGACTGGGTGAGAAGGGTATTTTTTACGATTCTTTACGTTTTCTATCGCAGATGATCCGAGATTCCGATTCCCACTTTGGTGTTCCAAATTGAATTTCATGGAATGAATCGTCCAATTTCGATTTTCCGTTTTCCTCAATTTGAATTCATAAGTTCCGGTAACGACCCATTCCGATCCGCCCGTTTCCACGGGAAGATAGTGTAATGCAATCCCGGAAAATTTGACGATCGCTTCATTCCCTTTTTTTTCTACTTGGAAGTTCCCGACTTGATGATGTGTGCTATAGAATCCCGGAAGAAAGTTTTTCCAAGAGTCGATCACTTTGTTCGCGCTGATTTCCGCGGGCTGACCGCCGGCGAGCGAAGTGTAATCAAGATAAATTTTTTCCGCGAATACGGATTTGAGTTTTTCCCAATCTCTTTGATCGGCGCTCTTGAAAACGGTTTCTACCGCTGATTGAATTTGGAGCTTGTCCGCATTTTCATTTCCGCAAGCAACGATCAACGCGCCTATAAAAAAAACGATTCGTTTGGTAAGTTTCATAGTATCCTCTTTGTGGTTAAGGATACGCGAGATTCGACTTTTATTCTTGTAAACGATTGCCCGGAGTTTGTAAAATCTTGCTCTTTCGAAACGATTGCGGAGAGATTCCTTTCGCTTTTCGAAACGCATTGGTGAAATGACTCTGATCGTTAAAACCGAGTTCATACGCAATATCGGAAATTTTGCTATTCGATTCCATTAAGAGTCTTTCCGCTTCGGAGAGACGAACTTTTAGAACGAATTGATAGGGAGTTTCCCCGGTCGTCTTTTTAAACTCTCTGAGAAAATGAAATTTACTCATCCCGATTTCTGCGGCCATATCCTCGATCATGATTTTTTCGGAAATTTCTTCTAAGATCATTTTTTTGATCGTATCGAGATTGGTTTCGCTGAGTCTCGATACCTCCTGATCCGGTGCATCCAAATAGTTGGA
Organism: Leptospira stimsonii; assembly: GCF_003545885.1. NCBI lineage: Bacteria > Pseudomonadati > Spirochaetota > Leptospiria > Leptospirales > Leptospiraceae > Leptospira > Leptospira stimsonii. The sequence goes on from NZ_QHCT01000009.1 coordinate 69,094, forward strand.
ATAATTTTTTAAGAAGTATTCCGCAAAGCTCGCCAAGAGAGATTCCAAATAGGACGATTGGTTTCTACCTTTGGCTCTCATTTCTAAAACGAAGAGTTCGATAAAGTGTTTTAAAACGTTATCTTCAACGTTGTAAGTGTTGAGAAATACGAGGGATTTTTTGTCCCTCTCCGAAAGAACTCGTGTCGCATTGAGCAATCGATCCTCTTCGATTGCTAAGATCGTAAAATGACATTCTTCTTTTATGGAATGTGTAAAAGGAACGTACGGAGGATTCATCCAAATCTGACCGACTTCGGTATGAAGGTCCAGATCGACTCCGTTCTTTCGCGTCTTCCAACGAAGGCCGCCAGTATCTAAAGCAAAGTAAAAATAAGGAGTATAGATATTGACCGGATAGAATTCAGGACTACTTCCGATTTCAAGCACGATTCCGTCCCATCCAAGGGATTCGGATGATTCTTGAATGACAAGACTATCACCACAATCGGATTGGAATCCCGTATCGGCATCGAGAAACTTTAGATTCGTTTTCACGTGTCCTTTCCCCCATCTTTATCCACAAGTATGCTCGACTATAACAGTGATTTGGTTCAATCAAATTCGATGTAAGTTAATTTAGAATCGCTCTTAAGGAAGATCAAGAATTTTGCGATCTTTACCAAATTCAGATTGGAATGAACAAAATCAAATCAAGGAGATCATTTCCCGGAAAGTTTTGAATACGGAAAAAATGCTTAAACGAAGTTCGGGAAAAATATCAAAACGATCCGAAAAAGACAATGAGAACGGTGCAACGCAGGAAACAAAAAAGATCGAAATTCTCCAAGAAATCGATCAGAAAAGAAAACTCTATTTCTTCTTTTTCTTAACCGGAGATTTCTTTTTGGCGATCGACTTTTTAGGCGACGCCTTCTTCGTCTTCGAAACGGATTTCCGATTCGAAGTCGATTCAACTTTTTTACCGGAAACAGTACGACGACTTTCCGTTTCGGACTTCACTACTTCCGCTTTCTTTTGAATCGGTTTTGGATCCTTATTCTCTTCGGCCGTGATAAGATCAAAAAGACATTCAATACCCAAGGGACCCATGAAAAGATTGAGATGTCCCAGCTCCGGAAGTTCCACGTCGTCGAAATGCCCAAGCCTTGAATTTTCGGAAGGGATCACAATCTGATCTTTTTTCGAAAATACGGATTGCACGTTAGGTAGTTTTCCAAAAATTTCCACCGCTTCTTGAAGGAACTTAGAACCGGGCATCATCTGCCAGGCGCTGATAAAGATCGGAGCGATATAAGCGAGATACGTTCCGTGAACAGGCGTTCCGGAGATGAAGATTTTTTTCACTCGATCTCTTCCTTTATAAGTAAGACCGGAAGCGATCAAACCTCCCATCGAATGACCTACGATATAACAATCCTTAATATCTTTTTGAACCAAGTAGTCCTCTAAGATCTGGCTCTTTCTTCGAATATTTCCCACCTGAAATCCGAGAGGTACTACATACACGGGATGTCCATTCTCTCGTAGATGTTTACGCATCGATTCCCAAGAAAGAGTTCTTCCTAAGAATCCGGAAACCAAGACGACGGGGCGTTTTTCTCCTTCCGGAGAATCTTCTAATTCGGTAAAAATTCCTAAGATAGCGTGCCAAAGATAGAGAATCGTATACCATATCTCGGCTAAGTATTGAAGAATAGGATTGCGGACGGAGCGATTGTCGGATACGTAAGCGAGATGATCATTCATTGAGTTGCTCCCGGGGGATTCCGGTTTTAGGTATTATTTTCCCCTTCGCCACTGCTGAAAATCAAAAAACGGGAGCGGGAATTTTTCCGGGTCGGGAACCCTTCCCGGAAGCTTTCAAATTCTTATTCTTTCTTAAACTTCAAAGATGCAGAATTGATACAATACCTAAGTCCGGTCGGTCTTGGTCCGTCAGGAAATACATGTCCCAAATGCCCACCACATCTTGCACAAACCACTTCCGTTCTGGTCATCCCATGACTAGAGTCGGTTTCCTTTTCAACGGCTTCTTCTTTTGCCGGCTGATAGAAAGAAGGCCAACCCGATCCGGATTCATATTTTGTTTCCGACGAAAAGAGCGCGGCTCCGCAAGCGGCGCAAAGATAGGTTCCTTTTTCGTGATTCTTATAGAGGGCGCCGGTGAACGCCATCTCGGTCCCCTTCTGTCTTAAGATTTTATATTGTTCAGGAGTGAGTTCTTTTTTCCATTCTTCTTCCGATTTGTTCACTTCGTATTTCATCTTTCCTCCTTTTTTCTTTGCCTTATCGTCGCCGTCCACGGGAGCACAACTTGTGAATAGGAATAACACAGAAACGAGCGTCAGTAAAATCTTCTTTTCCATACACGTAGATTCGTTCTGAATGTTGGACTGGTTACTAAAATGGAAAGGATTCGAAAAATGATTGTGAAAAATTTTTACACCGCATTTTACGATCCGTTCCATTCGTCTTCATTTTTCGATACGGATCTGGATTTCAGGAATATTTTCCTTGAGACGGGAAACGATCTTCGCCTTTTGCTCCGATGGAAACTGATTCCCCCACAAACTGATTTCTTTCAGTTTTTTAAGTTGATAAATACTTTCAGGCAAGTCGGTCAATTGATTGTAGTCAACCGATAATTGCTCTAAACTTTCTAAAGCGCCGATCGAATCAGGTAAGGACAAGATTTGATTGTTACGGAGATCGAGCGACTTACAATTTTTGAGTTTTCCGATAGTATCCGGCAAGGAACGGATTTTTGATTTGGAGATTTCAAGACTGTACATGGATTCCATATCTCCGATTTCCTTCGGAATTTCCGCGACTTCCGCTTCCGTCAAAGTGAAATACATGCAGTTCTTGAGTTGACCGATTTCGGATGTTAACTCTTGAATTCTGATCGAATACATACGGATGATTTTCAAACCCGCAAGCTGGCTGATTCCCTCTAAATTCAACAAAGGATTATTGCGAATATCCAATTCTTCGATGGAATTCATTCCGTATAAAGGGGTCGGTATTTTTTCGAATTGATTTTCAGCAAGATTCAATTTTTCCAATATAGACAATTTGGAAAAACCTCTCGGAAGATCTTTGAGTTTATTTCCGGAAAGATCCAAATGATTCAGATTCACAAGATTGGCAATTTCCTCGGGAAGCTTTTTTATTTTTTCCGTATAAACATAAAGATATTCTAAATTAGTTAATTTGCATATTTCAATCGGAAACTCGGTCGTTTTCTTGGAGCAAATCGATAATTTCCTGAGATTTCGGAGAGACTCGATCGTATTCGGCAATTTTGCCGCCTTCGTATACAACGACAATGTTTCCAGATCTTGATAATCTCCGATCCCGTCCGGGATTTCTTCGAGACTTCGATCGTCTACGTACATGGATTTAGATTCCGGTTTATAAAATTTACTCAAATCGATGTTTTTCTTTTCAAGTTCCGGATAGAGTAAATTCCGAATTTTACCGGAGCTATCAAAGATTACGTTCGAATCCTGATCGTCGTGAAAATAAGCGAACATAAGGTAATACGGAGTTTGTTTTGCTATCTGTTGAAATGAATCCTCTTTCAAAGTGAGTAAAACGATTTCCGTCGACATTCTGCAAAGAATATCTTGCATTACCGTATAATCCTCGCCCATCGTTCCCCAAATATCTTCGGGTTCTTCTTTTAAATCGTTTCGAATCAGATCCGAAAAGTCAATCACCGGTTCGTTTTCCACACAACCTTCTTCCATCGCGTTCTTGGGATCGTTACTTTCCGTGTCGTAATCGAATTCGATCGAATATTGCGTTCCGGCGTCATCCCATCGGATATCGAAAATACCGATTGGCTTTCCCTTTTTTTCCGTTAGCTTTCCCCAATAAGAACGTACGGATTGCAACACTTTGCCCGCTTCTTTTTCCCAGTTGATTTTCTGAAAGACTTTCGCGTATTTTGACTCTTCGAAATCTTTAACTTTCACCTTCAAGAATCGATAGAATGAATCGCTTAATAATTTTTGAATGGACTCCGTTGTCGATTTTTGATCCGTAAATTCGGCTTCGACATATCCTTTTTTCAACTTTTCGCGGAATACCTTTTCGGCTTCTTTTAAACATTCCGTTTCATTGTGAAATGCTTTGATGGAACTCTGACCGGCGGAGCCGATTTTTCCAAAAGTAACGGTAAACGTATTTCCGGAAACTTCGATACTCCAAAATTTATGAGAACCTTCGTCTTGGTAGGTTAAGTATTTTTTCATTCAGCACGCTCGATTTTGTTCGGTGAATGGGAAAGAATCATTCGACGGATCGAATTTCAAGTCGGAATTGATTTCTAAACGTTATTTTACCTTGGATTTTCGGAAGGCTACGACTTAAAAAAATGCAACAGGTTTAAAAGAGATTCATTATATAATTCGAATAAAAATTTATTCGAATCTAAAAAATGAATTTAGTGTATATTCAGAGAATTCTATATTCTTCGACGATTTCTCGGAGTGAATCTTCCATTTCGCGGATGTAACGAAGTTCCAAAGTCATTCTCCACATCGTCACCGAACCGTGATAAGCCATCAACATTCTCCGAGCTACGTATTGAATGTCCATGCTTCGTTTGAGTTGACCGGAACCGATCGCCTTCTGTAGATAGTCGCTGATCATCCTCGTCCATTTCGAGACGATATCTTTTAAGAATTCGGTATACTCCGGATCCGCGTCCATCACCTGACTCGCAAATCCGGCAAAGGGACATCCGAAGAATTCTCCGTGACGAATCTGCTTTTCTTTGAGGATGACCCAGGCTCTTAAGAATTCGGCCATATCGGGATAACGATCCATCAAACCTTGAAGGTCGCTGAGAGTTTTCTCTTCCTGGCGAGCCAAATAGGCGAGGCCCAATTCTTTTTTGGATGGATAATGATCGTAAAGACTCGCGGCTACGGAATTGGACTCTTGAATTATCTGTCTCATTCCGGTATTCGAAAACCCCTGTTTGTAAAAAAGAGAAGTCGCCGTATCCAAAATTCTTTCCCGAACGCCGATTCCGGATTCTTTCTTTTTGCGCGATTGAGCTTTCATATCTAAAGGTATTATTCCAAAAATCTTACGTAACTAATTTCCCATGCGAAAAAACTCCTGTCAATGACTTTGATTCTACTCCTTAAAAATACAGAACGAACGTTCTGTATTTTTTTGTTTGATCAAAATTTAGGCCGGTCTAAACTAAGGTCAGAATCTTCCGGAGGCACGCTGAGGTGAATGCAATTTCGCTCCCTATGGGTCGCGAAATAAGGTCAGATTCTCCGACAAAGAAAAAGGGAGGGACGAAATGATCAGAGATGAAATTCAACTCGTGACTCGTATTTCCGACCTGGACACGCAGAGACACGTGACCAGTAGAACTTATGAGAATTTCTGCCTGGAAGGCAGATTTCGTGCCCTGGAAAAAAACGGTTTTTCTTTGAGGGAGATTTTGTCTCAAGGGATTGCGATCCATCCTCTCGAATCTCAGATTCGATTCCTTGCTCAGCAAATGGAAGGAGCCGATCTCAAAACGGAAACGAAAGCATTTCCTCTTAAAGATGGTAAGATCTTCTGGGATCAAAAAGTGTATTCGGATTCCGGAACTCCGGCCGCGGAGATAAAAACCCTTACCGTTTCGGAAAAAGAAGGAAGAACGATCGATCTTCTTCCCGGCGAAAAATCGGACATTTCCGGTTTTGATCAGTTTCCACAGATTCCTGATTTTAAAGGGACTTGCAAAACGGTGGATACGGAATTGATCACTCTCTATAGCGAGAGAAATATTTTCGGGGAATACAACCCTGCGTATCTTTGGAGAATCGTAGAGGATTCTCGATGGTTTTTTTCCACACAAACCGGTCTGACCTTGGATCGTTTTGTGGAAATGGATACGACGATGTTTTTTATGGGAGGAGTTTTTCGATTCTTCCACCCCGTCCCCGCGGGAAGAAAAGTGCGGGTGAGCACCTGGATCCATTCATTTGAAAAGATCCGGAGTTATATGAGGCACGAAGTTACGGATGTAGAAACCGGTTTGCGTTATTTCGCGGTGCAGGACGAACAATTGGTCGTCTCCGTTTCGAAATCGAGACCGAAAAAAGCACCCGAAGAATTTCAAAACCTCGTGAGAGAGTATGTTGAGAATTATGAATATTCTCAAAAATGAATATAGGATTGATTGATTAAGAATTTGAAGTCTGGAGAAAGAAAATGAAATTAGCAAAGCCATTGGCTATTTGTACACCAAGAAGAACTCCTTTTGCTCAGATCGCGAAAGCGCTCGGACCATATCCAGGACACCACCTGGGTAAAATTGTCGCAGAGGATATTCTCGCTAAAAGCAAACTGAAACCGTCTCAAATCGACGGAGTTGTCGTTGGAGAAGGATTCAGCAACGCGCCGAACTCAGCAAGAGTGATTGCAAACCTCGTCGGAATGAGAGACGAGATCGCTTGTATCACAGTTGCAAACAACTGCGTTTCCGGGATGGAAGCGGTTGCGGAAGCGGCTCGAAGAATCGTTTTAGGTGAAGGCGAAGTGTTCCTCGCGATCGGAGAAGAATCTCAAACTTCCATGCCTTTTATCGTTAAGAACGCTCGTTTAAACAAAAAAGCGGGATCTCTGGATAAGTTGAAAAAACTTCTTCCGGACAATCTTCCCGAAGGTGTGGAACTGAGAGATACTCTGGAAGACGGACTCGGGGACGGGGAAACTTCTTACGGTATGCAAGTTACCGCAGAGATCGTAGCGCAAAACTACGGACTTTCTCGTGAAATCCAAGATAAACTCGCCTTCGAATCTTTCAAAAGAGCATTAGAAGCTTCTAAAGCTGGAAAATACGCTCCTTATATCATTCCTATGAAAGACGAAGACGGAAACGAACTCGCGATCGACGAAGCGGTCGGACTCCGTGAAGGTTTAGTGGAAAACCCAACTCGTATGGGACGCGCGATGCTGATGTTTGATAACCCTGGAATGAAATTCGAAGAATTCAAAACGAAGTATGCAAAAGATTTAAAAAAATCCCACGGCCCTACCGTCTCTATCTTCAACGCAAGTCCTCGTTCCGATGGAGCGGCGGGTGTGATCATTACTACCGTTGAAAAAGCAAAAGAACTCGGTCTTACAATCGAAGCGGTTGTTTCCGGTTGGAGCATGAAAGGAGTTCATCCAAACAACATGGGAATCGGACAAGCGGCGGCGACCGAAGCACTTCTCGCTGACGTAGGCCTGAAGATCCAAGACGTCGACTACGTAGAAATCCACGAAGCGTTCGCGGCTACCGCTGTGGGAGCTCTGGAACAAATCAAAATGGACACCGGTTGGGATTGGGAAAAATCTTTCGACGCTAAGAAGATCAACCCGAACGGAGGATCCATCGCGATCGGTCACCCATTTGGCGCAACCGGAATTCGTTTGATTGCGAACGCGATCATGGATTTAAAAGAAGATCCTTCAGCGAACAAAGTCGTGATTACTGCGTGTGCTCACGGTGGAATTGCTGGATCCATGTTGATCGAAAGATACAAAGGTTGATATTAGTTTAGAATTTTATAAACTACTCAAGTCTTTGTCGAAATCCTTTCGAAAACGAAAGAACAAAAAAAGCCCCGAGCAATCGGGGCTTTTTTTATAGGATCCAATCCCATTTTTGAAAAGGTGCGCGAGCCGTAGACATCACGAGAAGAATTCTATTTTACCATTTTACGGCGCTCATTTTTAAAGCCGACCAATGGAAGAATTTTTGACATAGAGATACAATCGAATACAAAGCGAAAAATCCCATTGGAGCGAGTGGAATTTTGAGAAATCGAGAATCAATTTCGAGGGATTTTTTGGACGTTCTCCAGATGCCTCCGTAGGAATTTCCAGAAGGAAAGATCGGCAAACGAATCCGCAAGAAAGGATAAACCATTTTGGAAGCGGAAGAATGTGGGAATCCATTCGGAGAAGGGAACTTACTGAGCGTAAAAAGTGGACTTCAAAGAATTCAAAAAAAACATTTGGATCAAAAGAAAATTCTTTCTATCGAAATCAAAGGAAACGTCTCAAATCCTCTTTCAATAACCTCGTCTATAGGCGAATTGATTCACAAGAAGAGTTTGTCGGAACTCCGACAGCTCTTCTTGTGAAAGTCGCGCGCCCCACCCTGATTTTGGGTGGAGGGGAGCGGTGGCGGGAAAACCTCGGGAGACTTTCCTCTATCACAAAATCGCAATTTTACAAGTAAAAATCGCACTCGTTGTAGTTCCGACAAAATCGTCCCTTCTCAGATTCGCAGAAAAAGGAACGTCTCCAAAGGGAAGCGATATCAGAAAAAGAAACCTATTGTTCTACGCAGAGAAGACTTTTAAACTGATCGCAACTGATAAATAAATTCCCTTTGATATTTACAATCGTCGTCCCCGTCGCGGATGCTTTCGTGCCCTCACTAATGGCATTGTCAGACGTCCACTCTTCGCAATTTCCAAACTCCAACCTTGACCAGTCGGTTGCATCTCCCGGTACAAATCCCGTCCAGTAATCTGCCGCACCAGCTTGCAACTGATTCGGAATCGTAGATACGAAACCATTTGCGTTCGTTGTATAAACTACGGTCGACTGATCAATGCGGTAATAACTTTTATTCGCCTGCAGTACCCAATTCTTCGTACCACCTACCGGATTTGTGGGACAGTTCACTGCGTCGTTCAAACATGCATAACGTACACCGTCCGGACCCGAGTCTCCCGTGATAAACGCCTTAAAGGTTCCAGAAGTGGGTTTATTGGCGTCGTTCGCGCACTTTGTATCCGCTCCGTTTATGCCGCCCAAATTACCGTTATAAGTAGCGGCCGTAACAAAGACACGTAAATTTGTATTTTGAGGAGTTGTTATAGTCCCGGTAGTATTTGTAGACGGGACAATTCCCCCAGCACCTAAAAGGAGTAAAGCGGCCGAATCATCGCTCTTCTCTTCCGGTTTACACTGGAAAAAAGAAATCGAAAGAATAAGGACAGAAGAAAGAAAAAAGGTTTTTTGTTTATGTGAGCCAAATGTCATATTTGAAAATTGGTTATATAAACAAAATACGTGTCAATTCAAATTATAGAAAAATATAACAATTTATAGACTTGCTCGTGATTTTAGCGGAAATGAGAATCGGATGTTCTCGTAAAACTTTTGTTATACGAACCGGATTCTTCTCTAAGATAGAATCAGAAAAAGGGGAAAACTGGCTTCAAATTCCAATCCAAATTCTCCACCTCATTTTATAATACGGATTTCATTTCTCTATTTTCTTCTTGCGAATTCCCTAAGTAGGATGATTTTATCGGCCATGCCAAACGTATTTCTCCAGCCGGAAAAGGGGATTTTTTTAAATTCTGTAACGTCTACCAATTCTCTTATCAAAAGTGAGGAGTTCCCGCACGGAACTTGGATCGTCGCCGAGGAACAAACAGAAGGAAGGGGACGACGTGAAAGAAAATGGGAAGTTTTAGGGGAAGAATCTCTGATCTTTTCCGGTAAAATCGGTCTCGAAAATTTCGACGGAGGACCGGGGCTTTCCCTCTTTATCGGAACCGCGGTTTGCAAAGCGATTCTTTCCATTTATCCCGAATTGGCAAGGGAGCTCAAAATCAAATGGCCGAACGACCTCTACCTCGGTAACAAAAAGGTTGCAGGAATTCTAATAGAATCCGAAGTCATCGGCTCCACGGTGACTCTGATAATCGGAATCGGTGTCAATCTCTATGGGAAAAAAGAAACGATTCCTTCACACCTCACAGACGCGGGGTTTCTCAATACGAATCCAGATCGTGCAGGCAAAAAAAACGAAATCTTAGAAAAGCTGATTCCGACTTTAAACGAGGCGATTCTTCTCTGGAAGGATTCGGAAGGAAGAAAAAAGGAACTGATTTTGTTAAACGAACTTCTTCTCTGGAAAGGACAATCTGTGAGTTATACGGAGAATGGAACGCCTCAGACGGCGACTTTAGAGGGTTTGGGGGAAAACGGCTCCCTGATTCTAAAAACTCCGTCTGGAACCCGTCTGGATTTCATTGACAGTCCGGACGATTTCCATTCTCTAAACTAAAATGCTCTTAGTTGTCGACGTTGGAAACACAAACACGGTCTTCGGAATTTTTGAAAACGGAAAGACCTCACCCCTTTTTCACAAAAGAACTGTTACTCGAAAGGACAGAACCTCGGACGAACTCGGATTGTTCTTCAGGGGATTTTTGCGAGAATTCAAGATCGAGAACGAAAAAATTACGGGCGGCATTTTCTCAAGCGTCGTTCCCACGTTAAATCCGATCTTAGATAGAATGTTCCAAGATTGGTTTAAGATCGACGCGGTTCACGTGAACTATCAAATGAAACTTCCTTTTACCATTTCTTATCCGAGACCTTACGAAATCGGAGCGGATCGTTTGGTAAACGCCGCCGCCGCGGTCGTTGACAATCCGGGAAAATCCATCATCATCGACTTAGGAACCGCGACGACGTTTTGTGTCGTAAGCGACAAACCGGAATATTTGGGAGGAGTGATCGCCCCCGGTCTCAAAGTTTCCATGGACGCTCTCACGAGAAATACGTCTCAGCTTCCTCCCATCGTCTTTCAATCTCCCGAAAAAATACTTGGAGATTCTACAATCGAATCGATTCAAGCCGGCTTCTTTTTTGGATGGATCGGACTTTTAGAAGGAATCATTCGCGAGATCAAACGGGACAAAGGTCAGGACTATCGAGTCATCGGAACCGGCGGGCTCGTTACCGTAATTGACGCGGCCCATCCGGGAATCTTCGATAGCATCGATCCGCTTCTCACTCTGAGAGGACTTCAGATTCTTCACCAAATGAATTCGTAATCGGTTCTCAAAAGAATCGAATTCTAAAGGAGATCCCCTCGCGAATGAAAGAATGTATTTTTCTTTTTCCGAGTTCCCCGTTCTAAAATTTTTAGATGCAAATGTAAGAATGGCGATTTATTCGAGGAAAATTCTTTCTTGCCTCTTAAGAATTCAATCACACAATTCGTATTCCGATGTTCGGCTTTTTTAAATCGAAAGAACCTTCTGTTCCGGTTAACGATCAGGTATGGATTTCCAGCGAAGCGAAATTTGAAAAATGTCGTCGTCTACTTCGCAAAAATCCAAACCATCTCTTTCTTTTCTGGTTTGTAGAATCCTTCGAAAATTTTCGATCCAACCTCGGTTTAGAGAGAAACTCACCAAACATAGCTTATGCGAATGAAATTTCGCTCGTCGATATTCAGGGACAATTTCCGATCTTCTGCGAACACTATCCACAAAGAAAGACCGAACAGGCTTTATTTTTAAAACTTCAACTCAAGGAAGTCACCGTTTTTTCATCGTTAGACGAAGAGCTTTTTCAAACTCTTGGCGGAAAAAATATCGTGGAAGTTATGAAAAAATTTCGCATCAACGACGAGGCGATCTCTCATCCGATGATCAACGCTTCGATCCGTCGCGCTCAGGAAAAATTGGAAAAAAAAGTTCCTCTCGAACAAAAGATAGATTCTTCTCAAAAAGATTGGTTTTCCGCGAATCTTCGTTCATGAATGTCACGACGAATTCTACTTCCTTTCGGACTCAAAGTCCGCTCCAAGCAAATTTTACAGTAAGAATCTTTGTAGGAACTCCTACGAAAGCTCGGTTTTTTTGAAGACAAAATTCTTCAAATCGACCTCCGAGTCACCGTTTGAAATCGTTCTCTTAAATTTCCAATTAGCGAACTTTTCAAGCAAGTATCTTCATAAAATTTCAGAGCGCCTTCTTTTCTTTCAACCAAGATAAAACGGCTGAATCAAACTCTTCCGGTTCTTCCAACTGAGGAGTGTGTCCGCTCTTTTCAAAAAATTGAATCTTCAGGTCGGCGAAAAGAGGAACGATCGGATCCCAGAGATATGCGGGAGGCATCAGATAATCATGTCGTCCAAGCGCCAAAAATACCGGAACCTGGATCTTTTCAAGACCGATCTTGATATCGATGTCGCGAAAGATCTCCCCCCAAACGTGATCAAACATCGCAGTATTCACTTCCATACCTTCCCAGAGTCTACTCGAATCGTATTTGAAATCATACCAGCTCTTGGCACCGGAAAATATATTAAATATCCGGAATGCATTCTTTGGATCTTTTGAGATGGCTTCGGGTAATTTCGACATCCTCTCTTCGAAATATTTCTTTCGATCTTCGGACGCAGTCTCTTGAAAACGTGACTGAATGAGTTCGTGACTTTTCTCTGATAAATCCGGAGTCAGGCACATCAAAATCAAATGACTTACGTTCCGCGGATATTTTTTCGCATATTCCAGAGCCATATAACCGTGACCCGAATGACCGATCAAAATGATCTTTTCTAAACCAAGTTCTTTGCGAACGAGTTCCATATCGTCCAGAATGATCTCCAAAGAAAAATCCTCTTTCTTCGTGGAGGAACTTCCGCCGGCGTAACCCCTATGATCGACAAAAATCATTCTACAATGTTTTCGAATGTCTTTGGAAAAGGTTCGATCGTAATAGAGTGCGCTTCCTATCACAAAAACATCCGGTCCTTCTCCTTCTATGATGTATTGTAAATTCCATTCTTTTGATTTTACAAATCCTTGGAGTGAATTTTCATTCATAACGTTATGTGTCTTTTCCTCTTAAAATTAAATTTTTGGAATTCGTTTTCTTTAAAACCACTTTTCGAAAGGAAACATCGGATTCCTCCATTTTTTATCCTTCCTCTCGATTGAATCAATTTTTTTTACCATTCACCACAAAAGGATTTCGATTTCTAAGATCGGATTGGATTCTTTTCATTCAGAAACGGAAACTCCCGTTTGTTCGGTCCTTTTTGATTTTCCAAAACGAATCCGACAAAGGATTTTGCAAACGGAAGAGAGTAACGGTTTTCGAGGAGCTTTTTATGAAACATATCGTGATTCTTCTTTTAATGGTCTGTTGTAGTAGTATCATCATCGGAAATGGAAAACGTACATTGAACAACCAGAACAAGATCCCAAATCGCCTAATTGATTATGATAAATTTCGGAAAACGGTAAATTCTTCAGCACAAGAAAGAGAGACAAGACGTCTTACGGAAAAAGAATTCTTAAAGATGATCACCGAAAAAGACGTGATCCTTTTAGACGTGCGGAGCGAATCCAGATACAAGCTCAGACATATCCAAGGAGCGATCAATCTTCCCTTTACAGAGTTTACAAAAGAATCCCTCGCCCAGATCTTTCCGAATTTTGATACAAAGATTTTGATTGATTGCAATAATAACTTTGAAGGTAGTCCGCAAGCCTTTGCCGCTAAAAACCCGGGTGCTTCTTCGAATCTCTCCACCTTTGTTTCCTGAAAGGTCTACGGATATACGAATATCTATGAGTTAGGGCCTTTGTTAGATGTCGAAAAAACAAAACTCCCTTTTGAAGGATCCGAAATTCATTGATTGAAGATCAGACTGAAACATCGTTCGAGTTTTAAGAATTTTATTCTTCGGTCTTTTGTTTTGCCTTTCGATGGGCAACGCATCTCCGCACATTTCCTGAATTGCAAGTGCTCAAATCAAAAGATAAATTTGTCGGAACTACGACGGCTCCTCCGTGAAAGTCGCGCACCCCACCCTGATTTTGGGTGGTGGAGGTGGGTTCGCGGGAAAAAAGCGTGAGACTTTTCTATATCAGAGAATTCTACTTTTTGCAAGTAAAAATCCCATTGTAGGAACTCCTACAAAACCGAAGAAGACAGAAAACTTTCGTTTTTCTATCTCAAAATTCTCAACAACGGACTCGAACTCATGGAAAGTCCCACATATGCGGCGGCGACCGCGTCCCAGGAATCATCGTGGCCTTTCAAAAGATCGATGTTCAAAAGAAGTTTGAGCGCATGGCGAACTTGTTTTTTATCCGCGGTTCCGCTTCCGGTCGTCCCTTTTTTGATCTGAGAAACGGTAGGTTCTAAAATTTGAATATTCTTTTCTGCTAATGTGATTAGAAGAACGCCTCTCGACTCGAAAACACGGGAAGCCGTCTTTTTATTCTTAGCGAAGAACATTTCTTCGACGGAAGCGATCGTCGGACTAAATTCTTCCAACACTTCGTTGAGCCCTTTTTTTAAGAGAAGAAGATTCTCCGGACTCGGAGTTCTTGGAGGAATTTCAACGGTTCCATAGGTTAGAATCCGAATTTGAGAGGATGCTTTCTCCAAGACCGCATAACCGGCTCTATGCGAGCCGGGATCGATTCCTATGATTCTCACTTTGTATTTTCCGAAAAAGGCTGGATCGTTTTGAAAAAGGAGTTCGATTCTTCTTTTCCCGAAACGATCAGGGAAAGAAGAATCTTAGAATGGAGCAAAGAATCATTCAAATTCTTTTTCGAGAGAAGGAGCAAGTTCGAAATTGGAAGTCACGGAAGTCACATCGTCGTGTCCATCCAGTTGATCGATCAACTTCATCACTTTCTCCGCGGTTTCTTTATCCGCAATTTCAGAGCTCACCAGGGCGATGTATCGAATCTCGGATTCTTCCGATTTGAGTCCCTTCTCGTTGAGAGCGTGCATTACGGCTTCATAATCGTCCGGAGCCGTGATCACACGAAAGACTTCCCCTTCATTGACTACGTCTTCGGCTCCGGCTCCCACGGCGAGATCCACGAGTTCGTCTTCGCTGATCTGTGAGGATTCCAAAACGATAACGCCCTTCTTTTCGAATAAGCGACTTACGGAACCGGAAGTCGCAAGGGAACCTCCGAGCTTCGTAAGAATACTTTTGACCTCGGGAGTCGTTCTCGATTTTTTATCCGTGACCGCCGAAACCATGATCGCGATCCCGCCGGGTCCGAAACATTCATAGAGACACTCTTCATAAGTGACTCCTTCCAAATCCCCCGTTCCTTTTTTGATTGCCCTTTCTATATTGTCTTTGGGCATGTTCACTGACTTGGCCTTCAGCACCGCGAGTCTGAGTCTTGGATTTCCTTCGGGATCTCCTCCTCCCATCCTTGCGGCGACCGTGATTTCTTTTCCTACTCTAGTAAATATGGCTCCGCGCTTTGAATCGATCGCGTCTTTCTTACGTTTGATCGTCGCCCATTTCGAATGTCCGGACATGCTTTCGTATCCCCTAAGATTTGCTTTTTGATGACTGGAATCAAACGAGTTTGATTCAGGATGATACTTTCCAGAAATCAAAAAAAAGACATTCTGTCCATCCTTTTCAGAAACGGATTCGCTTGCAAAGAAAAGGGAAAATTCTTTTCGGGAACGGTTCCTTTCCTTAGAAAGGACAAATGGACTCATTTTCAACGGATTCTAAAAAGAATCTTCGGCAATTTCTCTTCGGAAAAAATCTTCTCGCAAGAGCTCTTGCATTCTTTCTCTTTGTGCAATTCTTTATCGTCTGCGATCGCGGCCAGAACCAAGAGAAAAAGGAAATTCTTCTCAAACTCATAGGCGACTTTCAAGTAGATCTGCAAAAAAATCTGCAGACTGCGATTCAGAAACAAGGAGTTGTAGCCGCACTCGAAGTTTGCAAAACGATTTCTCCTCAAAAAGAAGAGGAAATCAAACAAGAATTCCCGGCGATCCGAATCAGAAGAGTTTCCGAAAAACCAAGAAACCCAAATCACAAACCGGAAGAATGGGAAGCCCGCATTTTTAAAGAATGGGCGGAAGCGATTCAGACAGGAATGCCGCCTTATACGGTAATTCTGAGCGAGCCTTCTGGAATCAAAATTCTTAAACCGATCGTTTTGGAGAATCCAACCTGCCTCAAGTGTCACGGCGGTCCGAAGGACATATTCCCGGGCGTTGCGAAAAAGATCGCCGAACTGTATCCAAACGATCAGGCGACCGGTTACAAGCTCGGGGATCTTCGAGGAGCCTTCTCCGCGACTTGGTGATCGTCGAGCGCTTCCGATATATTGAAATTTTTGAATATTCTAAAAATTGAAAATATTTAAAGAGCAGATTCTTTCTTTTTTCCAAACCGGAATTTTGTAGTATTCGGAAATTAGAATTTGATTTGTATTCCGATGCTGATCAGAGGATAGTATTTCACTTTTCCTCCGAACGCCGTCGATTCTATGTAATTCGAGTTGTAGATCGGAGAGGGATTACTCGGGGTCGTGATCCCAGTCAAAGGACTTGTAGAAGAATTTCGGGAATACGGACTGAAATTATTATAAGTTTCGCTGATCTGATTTAGATTCCCGAAAAAATTAATAAATTCCAAATAGGTATTCACGTAACCCCACTGATAATTCATAAATCGATCGATTCGTATGTCGAGTTGATGGAAATCGGGCCATCTTCCCGAGTTGTAATATTCCGAATATTTGGGAGTGTAGAGATTGATTCCGGTGGAAGCGATCGCCGCGGCCTTGTCCGATCCGACGATAGGAGTGATCGGAACGTTCGTAAGATACGTGTATTTGCTTCCGATCTGCCAGTCTTGACCGATCTTCCAGGCCACAACAATGTTCAAAATATGAGTTCTATCATAATCGTATAAAAGAAGTTTATCGTTATCCACCAAAAGTTCGAATTTACCGTCGTCGTAGTAGTTGAGATAATTACCACCTTCGTGAAGTTGGTATTGAAGTTTTCGATTTCTGTTGTTCTTAGTTCTATCCCGTTCTTCGTCGTCCGTCAGTTGAGGCTGATGATTGTTTCTTTTTGAAATCGAGTTTGTATAAGAGATCCAACCGAAAAATCTTCGGTGCGAACCTTGATTTGCCTTCAGAAAAATTTCCACACCACGTGAGAATCCGTCCCTCGAGTTCGAATAGTTCATATTACGAACAACCAATGGATTTTTATTAACGTCGTCCGGATGATTTACTATATCTCGTTTTTCGTTGTTAGGTTGATAAGGATCTTGGATGTAAGAATCCGGTGTCACAAGATTGGAATACTGGTTATGAAATCCTTCTACTTTGATCAGATAATCGGACGTAACCCTTTGTTCGATTCCGATCGAAGAATGGATGGAATGTTCCATTTTCAAATTCGGATTTCCGGAACGAGAGGAGAATTGTTCGATCTGAAGAGGAGCGTTGTAGTGTTCCCCCGTTCCCGCTAAAAATTTCGTCCCGGTTTTAAGAATTTCGTATTCCGCCCGCCCTCGAAAGGCGTCCCTTTTTTCATGAACCTTATCGTAATAGTCGTGACGATAACCCGGAAGAACGCTAAAGCCTCCGATCTTAAATTCCAACTCCGCGAAACCTGCGATCTCTCTTGTATGAATCTGATCTCCTTCGATGAGGGCACGAAACTGACGATTGGAATCCAAAAGACTATTGAAAAAATCCAAAAAGGTCGCGTTAGACGATTTAATATCCTCTCCCTGAAGTTGAATCGTCTTTTCGCGAAGTTGTCCTCCGAATCGAAACGTTAGATGCCTTTCAAGAAGAGTGATCCGAGTATTATTCTCCACAAAATTAATGTTTTGCGTAGTTACGTTGGAAAGTCCGAAGATTTGTTCTGCGGTAAGAGGATTTTTAAAATCCACTTCGAAATTTTCCCGAAAATAATTATTGGAAATCGATAACGAAGTTTCAAACCAAGATTTATTGTTGTATGAATATCGAAACCCGGAAGTTCGAAACAATCTTTCCAATCCCACGGGCGGACGCCCCGATGCCGCCTCTTGAAGAGTCGAAAGCCCGAGAAATTCCTTCTTACTGTTTTCAAAATCGTCCTGAGCTTTCGTATATTTCTGCTTATCTTTCGCACCGAAAAGAAGAACGTTAAACGTATGATTGTTTCCCGGTTTCCAATTAAATTTTGCCTGATAGTCCTCGTAATCGGCATACTTTGCGTCGGGAGGAATTCCGTCCGGATAGAGTTTTAAAAGGGCAACGTTCGGATAGGATTTCCGAGCGGAAACGATGGCGAAAAGATTTTCCGTGATCTTGTTTTGATGATAGACGTCCGAAAGAAAGGTGTTCAAGTTTACGACGGAAAACGTTTTTGCGACTGCGTCCGGAGTGCGAATGTCGATGATACCGCCGGTGGCAAAGCCGTATTGAACCGGAAAAGCACCCGAATAAATGTTAAACGACTTTATGATATTATTATTTAGTACGGAGGATTGATCTCCGAGGTGATACGGATAAGACATCGGAAAACCGTCGAGATAATAACCGTTCGCGAGCGCCCCTCCCCCTCTCATCACCAAAAAACCTCGCTCGCTATTCGAATAAGGATTCGAGTTTCCAACGCTATTTACAAGATTATTAAACGAAGAGGAAGAAAGTCCAATCGGAGGAACCGCGACTATCCCCGGAAGAGTTTGAATCGCTTTGAGTGCATCGTTCTGGGCACCGGGAAGCCTTCGGATCTCCTCTTGTTGCAACGTATATCGGGAAAGCGATTCCAGATCCTTGTCACCGATCACGTTGATTTCACCGGCTACCGGTTTACGAATAAAGAGGAATTTTTTCTGGCCGTCGTATTCGACCGTTATGCTCTTTTTGAACACGCGCTCGGATGTCATGATTCTAAGATTATAAGTTCCAGGAGCGGGAAAGGAAGCCTTTACGGCGCCGTCTCCGTTTGTGATCAGATACTTTCCGATTTCCTGAAAAACGACCGGAGTGTTTGCAACGGCGTTGTTTCCCGATTCTTCCGTGATTACGACTTCCACTTGCAAAGCTTTTTCGGCAAACAGAGGATTTAAGGAGAATCCGAGAAGAAGGATCCATGCGCCGAGTTTTTGATTTCTACTTCCGTTGGCAAAAAAACCGAAACGACGGCTCTCGCTCTTTACCGTATCGATTCCCTTTGAAAAAGAAAAAAATCGAACGTTCGAATCGTATCTGGCACTTTCTTTCATTTCTCTACCGGAAACTTCAAAAAACAAATAGGGACTTGTTTTTCAATCCATAATTCCTCTTCAAAATCAAATCCGCGGTTTATAAAAAACCTTCCAGGAGGGAAGAATTTACGAGAAATACAAAAACGAATTTTGATTTCGGAGAATCGATCGTGTCCTGAAGAAATGTAATTCCTCGTAAATTCCGAATCGATCCGGAATTCCAATCCTAAATCTCGAGAAAAAGGAACACACTGATGCTCTCGAAGTAAAATCGAAAATTATAGTCCAGAACATTTTATAGGTGAGAAGATTTGTCGGTCCAAATGAATCGTTTCCTTTTTTTCATGACAAAAACGGATTCTTTCCTCGGCACGATTTCAATGGATTCTTCTTTTTGAACTCTCAAAAAAACTTTCAAAATGTTTTATAATTAGTTTGACATAAAACTATTATTCATTTTACGTCAAATGGATAGGACAATCAGAATGAACAATAATTCTTTTTGGAAAACTAAATTCTTCCAATGGAAGATGTTTTTAAAATGCCCGGTCTATTGGAGATGCGGCGGTAGAATTCTTCAATTATCGGAAGATCTCAGAGAGATGAAAGTGAAACTTCCTTTCAATCGAAATACAAGAGGATTGATGGGGACCCACTTCGGCGGTGCGCTCTATGCCTTCGTCGACCCGATTCCACTTCTTATGCTCAAAGAAAATTTGGGGGAGAATTACATTCTCTGGGATATCAACGGCTCGATTGAATACGTTAAGGCGACTTCGCAAGACGTTTTCGCTGATTTTAAAATCGGGTCGGAAATTTTGAACAAGATTCAGGGAGAATGCGAGGAAAGAAAGAAGACGCATTTTCATCTCAACATTCTGATTCAAGAGAAGAATGGTGACGTTGTTGCGAAGGTGGATAAGACGATTTATGTTCGTAAGAAATCGGATCTTTTAAAAAAACGTTCTGCTTGAAATCTTCAGAAGACCGGACCGATTTAGGAATTCTCTGAAAGCAAAATGTAGGAACTCCTATGAATCGATTTTTACTGAAAACAAATGCGGGAACTCCCCCATTTCGGCTTTCCACCAATCGATTTGAATATTCAAAAGTAGAACGTTCCGAACTCTCCTCGAGAAGGGAACTTCAAATGATTCCATAGGAATTCTCTGAAAGCAAAATGTAGGAACTCCTATGAATCGATTTTTACTGAAAACAAATGCGGGAACTCCCCATTTCGGCTTTCCACCAATCGATTTGAATTTTCAAAAGTAGAACGTTCCGAACTCTCCTCGAGAAGGGAACTTCAAATGATTCCATAGGAATTCTCTGAAAGCAAAAAGTAGGAACTCCTATGAATTGATTTTTACTGAAAACAAATGCGGGAACTCCTCCATTTCGGCTTTTCACCAATCGATTTGAATTTTCAAAAGTAGAACGTTCCGAACTCTCCTCGAGAAGGGAACTTCGAATGATTCCATAGGAATTCTCTGAAAGGAAAAAGTAGGAACTCCTATGAATTGATTTTTACTAAAAACAAATGCGGGAACTCCCCAATAATCACCTTCGAAAGGAGAATTCGAATTCCCGGAAAATGGAATCCTCTTCCTTCTACTGGAAATAGAACCGAAAGTCACTTAAGAACCGGATCTACAAAAATTCTTCTGTAAGAGCTCCTACAAATTCGCCTCTTTTGTGCCCACGTAGAAACCGACTGCAATTTCGATTCTTAATTCTTACTCAATCCCTTTTTCCAATACAAACTTCCTAAAGATACAAATCCGATCAGAGAAATCAAACCCTGCCAAGGTTGTAAAAGAAGAAAGTATCCAAGAGAAAACATTCCGAAAAAGAGAGCTGAGGTTCCCAAAATCCAAAGATAAATCCGACTCTGAAATTCTTTCAATCGAATCTCACTTTCTTTACCGTTCCAAAAGCCGAAAGGATTCACTCTTTCTATAAAGGCGTCTAACGTTTCCTTCGGAACCGGAGGTGTGAGCAATGTTACAGCGATCGATACGACGACCGAACCCATCGCAACCCAAAAAAGAAGATATTCCGATCTTACTTCCGGATACGCCGGATAAAGAATCATAGATAAAATCAAAGCCGTGATCATTCCGGAAAGTTCCGTCCATGCGTTTGCCCTCCACCAAACCCATCTTAGAATCTGAGGCAATCCCATTCCCGAAGCAAAGGCGAGCAAAAATTTCCAAGCGCTCGCTATCGATTGAATCTGAGTGGCGACCAAGATCGCGATGATCGACATAAGAACCACGGCGATTCTACTCACTTTCACCAAGGTTTTGTCGCTCGCAGAAGGATGAATAAAACGAAGATAAAAATCGTTTACGAGATAACTCGCTCCCCAGTTGATATGAGTGTCCGCGGTCGACATAAATGCCGCCATCAAACTCGCGAAGACGATCCCTAACACACCGGTGGGTAAAATGAGTTTCATCAAAACGGGATAACCCATCTCTCGATCACTTCCCACGAGTTGTCCTTCCGCAAAGTAACGAGTAGGATCGTGAAGAGGAAAGACGACTAACGTTACAAGCGCCGTCAAAACCCAGGGCCAAGTTCGAATGATAAAGTTTGCGATATTGAACCAAAGCGATCCTTTTTCGGCCTCTTCCGGATTTCTCGCGGTATGAATTCTTTGCGCTAAATACCCGGAACCGTCAGAATAGTATTGAGCCCACCACTGAACTCCTATGAATATTAGAAAAACCGTAAACGGTAAGGATGCGTCTTGAAAGTCCGGCCAAAAACTCAAAATAGATTCGTGCTTATCGGGATAAACTTCCTCCATCTTTAAAAGAAGACCGGAAATTCCTCCCTGACTCGAAACCGCGTAGTATGCAAAAAGGATCGCTCCTCCCATTCCCAGAGCAAATTGCACGAGGTCCGTCAGGATCACACCTTGGATTCCGCCCATACTACTATAGATAACGACGACGAAGAAAAGAATCAAAACCGTGATCGTATTATTCAAAGAATCGAATACTAAAAACGAAGGCCAGAAACTTTGGATCAACGAAAAATTTTCCGGACCAAGAAGCTCGTTCCAATCCAAAAATGGTCCCGTAATCTTGGACATCGCCTTAAAAACCCATCCGAGTACAATCGAATTTACTAATATACTCAAATAGAACGCTTTGACCATTCTTAAGATCATTGCGGGTTTCCCGCCGTAACGAAGTTCGACAAACTCTACGTCGGTGAGAACTTCCATTCTTCTCCATTTGCCCGCAAAAAAAACGGTCATCGCCATATAACCGATCGCCCAGCTCCACCAAAACCAATTCGCGGAAATTCCGTCGGCCGCGACAAAGCCGGTGATCACGAGAGGCGTATCCGCGGCAAAGGTGGTTGCAACCATCGAAGTTCCAAGCCACCACCAGGGAAGTTTCCGATCGGCGACGAAGTAAGAAACCAAACTTTTGCCTGCTTTTGGGGAAAGGAGAACGCCCGCCGCGAATGCAAAAAGGAGATAAAGCGAAAGAATGGACCAATCAAGGATGCTAAACATGTTTTCTTCTTTGAACGTAGAATGGGAAATTTTTAGGAACTCGTTCTTCCCAGATATCGGTAAAACTTTCGTCAGTTTTGAACCGTTCCCTGAGAACGAAACCCTCTTTCCAAAATCGGAGAATCAAAATCGAATTCTCTTGATCCCCCGCCTCGAAAGAAAAATATGACTCTCAAGGTTATGGCAAATATCATCGTTCAGAAATACGGCGGAACTTCCGTGGGAACCCCGGAAAGAATCCAGAACGTTGCAAGAAGAATCAAATCCTATCACGACAAAGGTCAAAACGTCGCCGTGGTCGTTTCCGCAATGGGACATACGACGGATGAACTCGTAGAACTCGCCGGCAAAATTTCGGCGAATCCTCCGAAGCGAGAAATGGACATGCTCCTTTCTACGGGAGAACAAATTTCAACAGCCCTTCTCGCCATGGCTCTCTGGGAAATCGGAGTTCCTGCGACGTCTTTTACCGGATCTCAGATCAAACTTTTAACGGACGGGAATTTTTCAAACGCGAAGATCAAGATGATCGATCGTTCTCGTATCGACGCCGCCTTCCAAGAAGGAAAGGTAGTAATCATCGCCGGCTTTCAAGGAATCGACGCGGACGAAAACATTACAACACTCGGAAGGGGCGGTTCCGATACTTCTGCCGTCGCCGTCGCCGCAGTCCTCGGCGCGAAAGAATGTGAAATTTATACGGATGTGGACGGCGTTTACACCGCGGATCCGAGAGTGGTTCCTAACGCAAAAAAACACAAACAGATCACTTACGAAGAGATGTTGGAGCTTGCGAGCTTAGGAGCGGGAGTTCTACATTCAAGAAGCGTAGAGTTAGGAATGAATTACGACGTAGTAATCCACGTCCGCTCCAGCTTCAATGATAACCCGGGAACACTTGTGGTGAGCGAGGATAAAATTATGGAAAAATTAAAAGTCAGCGGGGTCACCGCGAAAAGCGATCAAGCAAGAATCACGATCGCCGGCGTTCCGGACAAACCCGGTTTAGCGGCCGGACTTTTCGGAGAACTGAGTTCGAAGCAGATTCTCGTGGATATGATCGTTCAATCTTCTCCGCATAACGGAATCAATACGATCTCCTTTACGATTCCGAAGAAGGACGTTCTCGAAGCGAAGCCGATTCTTCAATCCTTCTCAAAGGCACAGGGAGCGCAAGAACCGGAGATCAACGAAAGTATCGCGATCGTTTCCGCAGTCGGAGTCGGAATGAAATCTCACGTCGGAGTTGCGGCAGGAATGTTTAAGGCACTCGCGGACAACGGAATCAACATCGAAATGATTTCCACTTCCGAGATCAAAATCTCCTGTGTAATTCCGGAGGATCAGGCAAAAATCGCGATCAACAAGATTCACGACGTATTCGGCCTTTCCAACTAAGATTTTAAGCATACCTCGTACGAACTTCATCGAGTTCAGAAATTCAGAATATTCGAAATTAAGAATATTCTGAATCGTTTTTCTTCCTAAGATTAGAAAACGTCGGGCATCTAAAGGAAAACAAAATTCAAAACATCGCAGGTCTCTCGTTAGCCGAAGACGAACCTGCGATCGAAATCAAAATTCTACGCACAAAAATGTTTCCTGTTCGCAGGAAAATCTGAATCAAAGCCGTTGCGAAATACCAAGATCGTCGTCTCGTATTCGTTCGCAAAAAAAAGGCCCTGGGAATTGGAGCGAATTCATTCTTACAACGCAACCGTTTCCATATCTACAAACTCCTGACTCCGCAAAATCGTTCGAGCCGGTCCGTCGTAAAAAAATATCCGAAATAAAGAACGAAAAAAATACCGCAAGAGAACCGATCCTAAAAATGAGAGCGATGATACGCGAAAGGAAATCTCGTCGCCAAAAGGGATCGGAGAGAACTATTCAAAAAGTTTCGGAAAGGAAACTCAAAGAAAGATCCATTTCCGAAAATTCGATTCTGCAATCACCGCGATATCGGTTAAACTGGAGACCGAAACTCCTTTCCCTTCTCGATTTTTGAGAATTCGGATGGACCGAACAAGAATCGGACGGGACCGGATGAGTTTTACCTTTTGTGTCGGCCCTTGTTTCTCCTTTCTTCGAAAATCTCCCAGCGATTCTGTGAAAAATACCTTTTTCGTTTATTAGATTCTCCTCATAGAAATCAATGAGACATAGAAGATTGCTCTCTCGGAGAACGAAAGGAATGATTTTTTTTATAACTTGGCAATATTTTGCTCGAGCTTTTCGTCCCTTTCTCTTTTAATTACCCTTTCCCATTTCTCGAGTAACGACTCCGGAGTTTGCAATGAGCATTCGTTTTCGCATTTCTCTTTATCTTTCTGTCGTCCTTTTTATCGGGTTTATGGTTCTCGCCGGAATCAATTCCTTTACCGCATATCAAAATTTAAAAACGGAAGTGATCCATAGCTCAAACGTCACCGCGGAGCGTTGGACGTTCGAAGTAAAAGATCACTTGGACACGACGATGGCTCTTATCCGTGGCTTTCGTTTCCCGCTTATGTATGCGACGCCGACGAGAAATCAAGTGATCGTCGCTCTCAAAGAAATACTTAAACGAAATGAAAACTACTACGGTGCTTGGGTCGTTTACGAACCGAACAGTTTCGACGGAAAGGATTCTCAATTTAAGAATACGGAAGGGCACGACACAACGGGAAGATTCATTCCGTATCTTCACAGAGGGAAAACAAAAGAAGAGATCGTTTTGGAAGCAACGAAAAACTACGACAACCTCGGACCGGACGGTGACTGGTATCAAATTCCGAAAAAATCGAATTCTCCTTTGGTAACGGATCCATATTATTACGAAGTGGAAGGAAAGATTCGTGTTCTTATGATTTCCTTAGTCGTCCCGATCAGCACGGAAGGAAATTATTATGGAGCCGCGGGCTTAGACTATCAATTAGAAGAATTACAAAATCTCATCGGAGATACAAGACCGTTTCGCAATCAAGGTTACGTCGCCCTCATTTCCCCAAAAGGAATCTACGCCGTAAACGGTTTGGATAAAAGTTTAGTAGGAAAGCCGATCCCAAAAAAGGAAGAACTCGATTCTTACCTTATGAAAAGTCAGGAAGGAAAAAAATTCACTCTTAACTCAGACGGTCACAGTCATTACCTCTTTCCGTTTCACATAGGAAAAGAAAAACGATTCTGGGTAATGCAGGTCAGCATTCCGAATTCCATCTATCGCGACGATATCGTAGGAATTTTGATTCGAGGTTTTCTTTCCACTCTTGTGATTTTGATCATCGTCCTAATAAGTCTGAATTTAATATTCCAAAAATTGATTACTTCCGGACTTCTCAAAGCCATCGGCTTCTCCGAAGAAATTGCGAAAGGAAATCTCGTCGCGGAAAAAGAACACGACGGAGAAGATGAAATCGGAACCCTTCTCACTTCCATGAATCAGATGCGCGAAAATCTCCTCGGTGTAGTTCGTGAGATCGGCGCCTCCGCCTCTAAACTCAAAATCACATCCCAAAAGATGGCGGATTCTTCGAGAAATTTTTCTGACGTCGCTCAGACACAAGCATCGGCGGCGGAAGAATCTTCAGCGGCCGTCGAAGAATTGGCCGCGTCCGCGCAAAACGTAGGTAAGTCGATGGAACAAGCTGTTTCCAGTATGAAGGAAATCGACGGAAACGTAGATCGACTCAAGGAACAAATTACGAACATCAACAATGAGATGCAGGATCTGGTTCGCTTAGCCGCAGAATCAAAAGAACAAGGAATCACCGGGGAAAGTGCGATGGCCGCATCCACAAACGCCATGGGAGCGATCGGTGATAGCGCTTCTCGAATCACGGAAATTCTTTCCATCATCACCGAGATCTCGGAAAAAACGAATCTTCTCGCTTTGAACGCCGCGATCGAAGCCGCAAGAGCGGGAGAAGCCGGAAAAGGGTTCGCAGTCGTCGCGGAAGAGATTGGAAAACTCGCTTCGCAAACATCCTCGAGCGTTCAAGAAATCGGAGCACTGGTTGATTCAACGAACACAGCCGTATTAAACGGAAATTCAAAGGTTTCGGAAGCTTCCGCCATTCTTCGTAAACTCAGGGAACAAGTGGAAGAATTCGATCGTTATGCGAAGAACGTTCTTTCTTCCGTCAAAAATCAGGAAGAGAATACCAGAGAAATTTCGCAGAGCGCAAACGAGCTCATGACATTCAGTCTTCAAATCGAAGAGGCCGTTCTAGAACAAAAACGCGCAACCGATGAAATCACAAAAACAATCGTAAGCATCTCCGATGGAACCCAAGAAATCGCGGCCGGCGCGGACGACCTCACTTCCTTCTCGGGGGAAATGCACGGACAAGCGGAACAACTCGGACAACTCATCGGTAAATTTAAGACGGACTAAAAGCCTTAGAAAAACGGTTGAACCAAGGGAAAGAACTGAGGATCTTACAGATCAAAGGCATTCTTACCCTTGGAGAACCGTGGATGAAGACAAAACGAACATACGCCAAAACCTTTCTTTTCGCGGGAATGTTTGTCTCCTTGTTCTTTCAAACTCCGATACAAACCGCTGAATCTCTGAATCGAGTCATCGCGACCGTTGGCACCGTTTCCATTTCCGAATTGGATCTGGACGACGCCGGAGAAAAATACAATCGTCTTCAAAAACATTTAAAACACGAAGACTTCCGAAAATCACTTCGCACCCGAATCATAGACTTTCTCATCGACCGGGCAATCGTCGACGTCGTCGCAGAAGAAGAATCCGTTCAAGTCAACGAACAACGAGTGGAAGCGGAAATCGAAAAAAGAATGGAAGTGATGGGGATCGCCAATCGAAAACAATTCGAAAAAGCGATGGAAGCTTCTTCAAATATGCCGTTCGAACTCTGGGTTACGGAACTTCCGTATCAAATCAAAAAAGGACAACTTCTTCAATTGAAGATCGCCGTCCCTCCTCCGAACGAACAGGAAATCAGAACCTGGTACAATCAAAACAAGGACAAGGTAGGATTCGAAATTCGTTATAGAATCATCGCGATCGCTCCCGAAAACGATTCCGTACAAGAGGAAAATAAACTCTTCAAAGAAGTTTCCGAAATCAAAAAATCGATTCTCGCGGATCCTTCTTCTTTTGCATTAGTTGCCGGATCTCCAAGAAACGATCCGACTCTCAGGTCGAGAAGAGGTTTGGTAGAATGGATTTCCTCTTTCGATCTTTATAAATACAGTAAGATCACCGCGACAATCGCCGCTCCCCTTCCCAATGGAGGAATTTCGGACGTATTTCGAGACGAAAGAAAACGGTATTGTATTTTAAAAATCGAAGGAAAAAGACCGACTCCTATGGATAATCTCCGGGGAGGAATTCAGAACATTCTCTATCGCGACAAAGAAGAGGACACGTTTCACAAATGGTTGAAAGAATCGAGAGCCGAAATTCCGATCCAGGTCTTCGACGAAAACTATAGAAAAGAAAATAAAATCTCTCTCAAAGAAGAGACTTTTCACTTAGATTGAAATTGAGTCTTTCGAAATTCTAAACGTGCGCCGATATTCAAACTGAGTCATGAAATTTCCGATTTCTCATTCCGCCGTTTTCTTAAACTCCGACACGGTTTCGCTTCTCAAATCCATCTCATCGGTCGAAAGGGAAAAACTCTTACGACTTTCCCTTCTCTCGCTTTCCAAAATTCTTCCCGATTCAGAAGTTTTTCTGAACTCTTGGCCGTTTGAAAAATCAGAAAAAGAATTCAGTTTTCTGAATATTCATATTTTAGAAAATAACCAGGAAGATATTTTCTTAAAAAAAGTCGCGGAAAAACTTCCCGCTTCCAGAACCGGCGATCCGGACTGGGACGACGCATCTTTCTTTTATTTCTCCGGACTATTCCCTATTTTGGACGAAGCCCTAAGCAAAGAATTGTATGAAAGGCACGATCGTTATCTTTCACAATATTCTTATAGCGAAAACTTACCGCCAGGAATCGTTCCTACGATCGTAACAAGAGAATTTACGAATAGCCTTCCTGAAACGATCAAAACTTCCGCACAGGAATACCTCCTCAAAAACATCAATCACTACGATGTGGAGATTTTTTATCACGCGCCCGATCTCAGACAATATCGACTCGATTTTTCTTTAAGGACGAGAAGGTCCTTGAACTTAGTAAGGGGTTTTCTTAAGACAAAGGAGAATTGGTCTTATCAAGAAATTCTTCCGTGGATCACGAATCATCCCGAGGTTTTTAGAAACGGTCCTTCTTATTTAGAACTCGAAGTCTACAGAGGATGCGAGCTAAATTGTACGTTTTGTCCCAGACAGTTTAGTGCAAACGATCAAGACGGTAACTTTCTCAATTCCGATTTTTTGGAGAATCTTTTCAAACAACTGGAATCTTCGTTTTCAAACGAATACACCGTTTGTTTCGGAGGAATGGGAGAACCTCTTTTACATCCTCATTTTGTAGAGTTGATCGGAAAAACGATTTCGTTTCCTCTTTTACAGGAGCTGATGATTGAAACGGCCCTTTATTCCGATATGGATCCGATCCTGGAATCTTTGGGAAAACTTTCCAATGTTGAAAAAGAAAAGATCACTTGGATCATAAATCTTACCACCCGAAATCCGGAAAAATACGAGAAACTTTACGGTAAGAAAGAGTTAGGGAAAATTCTTTCCAACTTGGAAAAGCTCGAAAAGGTCGTTCCGAAGAATAGAATTCACCTTCAATTTTTAAAAATCGAAGAAGCGGAAGATGAGGTCGAAACCTGGGTCGATGAAACCGAAAAACAAGGTTACGGAGTCATTCTTCAAAAATACAATCGTTACGCAGGTTTAATGCCGGAGAAAAGAGTTACGGATCTGACTCCGATCCAAAGAGAATTTTGCTGGCACCTCAATCGAGACTTATTCGTAAATGCGAATGGAACGGTTTCGATTTGTAAACAGACGCCCGGAAAAGAATTGGGCAATCTGCATAAAGAAAACTTAATAGACATCTGGCAAAAAGGTCTGCCCTCGTTTCAGAACTCGTTAAACGGAAAACACGAAGCGACGAACGCACCTTGCCTTACCTGTGATGAGTGGTATACTTTCAACGCCTAAGATTTTCGCTTTTATCCAAGCAAGAACCGATTCTACCAGACTTCCGGGAAAGGTATTAAAAGAATTTCCGTTCTGCTCGGGGAAAAGTCTTCTCGATAGAATCCAAGAACGGATTCAAACCCTTCTTCCCGATGAACAAATCTACTATCTGATCCCGGAGAATGACGATCGACTTCGAAATTTTTTGACGGAAAGAAACTATAACTTTCTTACGGGAAGTCTTTTGAACGTAAGAGAACGATATCTAAACGCCGCAAATACCGTTCAGGCGGAATGGATCCTACGGTTGACCGGAGACAATCCGTTCTACGACACGCTTCATCTGGATCAGCTCATACAAACCTTTCAATATTCGAAACCGGATCTCGCTCACGTAGTGAATCTTCCTTTAGGAATGGGAGGAGAAATTTTCACAAGAGAAGCCCTTGCATGGAATCCGGAAATTTTGGAAGAACGACATAAAGAACACGTAAGCCTTCATATCAAGGAGAATCCGGATCGTTTTCGAATTCTTAAACTCACTCCTTTGTTAAGCGAAGAAGAACAAAAGGCTCTTCCCGACCTCAGACTTACGATCGATGAAACAAATGATTTTGAAACGACCTCCCAAGTCTTTCAGGCTCTCGAAAGTCGAACTCCTTTTTTCGGAGCCAAAGAAGTCATTCGTTTGTTTCAGGATTCACCTAAACTTTTCGAAGGAAACCGCGAGGTGAAACAGGTTCGTTTTGAGATCCCGCAAGTTCAAAATTCTTCTAAAAGAACGATCGGAATCTTGGCCGGAGATCCGACTTTTTTCGGGAGCGGCCATTTTGAACGTTCTCGTATCCTTTTCTCGCTTCTATCTTCGGAAGGTTTTTTCATGGTTTGGAGGAACGAACTCCCGAAAGACGGAGAATACGATCTTCTGATCGTCGATTCAAGAGACATTCCAATTCCGGAATATTCTAAAACAAAAATATTTCTTTTGGATCATTTCGGGAATGAAAGAAATAAATACGCTCATTATGATATTCTTCCTCATCCTGAGATCAGAGATACGTTTTCCCTCGACA
The DNA here is from genome assembly GCF_003545885.1 of Leptospira stimsonii. NCBI lineage: Bacteria > Pseudomonadati > Spirochaetota > Leptospiria > Leptospirales > Leptospiraceae > Leptospira > Leptospira stimsonii. Next base: position 99,609 of record NZ_QHCT01000009.1, read on the forward strand.
AAATTCTAATCTCTCCGAGACTTCATTCTCTGGAAAAAAAAGACGGTTCATACCTGCTTTGTTATGCGGGAAATTTGGAGAGCCGATTCACTTTTTCTTTGGATTCCTTTTTGGAAACGATTCGAAAAAAGGAAGGCTTTTCCAAAGTTATAAGAATCGGAGGAGATCGTTCGTCTTTGGATTCGATCGAGAACTTTTACAGAATCTCTTCGTTCCAATTTCAAAATCTTTTGGCGGAATCGGGTGCCTTTATCGGTTATTTCGGACAATCCCTATTCGAAGCTGTCTTTTTCGATAAGAAGGTGGCGAGCTTTTCCATCGGTCCGATCCATTCAGCGCTCTCGTTGTTAAGCGAAGAAGAATATAAAATTCCTTTTGCCGGAGAATTGGGTTCTTCCGATTTTGGAAAAAAAATAGAAATGAAACAAAGTACGAAGCCCGTTTCAGGAAACGGTTATTCAATTTTGTTAAGCGAAATCAAAAAATTCTTACTCTCATAAGATCGAAAAATTCATTCTTCCTGTAAGAGAAGGATTGAATTTCGAAAAAATCGGTCGGAACAACTACGCGCCTTACCGTAAAAGCCGCGCGCCCCGCCCTGAGGTACAAACCGGAGACATGGGTAACAAAATAGACCGGGAACATAGGTAACACTCAAAATGCTGGCAAAGGAGGAAA
>NZ_QHCT01000010.1 GCF_003545885.1 Leptospira stimsonii
CGAAGAAAGTAACAAAGACTTTAAAAGTGTAACCCATGTCTCTGGTCTAAAGTGTTACCTATGTTCCAGGATGTACATGATCTTGAGTGGAGGGGAGCGGTGGCGGGAAAACTCCGGAGGTTTTGCTTTACCACAAGAACAAACTTTTTGCAAGGACAAAGCCCCCTTCTGTATTTGTGGGAACTCCTACAAACTTCTCTCCTGTGATGAGCTCCTCTCTCAAAACAAGCCCCAACGTTCACATACAAAAATCCCGTAGCAAAAGCTCGGTCCGAAGGCTTTGGAAAGGGAAAACTTTCGATCTTGGACTGGAAATCGCTCGATAAATCGGAGAAAATCGTGGAGTTCCCGCATTTTCCGAGGATTTCTGATTGACCGGAGGGCTCAGACTTTCAAAAAATAGACCGACGGTCGGTCGGTTTTATGGAAAAGGCAAATCAGAACAAACAAAAAGGCAAGGAACGAAAAGAGGACATCCTACAATGTGCTCGAAAATTCTTCTTTTCCAAAGGTTATGATTCGACATCGGTCAACGATATCATCGACGAGCTCGGCATCGCCAAAGGGACATTCTATCATCATTTCAATTCCAAGGAAGAACTCCTTATGGAATTGACGACCACTCTCTCGGATGAAATCACTTCGGGTCTTCTCTCCGAAGTGGAATCCAGAAATCCTAAAAACACATTAGATAAACTTAAAATAATACACGAACTCCAATTCGACTGGGTGAATAAGAATCCAGAAATGGTTTTCTTCTTTCTAAAAGCGATCTATCTTCCCGAAAACATTTCCCTCAAGTCAAAACTTGAAAAGGAGATGATCAAACGAGATCTCGCCTTTTTTACGGAACTCGTCAAAGAAGGACAAAAAGACGGATCCTTTTCCAATACGATGCCGGCTGAATTTTTGGCTGAATCCATTCTTTCGATCGAAAACGTTCAGAACGAAAAATTCGCGCTCTATATGTTGGGCTTCAACGATATTTCACCGGATCTTATCTATGAAAACGGACAATATTCTCACGACCTCTATTCTATGATACTCGGGATCAAAAATCCCTCCGCATTTCCGTTCCCTAAGGAAGAAGTAATAGCCTCCGCTGAAAACTTACGCAAGTTCTCAAAAGAATTCGAAAAACAAAATCAAACAAAAGACAATGCGAAACAAAAACCTCTCCCGTTTTCAAGCCTGAAAGGAGGAAAGGCCGAATAGTCTGATTCTATTTTCGACCGAATACGAACATGCATCTTTTTTCATTTATTCCGATTCCTACATTTATTATGTCTTCGGAAATTCATCAATATATCGATTCTCAAACGTCGATACGAAAAGAAAGGCTTCTTTCTCTTCGTACTTGGCTCATCGATACCTTTCCCGGTGTTCGAGAATCGATGAAATACAAAATGCCCACCTACCAATTGGATGAGAATTGGATCTCTTTCGCCTCTCAAAAAAACCACATCTCGATCTATCTCTGCCGTCCGGATTCTCTAAACGAACTCAAAAAGAAATTTCCAAGCCTTCTTTTTGGTAAAACTTGTCTCAACGTTCGAGACAAGGATTCCTTCCCTTTCAAAGCGATTCAAAGTTCCATTCGTTCCGTTCTAAAGCCAAAGACAAAGTTAAGAATTCCGAATGAGAAGGCGGAGTCCCGTAGAAAATCTATTTCGAAAAAGCTCTTTGAGACAAAATCCGCTTATCGTAAAAAGTAAGATCGAATCAATTTTTCCGCTCTAAAAGGTGGATCAGTTTGAATCCTCTTGACCCCGGGAAAATGCAGGAAAACCTGTTTTTTACGGCCATGAAAAAGCAGATAGGCGATCGCTACGAACCGAAAGAAGTCGAGAATAAGTGGATTTCACTCTGGGAAGAGAAAAAATCTTTTGTACCGAACCCGAACTCAAAAGAATCTTTTTCTATAGTCATCCCTCCTCCAAACGTTACGGGATCTCTTCACATCGGACACGCACTCAATCATACGATCCAAGATATTCTCATTCGTATCGAACGCAAAAAAGGGAAGTCGACTCTTTGGCTTCCCGGAATGGATCACGCGGGAATCGCGACGCAGATGGTCGTCGAAAGAGAACTCGCAAAAGAAGGAAAAAAACGAACCGATTTTACGAGAGAAGAATTCGAAAATAAAGTCTGGGATTGGAAAGAACATTCCGGAGGAATGATCACTCGACAGCAAAGACTCTTAGGAGAATCCGTTGATTGGTCCAGAGAAAGATTCACGTTCGACGAAGGTCTTTCCAAAGCAGTATTCAAAGTTTTTAAATCACTTTTCGACGAGGGCTTGATTTATCGTGGAGAAAGAATCATCAACTGGTGCCCCTCTTCTCAAACGGCGATCTCCGATCTCGAAGTGGAGTTCAGAGAGACAAAAGGAAAACTCTATCATATCAAATATCCGATCCACGGTAAAAAGGATCAATTCGTGGTCGTTGCGACTACGAGACCGGAAACGATGCTCGGCGACGTCGCCGTCTGTGCGAATCCCGAAGACACACGTTATTCGTCTTTGAAAGATGTAATCTTAGAATTGCCTCTGACAAATAGACAAATCCCTCTTCTCTTCGATTCTTTTGTGGATAAAGAATTCGGATCGGGTCTCGTCAAAATTACTCCGGCGCACGACGCAAACGACTTCGAGGCAGGACAAAGACTCGGACTCAAACCGCTTCTTATCATGAACCCCGACGGAACGATGAATGAAAACGCGGGCGTCTATCAAGGCTTGGATCGTTTTGAAGCACGCAAGAAAGTCGTAGCGGATCTCGAATCAAAAGGACTCATCGAAAAAATCGAAGATCATATCCACGCAGTCGGACACAACTCCAGAGGTGGAGCAGTGATCGAACCGTATCTTTCTACTCAGTGGTTTGTAAAGATTCGACCACTCGCCGATCTCGCGGTAAAAGCGGTTCAAACGGGTCAGGTGGAATTCGTTCCTAAGATGTGGGAAAAAACTTTTTTCGAATGGATGAACAACATTCGAGATTGGTGTATCTCCAGACAACTCTGGTGGGGTCATAAGATTCCTGCATATCATTGCAAAACATGTAAACACATCGAAGTATCGGAAACTCCCGTGACAACTTGTCCTTCTTGCGGATCCAAAGAAGTGGAACCCGACCCGGACGTACTCGATACTTGGTTTTCTTCTCAGCTCTGGCCTTTCTCTTCGATGGGATGGCCCGAGCAAACCGCTGATCTAAAAAGATACTATCCCACTTCGGTTCTTGTCACCGGTTTCGACATCATCTTCTTCTGGGTCTCCAGAATGATTATGATGGGAATGAAATTTATGGAAGCACCACCATTTCATAAAGTACTCATACACGGTCTTGTCAGAGATAAGGACGGGAAAAAATTCTCCAAGTCGATCGGAAACGTAATCGATCCTCTCGTTATGATGGAAAAATACGGAACCGACTCTTTCCGTTTTTTCTTGGCGGCAACTCTTCCAGAAGGAAAAGACATTCTTTTCGACGAATCTCGGTTAGATGGATATCGTTCCTTTTGTAACAAAATCTGGAATTCTTCCCGTTTTATTCTTATGAACCTGGAAGAATCGTTTGCCCCGACCGGGATCACTCCCGAAATCGAAAAAGATTTGGAACCGATGGATCAGTGGATTCTTTCCAGATTCAATCATTGTCTGGAAGAATACGGCAAGGCACATTCTAAATTTCACTTTTATGAAATGGCGGCCTCGATTTACGAATTCGTCTGGGGAGATTTCTGCGACTGGTATATCGAACTCGTAAAACCGAGAGCGTATGGAAAAGTCTCTCCTCGTTCTGCGGAAGTCGCAAAACAGGTTCTTGTGGATGTTCTCACTCGTGCATTAGGACTTTTGCATCCTTTTATGCCTTTTTTAACGGAGGAAGTTCACTCCGTGTTTTCGGATCAATTTCTTGCAACGACCCCGTATCCAAAAGCGTATCCGATTTCGTCCGACGCACTCGGAGTGCAAAAACTCAACCTTCTCCAAGAAATCGTGACCAAGATCCGCGTTATGCGCGCCGAAAACGGTGTCACACCGGATAAGAAGTGTAAGGCGATCGTCAAATCCGGAGATTCCTTAGCACAATCTGCGATACAAGAGAACGAAGTTTCGCTTCTTCAACTTGCACGATTGGAATCGATCAAGGTAGATTCGGCGTACGACGTCCAGAAAACGGATTCGGTTTCACATTTTACGAAAGGTGAAATTGTTCTTCCTTTGGAAGGATTGATCGACATTGAAAAAGAGAAAGCCCGACTCGAAAAGGAACTTCAAAAATCCGAGATTGAAAAGGAAAAACTCGAAACCAAACTGGCAAATCCCGGATTTCTTTCCAAGGCCGCACCCGACGTCGTTGAAAAAGAGAGAGAAAAGTTAAACACTTTGATCGATAAAGTGGAAGTTCTCAAAAAGGGGATTCAAAACCTTGCAGGATAAGTTGAAAGTTCTTTTGATCGGTTCGGGTGGAAGAGAAAGTGCGATCGCCTTCCATCTCCGTAAATCGCCTTTGTTAAGCGAATTGAAGATATTTCCCGGAAACGGCGGATTCCCTGATCAAGAGATTCTCCCTCCGAATTCGTTTAACGTTTTATCGAAAGAATCGGTTCAGTCATTTTTAAAACAAAATCCTTTCGATTTTATCGTAGTAGGACCGGAAGATCCTCTCGTAGCCGGCTTTGCGGACTGGACTGCGGAGCTTAAAATTCCTACCTTCGGACCGGATTCTTACTGCGCACAGGTCGAAGGTTCGAAAGACTTCGCAAAATCCTTAATGATGGAAGCAAAGGTTCCTACGGCGGAGTATGCAACATTTACTGAATATTCTAGTTCTCTAAACTACCTGGAATCTAAGAAGATTCCGATCGTAATCAAAGCGGACGGGCTCGCCGCCGGCAAAGGTGTTACAGTCGCGACTACGAAAGAAATGGCGATCAACGCTCTCAAGGAAATCTTTCAAGACAAAAAATTCGGAGAAAGCGGAAACCAAGTCGTCATCGAAGAGTTTATGGACGGACAAGAAGCGTCCATCTTTGCGGTGTCAGACGGAGATTCTTACTTTCTATTACCCGCCGCGCAGGATCACAAAAGAGCCTATGATGGAGATCAAGGACCGAATACGGGCGGCATGGGAGCCTATTGCCCGGCTCCGGTCGTAACCGATTCTATATTAGAAAAAGTGAAAGAAACAGTCTTTGATAGAATGTTTGAAGTATTTCGCAAAAAAGGACATCCATATCGAGGACTTCTTTATGCGGGACTTATGATATCATCCGATGGAGAACCTCGTGTCGTAGAGTTCAACTGTAGATTCGGAGACCCCGAAACACAATGCGTTCTCGCGATGCTGGATGGAGATCTATTAGAACTTCTTTATACGGCTTCCACAGGTAAAATCCAGGGAATCCAAGCTTCGGTAAAAAAAGGAGCCGCTACTGTAGTAGTACTCGCCGCAAAAGGTTATCCTGATTCTTACGAAAAAAATATTCCCTTAAATCTACCGGAAACTCTTGGTCAAAACACTTATCTTTTTCACGCGGGAACTCTAAAAAAAGATGGAAAAGTTTTTTCATCCGGGGGAAGAATTCTCGGAGTAGTGGCCTATGGATCCGATCTAAAGAGCTCGGTATCTCAAGCTTATTCCTTCCTGGAAAATATCCAGGCTCCCAAAACGTTTTATAGAAAAGACATCGGACACAGAGCCCTTTAAACCTATGCCATTTTTGATTTCTGGAAACCTGGATCTCGTGGATCGACATAGCCTCAAGAAAATGGAAAAATTTCTTGGGATCATATTGTCACCGGGACAATTCCCCGTCGAACAATACAATCTACTTAGACACGCATTGCATAGAAATCTAGATCCTGATACTCTGATTCGAAAGATGAATCGACAGGAACTTCTTTCGTTTATTTATATTCTCACACAATTCGGGGACGTAGTAAGAACCGAAACTCCGGTGGAGTATCTCGACATAGAGAAAATTCCTCTGGTTTTAGAATGGCAAAAAGGTCAATACATGATTCCTTACGAAGTATTGGATCACCTTTCGACTTCTCGAATATTCAAAAATCAGAATTATCTCTTTGCTCTGATTCCTTCCCTACCTGCAAAGGAAAAAAAGGCGTGGATCGAATGGATCGGGTCCGGTTACGGAAAGACTTTCCCGAGAGAAATCAATCACGAACTCTACTTTCAATGCAGACATCTACAAAAACCGTTCCAAGGAAAGTCGCTCCTTCGTGAAGAGACGATTCAACTTTCACAACTCTGGCCATTTGGGAAGAATGAGATCGTCGATTGGTTTCATAAGGGAATCACACCCTTCTATACCGCGATGAAAGAACTTTCCCGATCGGAAAAAGATCCCTTTTTACTTCATGTTCTGGACTTGATTCGATCGGGAAAACTCATCCTAAAAAAGAATCCGGAAGAATTTCGAAAAAAAGAGGAATACATCTTAGTTGCGACCGTGGAAGGCAACACTCCACAACTCCGGGACACAGTTTTTTCCTGGGAGCAAGAAAGAGAAAACAAAGAAGACTTTCTTTTTCAATAAACTCAAACGCGTCTAACGTTTGAAATCATCAACTCGATTAAAAAGCAAGAAATATGGAAGTAAAATCAGTAAAAGAACTCAAGAGAGTTTCCAAAGAATTACAGGAAAATTTTCAGAATCGCTGGAAACTCCTAAATCTGGAACAGGACAAGGACCGCCTAAAAGCTCTTAGCGAGAAAGCCGAAGATCCGGACCTCTGGAACAATCCCGAGGAAGCAAGAATCGTAAGCCAGAAAAAGAACGAGCTGGAAAAAAAACTCACTCCCTGGTTTTCGATCCAGCAGGATATATTAGATTTTCCTGATTTAGTAGATATGACCCTGGATGAAAAAGGGGAAAACGGAGTAAGCGAACTTTCCTCGGAATACCAAAGGTTACAGGAAAAATTCGAAGAACTCGAATTGCTCGGAGCGCTAAAAAATCCGGAAGATATAAAATCCGCCTTCATCAACATTCATCCTGGAGCCGGTGGAACCGAAAGTCAGGACTGGGCTGAGATGCTTTTGAGAATGTATATGAGATTCTTCGAAAAGAAAGGATATCAGTATTCTTTGGTGGATATTCAAGCCGGCGACGGAGCGGGAATCAAGAACGCAACGATACACGTAGTCGGAGATTGGGCCTTCGGATTCTTAAAAGGTGAAAACGGAGTTCATCGGTTGGTGAGAATTTCACCGTTCGATGCGAATAAAAGAAGACATACATCCTTCGTCTCGGTTCACGTAAGTCCCGAGATAGACGACGACATCGATATCAAGATCGAAGAGAAAGACATACGAGTGGACGTTTATCGTTCCTCCGGTGCCGGTGGTCAGCACGTCAACACGACCGACTCCGCGGTTCGGATCACTCACATGCCTTCCGGGATCGTGGTCGCATGTCAGAACGAAAGATCGCAGATCAAAAACAGAGACACGGCTTTTAAGATGTTAAAGGCAAGACTCTACGAGATGGAACAAGAAAAAGCAAAAGAAGAATTGGAAAAGAAGTCAGGAGAAAAGAAAGATATTTCCTGGGGTTCGCAAATTCGAAGTTATGTGTTCCATCCTTACAATCTTGTAAAAGATCATAGAACGGATCACGAAACCGGAAACGTCGCCGCGGTAATGGACGGAGAAATAGAACCTTTCATCTTAGCCTATTTAAAAACACTGTAAGAAAATCTGGGCGACTCCTTCCGACTTACAGCCGGAAGGACCGGGCTTGTTTCGCGCTTCGGCTGACGCCTTCGGTCCTTTCCTACGGAAACGACCGCGTCGCGCGCTCCACATCCCTGTCGCACGACCCATAGGGAGTGCGACATTGAGTTCAGCGAACGAAGTGAGCGGTCGCTTAAATTTTTACAAAGCAATATTCAGTTCAGAGAAAAATTTACGAATCTCAAAATTAAAACATTATAAAAACTGAATGCAACGAAATCAAAAAATCGATTCGATAATTTCCCAGTTTTAGAAGAAAGAAGAGCCAAAACTATCAAAGCAGACACCTGCCTAATCCAAAAATGAAGATTAATCCCACAAAATTCATAGAACGAGAAAAGGCTCTCAAAGCATGGCTACAAGAAAAGAATCAAAGTCTTCTACTGGACAAAACGGAAAACCTATTCCATTCTATGCCGAAAGTGAAAGTTTACGAAAAATTAAAATTCGTTTTAGAATCTACGCTTATCAATTCTTGCGGTGATTGAGAATTCAAAACAAAACAAAGAGAAAAAATGGCACTTCTTTCCGGTAAAATCAAATACGGCTGTCTCTGGGGAATGTTAACTCCTTTTGTAACGCTTTTTACCTCTATTGGAATTACAATTTTCCTTTTAAAAGACAATTACGGAAAAGCGGTCTCCGTCGGGGATTGGGTGATTCTTGCAGGAAAACATCTTCTTCTTTTCGGAGGAATTTTCATTGCCGTGATTCTTTCCTTTTTGATCGGAATTTGGTTCTCGATCAAAGACTCGAAACCGATCGAAACGCTTAGGATCTTTTGGCCCGTAATCATAATTCTCATCTACTGGATCGCACCGAACCTTCTTCCCGGACCGGTCGACGATTCGATTGTAGCGATAGTAGTGGGAATCTACCAGATCTATCGATATTTTACGGAGCGAAAAAAGGAAGAGAAGGCGACTAACGTTTCATCCTAAAAAGTTAAGGACGATGAATTTGGAAAGAACCCTTGTTTTAATCGGAATCGGTGGCGCCCTCGGGAGCGTATTACGCTATCTTTTACAATATTGGTTTGGGACAATTCGGAGCATTCAACTTCCCTGGGGAACTCTGATAGCGAATCTGTTAGGCTCCCTTTTGATCGGAATCATTTACGCGGTCTCCGAAAGATTTCCGGATCTGAATCCTGAATGGAGATTCTTTCTTGCATCGGGTTTTTGCGGAGGATTTACAACTTTTTCCACATTTTCTTTCGAAAGTTTCCAAATGTTAAAAATGGGAAACTATATTCTATTTTTCGCATATATTTCGATAAGCGTTTTCGGCGGGATTGGACTCGCGCTCGCTGGATTTTGGATCGTTAAGTGATTGCGTACGAAGCCTGTCTTAAATTTCAAGATTTCTTGAAATTGAATTGTAGGAGTTCCTACAATTCTAAAAGTAAAAATGTATTGTCAAAAATCTCTTTTCGTGATAAGAAAATTTTTTCGAAATTTTCCCACGAGGCCCACCTCCTCCACCCGATTTGGGTGGGGGCGCGCGAGTTTTACAGGAATACGTCGTATCTACGACAAATACGAATTCTTAAGAGAGAACTTTTTCATCGATTTACGGCGTCAATGATCTGATCCAAGAGAATTCCTGTTTCAAGAATCGTTTTCGGAGAACCATACCCGCCCGCTGTCGTTACAACGACCATATCCAAATCCGGAATCACATAGATCAGCTGGCCTCCGTTTCCGAGCGCGGCTTTCCAAGGGACCACTCGATCCTGCAAACGTGTTTCGCCGATCCACCATTGATACCCGTAATTCATAGAACTCTCGTCCTTTCGGAAAAAAGTAACGTTAGTCGAAATCTGAGGTCGAAGAGAATCTTGAATCCAATTATTAGGAACGATCTGCTTTTTTTCCCAGACACCTTTGTTTAAGATCAATCTTCCGATTTTTAGCATATCCCTCGGTCTAAGGCGCAGACCTCCGAAAGCAAGACCTCGTCCATGATTGTCTTCGACCCATTCAAACTCTTTGATCCCGATCGGAAAAAAAAGCCATTCTCCAGTTAGATCCTTCAAGGACTTCCCGGTTTTTTTCGAAAGCGCCTCGGCGAGAACGGACGTACCTCCGCCGTTATAGTTGAAAGTTGTTCCTGGATTCTCTTTGATCTCTCGATCAAAAACGAATTGAACAAGATTTTTCTTCCAATACAAGCGTGTCTCATCGCTGAAAAAAAATCCGGATCTCCATTCCTCCCAATCCAAGCCGCTACTCATCGTGAGTAGATGTCTCCAAGTGATCGAATGTCTCCTATCCTCTTTTGGAATTTCAATTTCAGGAAACGAAGTAAGCACAGGAGAATCTATATTGTCGACCAATCCTTTTTCCAAAGCGATTCCGAACAGGAGTGAGACGACACTTTTACTTACCGATCTCACATCGTGTAACGTATTTACATCGAAAGAAGATTCTCCGTCGAACGGAAGACGAAGTCCATATCGAAGATTCAGAGGTTTATCTTCGCCGTCATGATAGATTTCAGAGATGATCTTTCCTCGGCGTTCGATCAAAAGAGAATGGAATCCACTTTTTTCAGACGCTGATTCCTTGAGTATCGCGCAAAGTTTGGACGAATCAAAGCCGGATTCCTCCGCATTCGAGGTCTTCCAAAAAGAATCTGCCTTCGGTTGCGAACATTCATTTACGGAATCTCGAACCGATGTGCCCTTGCATCCGCAAATAATAAATAGAACTAATCCGATGGAGAAAGAAAGTCGTTTTAACAAGAGCCACATAAGAAAAATTCGATATCCTTTTTTGAAATGAGATCCTCCTTTTGGACTCTCGATTTCGGAAATTGATTTAGGAATTGTTTCATTTTATTCGGATATTACAAACTCAAATTCGATTTACGGATGGAACACGCTCCGACGTTTTGATAAAGGATCGCTTCCTAGAATCGAATCCTTTCTTTCAAAGAATTCTTTGATTTCTTCTTTTTTTCAATCAAAACGAAACTTTCCAAAAACACCGTAGCTCGATCCTGCTTCCGCTTCATTTAACACGTGTTATCTAAAATCCATTAACAGAAAGGAAACCTATCAGGATCTTATTTTGCTTATCGTTTTGAATTTCAAATACGCCGCGAAACTTCAGGAAAACACGTTTACCATTCCATTCTTTTCCTTGAATTTCCTCAAATCTCTTACAAAGGAACTTAATCTTTTTTTTTACGAAGGCTTTCACTGATTCTTGAGCCGGATATTCTGGGAAGTCATCTCTCCGAGAAGAGAATCGGGATTCTATTTTTTCCGCAAGGATTTCTCTGAGAGCAATCGAATTGAAAACTTGCGAGAAACGAATCAGAGCCTTTCTCTCCGCTTCCCTCCACAATCAAAATGGAATGTATGGATTTTTCGGAATCTTCTCCGTTTTGCAACGTATTCGAATTTTGATTCGAAACGAGCCGCTCTTCATTCATCCGAAGAAAATTCTTAGGCGTATTTTACTCTCTACCGAACTTTCGAGTTTTAACGAAGAGAACGATTCATTCTTTCAATCAAACGTTTGATTCCGTCATCGATTTCTCCTCGACTTCTCGGATTTAGCGGACAATCCTTGTCTCGTATGGAACTAAGCTTTCCTTCTCCCGGAAATCCGATCTTTGATTACATTCTTCTCCCTTGTTTTATTTTTCTTTCCAGAGTGACCGACGTATCGATCGGAACCATCCGGGTCATTCTTCTCACTCGTGAAAAAAAAGCGATCGCGGCTTCTCTCGGATTCTTAGAAGTCCTTCTTTGGGTCATCGTGATCACGCAGGTCATCAAAAATCTAAACAACGTCTTCTGTTATCTCGCCTACGCCGGAGGATTCGCGACCGGTACATACATAGGAATGATCTTGGAAGAAAAACTGGCCATAGGTTTTTCCCTTCTTCGAATCATTTCCCCAAGAAACGGCGGAGCGATCGCTGGAAAACTTTCGGACGCGGGTTATCGTGTCACGACCATGGACGGACAAGGAAGCAGAGGACCGGTGAAGATCGTCTTTACGGTTTTAAAAAGAAAGAAAATTCGGAAGGCTATGGCGATCGTAAAAGAAGTGGAACCCGACGTTTTCTATTCGATAGAAAACGCAAGGAGCACCAACACTGCGGTTTCGGAAGATTCTCCAGGACTTCTCAGAAGAGGGATCCTGGAGCGAATCTTAAAGGTCAGAAAATAGGATTTTCGGTTTCGCTCGTTCTACACTGGAATTTTGACGTATAGCTTTTTGATTTCTTTTTGGATGAATTTTGGAAAGTGCATCTGATACTCGTTGATCAGGAGCTTCCAATCGTCTTTTCGGATAAATTTTCTGCAGTTTGCCGATCCACAACCGCACTCGAAGGTCTGGTCGAAGTTGACTACGAAATTCGCGTAATCGATCGTAAGTTCCTCTCCGGCAAGAATTTCCCTCTTGGCTACGATATTGTCGTCCTCGTCATACCACATATTGGGATCACAAGAATGATTCATGAAGTTGGAATGGTTGATAACGTATTCACCGCTGGTTGGCCCGGTGACTAATCCGAAATCCACATCGTATCCGTATTTCATGAAGACTTCCTTTTCGGAATCGGGGAGTGACTCGGCTTCTTCAACCGTAAGAACTTTCCATCCGAACTCTTCATCCTCGATCCACTCGCTGTAACTGAACAGCAGAGTTCCTTTGGGGATGGTCTTCGTCGCGAAGGTTCCGTTCTCCCCGAATTTGTTGATTCGTTTCTCGATCATGCAGAAGATCCCTGCGTTTATTGCCTAAGGCAAAATTTTTATCTATCAAGAATGGGATAAAAAAAACTTCAATTAAAATACTAAAATCGAGTAATATTTAATGCAAGTTCCTCTAAAAAAGTCCCAGGCAATCTTTCTCTCATCTAAGTAGTAAATAAATTTCTTAAGAAGGATTTTCAAGTAATCCGGAAGGAATCCAGGGTTCCAGAGAGGTCTCATCTTCTTCTTCGGGTAATTCCTTCCTGAGAACTTTGAAATGAGAACCGGAAATCTCTAAAACGAGAGAAGACTTGTGAAAGAGCCAGTTTCGATTCCCCGATCTTTCCAAACCAGCTTGTGTTTTTCCCGTCTCCAAAAAACAAACGGCGGAGAAACGGCTTCCGATTCTCTCCTGAAGAAGTCTGGTCTGTTCTTCGAAGTCTCTTCCTTCCCTGTCCTTACCGAGGGAGCCGAAGTCTACAAAGAGAGGAAGAATTTTTTCTCCCTTTGGAATCCGATCCGAAAGAAGAAAGGATCCGGCTTTTGAAACGGATTCCGCATAAAAGAAAACGGGACTGGAAGAAAAATTCTTTTGCTTGGATGCTATTTTAGCGAGCCGATGAAGCCTTTCCAAATTCAGAGAACCTTCCGGAAAAATAAGAACGGGATAAACTTTTTTGCGATTGAGTTTCTTTTTCCAGCGAAACAACAAATTGCTTCTTGCTTGCGTCGGATCTAAAAGCGTTAATAACAGCATGGTTCTTCTCTGCGTTGCAAACCCCGATCCTTTCCCGATAAGAAGGCAAGAAAGAAGAATCGAAGTGTTACCGAATTTCAAACGGACTCTTTTGAGAAAGAAGGTCCTAAAATACTTATCGGATGGACTAAATATATGTATAGCATTTTATCAAATGAAATCTAAATTCGGAAACATTCCCGCAAAGCCTCAAAAACGCACCTCGCACAAATCGCTTCTATTCGGCGATTGGAGTGGTTTTACGAGAATTCTTTTTTCAGGAAGAATTTTCTAAAATGACTCCCAAAAAACGACCCGGGCCGGAAGAAGCTCCGGACACGTTGGCTCATCTATATCTCAATCCTAAGAATTCTTCTTGGGCAAATTTCGGTTTTTGGAAAGACACAGAAGACTATCCGACCGCATGCAAAACGTTAGCCTTGCTTTTAGGAGAGAAGGCCGAATTAAAACCGGAACAAGAAGTATTGGATCTCGGGTTCGGGTGTGGAGATCAGTTCTTTGTATGGAAGGAAAAATTCTCACTTCCATTTTCTCATCTTACGGGAATCAATCCATCGGAAGTCCAAGTTGAATTTGCTAAGAATCGATTCCGCTCGATAAAAGAGGATTCTCCGAAGTTGATCTGCGCACCTTTCGAAAATGCAATCACCGCTTTTCCGGAGGAAAGTTTTGATCGAATTCTCTGCCTGGACAGCGCCTACTTTTTTCAGGATCGAATCCGATTCTGCGAAGAAGCTTTCCGAGTTCTTAGACCGAAGGGACGTCTGGTTTCCATAGAGTTGATTCTCAGAGACGAGCCACTCGGGTTCCTGGACTCCTTGTTTCGGAGCTGGGTATGTAAGCTCAGCGGAATCCCTTCGAGAAATCGGGTGACTCCGAACTCCCTCTCTCTCATCCTCAAACGAACCGGATTTAAAACGGAAGGTTTTACGTTTTTAGAAGAAAACGTCTTTCGAGGTTTTTCAAAATTCTTGAGTGAAAAAACAAGAGCCGGTCAAAACGAAATCCCGGAAAAAATCGCGAAGAAGTACGAAAGCTTCGGAAAATTCTTAGGTGGGGAAAGAATGAAACGTTATTTCCAATTCGTTCTTTATTCCGCGGAAAAAGCCTAAGTTCTTCACCCGAAAATTCTTAAAAAGAAAATCCTTTGTTCCAAAACCAGGTTCCTTGGAAAAGTCCGTAGCCCTTCCTGTATTTTTTGGAGGCCCTTTCGAAAGGTGAACCGGCTCTGAAAAAGAATCCGTCGTAAAAACGACAATCCTCTGTGAAAGGAAAGCCCCACCCGATTTTCGGGTGGGGGGGTGGGGGGCGGAAAACTCCGGGAGACATTCCTCTATCAGAAAATTAGCCTTTTTGCAAGTAAAATTCCCTCACACAACCTGTGGGAACTCCTACAAAAATTCTCCTTGGATCTTTCTTGACTTCGAATCCTAACTCGACTCCCCGTCAAACGGGCATCGTTTAAGAACGCATCGAGTCGTTGACCCAACGTTTTACGTCCAAGGAAGTTGAAACGCCCGCTTCCAAAAGAGGGATTCCATATCTCGCATACGATCCGCAGAACCAGACCTTTCTTCCCGGCTGTTCCTGGAGGCGTTTGAGTTCTTCGATCGTTTTTTGATTTTTGATATCGATCACGGGTCTTTCAAAGCGGGAACGGGAAATCAAAGTCCCGGCCTTCGGTTCCTCCAAGGGATTCCAAGTCTGAAAGATTTCTTCCTTTCCGATTTCCGGAAGCACCTTGTTGAGGCGAATCGTCGCAGAAGGTTTGTCCGTTTCAGGAGACAGTGTAAAACAAAGAGGAGCCCAGTGTCTTTTTTTATTGGGCATAAAGGAAGAATCCGTATGCATGAGAATTTCGGATTCTTCGTAGCGAAAGGAAGCGAGAAGTTCTTTTTCGCGGCTCATCTCGTCCGGAAGAAGTCCGATCGCTTGGTTTGCCGGAGTGGCGACGATCACTCGATCGAATTCTTCTTTTCCTTCTTCGAAGTTCACGAAAACTTTCTTTCCGTTGAGTTCGATCTTTCTTGGATTCGATTTCAAACGGACTTCCTTCGCTCCCACCGAAAGACGAGTCGTGATGTCCCTGGTTCCGTGACTCGCGGTTAAAAACCGAAGAAACTTCAAACCCTGCGCGTGATAACTGATCACCGCTTCCGCAGGATAATTTTTCGCACTCTTGAGGGTGCAAGTGTTGATCGTTGCGAACATCGGAACCAAATACTTATCTTCGAATTCTTTCGAATAACCGAACTTTTGTAAGAATCCGGAAATCGTAAGTTGTTCTCCTTTCAGAGTCGCCCACTGATCCGCGGATTCTCTATAAAACCGGATCGTATCGGAAAAAATTCTCCTGGATTCTCCATTCTTAAAACAAACGGGAGAAACGAAGGGATAAAAATTTCCCCCGAGTCCGAAGGTCGCGAATTGAAAGTATGTGGTTCCGTCTCTTTCGCTTAACGAAAAAGAATAATCCACGGGTCTAAATTCGATTCCGGCTTCCTGATACATTTCGATCAGACAAGGATAGTAATTTTGTTTGAACGCTCTAAAAGGAACATCGAACCGAAAGATCCTGTCCTTGAGAGCCACATCGGTTCCATGCGCGTCCATTCCGGGAAGAGAATGACGTTCCATAAGAACCACTTCGTGTTCCTTGCTCAAATACCAGCAAGCGCTGAGTCCCGCGATTCCACTTCCTAAGATTGCGATTTTCATATTGTAACTCTTAGAATTAGAATCCGGAAAAGAAAACATAGGAATTTTTATTCTTTCGAAATGAAAAACAAAAAAGTGGGACTCATTCGATTCTCCCTCTGTAACCGAGACGTCAAAGTAACGAACTCTGTTCTTAGGAGGGCAAAATGCTCTACTCGAAAATTCTTATCGTTTTCTTTCTCTCTCTGTTTCTTTCTCCTTTGCACGCAGGTCCGAAAACCGAGAAGGCTACGTTCGCGGGCGGTTGTTTTTGGTGTATGGAAGGACCGTTCGAATCCTTATCCGGCGTGATCTCGGTTACTTCGGGTTATGCGGGAGGAAAAGAAGTCAATCCAACATACGAAGACGTCGGCTACGGAAGAACAGGTCACAGAGAATCGGTTCAAATCGAATTCGATCCTTCTAAAATTCGTTACTCCGATCTTTTAAAAGTTTTCTGGAAACAAATCAATCCGACGGATAACGGAGGTCAGTTCGCGGACAGAGGCAATCAATATCGAACCGGAATCTTTTTTCATAACGACGCTCAAAAAAAGGCGGCGGAAGAATCCAAAAAAGAGCTGGAGAAGTCCGGTAAATTTTCCGCACCGATCGTTGTAGAAATTTTACCGTTTACATCCTTTTATCCGGCGGAAGGATATCATCAGAATTATTATAAAACCAATCCGGAACATTATAAATCCTATCGAAAGGGTTCCGGAAGAGAAGCTTATCTGGAAAATCTCTGGGGTAAAAAATAAGAATCAAACCGTTTTCGATTCGATATTCTTTTTTTGTAGAACGGGTAGAAGAATCGTACAAATCGTATAACGTTTGTAAGCTGATTGAATCGTCAAAAATCCGTCGTGCTCTTTGACGATTCCTTGGCTGATCGGAATCCCCAACCCGGTCCCGCCTTGTTCTCTTTTCGTTGTGAAAAAGGGATCATAGATCTGTTTTAAGATTTCGGGAGGAATTCCTTGTCCGGAATCTTCGACCATTAATTTTACGTACGGTGTGGAATCCAAAACGCAGGACTCGATTCGTATAATGATTTTCTTATTCAGGTTTCGTTCCGGATATTTGACGTTCAGCGCGTCTTTGGAATTGATAAGAAGATTGATCAAAACCTGTCGAATCAATTGTTCCCTCATTTCGATCAAAGGAAGGTCCAGCTCGAATTCAGTTTCCACCAAGATATAATTTTTTTCGAAGACGTTTTCCAAAAGAGAGATTGTCGATTCGACTACTCGAACCAAGTCGGCCTTTTGAAAAAAATCGGACTCCTTTCTGGAAAAATCCAAAAGATTATTCACGAGCGCGGAAAGGCGCTTCGCCTCAGCGGATATGATTTCCGCAAACTTGGCATGAGCCGGGTCGGTCATTTCTAAACTTAGAATTTGAGAATATCCTAATATACACATAAGAGGATTGTTGATCTCGTGTGCTACGCTCGCGATCAAAGTTCCGAGCGCCTCAAGTTTCTGTGATTGTCTGAGTTTTCTTTCGTAAAAGCTCCGTTCTTCCTCTGCGACAACTTTCGCGCTGATATCGATCATTCTTCCGTCGATCTGTTTTAGATTTCCTTCGGAATCGAAATTCCCAACCGCATAAATTTCAACGTAGATTTTGGAACCGTCCTTTTTCTTAAATTGTACGACTTCCCCTTCGATTTTCGAATTACGAAGAATCATATCCATAAAGAACGATCTTTGATCCGAATGATAGTACAGATCCTTTTCCAGATCCAAATTCAACAATTCTTCTTTTGAATAACCGGTGATTTTGGTCATAGCCGGATTTGTTTGGATTACTTTTCCGTTAAGCGAACTCGAAAAGATCCCTTCGATCGAATTTTCGAAAAGAACCCGATAGTTTTCTTCACTGCGTCTGAGCTTTTCGAAGGCTTCCATTTTTTCGGAAACGTCTCTGAGAAGAGAAACGTAATATAAAATTCTTCCTTTTGTATCGCGCAACGGACTGATCGTTTGCTCGCAATAAAATAAAGTCCCGTCTTTTTTTCGATTGGCGATCGTCGCTCGAAACGTTTCTCCGTTGGAGATTTCGCGCCACATCTTTTCGTAAAATTCAGCCGAGTGAATTCCGGATTTGAGCAAAGAAGGATCTTGACCGACTGCTTCTTCGGAAAGATATCCGGTGATGGTTTCAAACGCAGGATTTACAAAAAGAATTCTCGCATCCAAATCCGTGATCAAAACCGCGTCTCCCGTTTGAGAAGCGACCATCGAAAGTTGTTTTAATTTGTCCTCGTTTTCCTTTTCCTTCGTGATATCCGATATGGTTACGACTACGCCCATCATTCTATCGACTTCCGGATCAAACAATGGAACCGTCGTAACCTGTGCCCACAGAACTTGAAGATCGGATTTTACGAATCCTAATACTTCTCTTCGAACCGGAAGCCCCGTGCTCAAGGTGTAATATATGGGTGATTCTTCCATATGCCTGACGTTTCCGTCAGGATAAACCGTCTTCCATGTAGAACCGTAATAAGATCGACCGACGATTGATTCCGTTTTTAATCCGAGCATCTTTTCGAAACTCTGATTGGTTCTCAAGATCGTTCCCGTGCTATCTACGAACAAGATCCCCTCTTCCACTGTGGATAAAAGGGTAGAATACAAGATTTCACCGGACCTATAACTTTTGGAATTCGATTGGGATTTTAGAACGTCCTCCGCAATCAAGACGAGGGTTTCGAATTCGCCGTTTTCATTTTTCTCGATGCGGACGGTTTCCTGAACCAGTATACTCCCGTTAGGCGAAGAAAGTAGAAGATCTCCGTTCCATTCTCCTTTTTCAAAAGCAAACGGAAGGACTTCCGTTAGGATTTTTTCCCGATAAAGTTTCGGATGAATATCGAAGATCGTTTTTTCAAGGACTTGTTCTTGGGAAAGACCGAGCATATCGATTCCGGCGCGGTTTATGTAGAGAATTTCTCCCTTTTCCGATGCGAAACAAACGAGCATCGAACTTTTTTCCAAAAATGAGAAAGCCGCCGTCTTAAGATCCAATTTTTCATTCACTGAAATAATACGCGTATCGATTTTATCGTTGGGTAGATTTGAAATTAAATGATAGAAAATGAACTCATATCATCTATTACAAATTGACTTTTGTCGCAACCCTAAAGTGATGAGACGTGCTAAAAAAAAAGGAAAGATACGTTCTTTTAGGAAAACCCAGAGAACGTATCGATGACAATTGGTGGAGAAATTAAGAAATTTATTTTAAATTAACAAAGACGAATCAAAAATACGGTGAGTCTCTGCAATTTATCTCTGCCTTGACCCGGTTCCGAAAGATCTCTTTCAATCGTCTTTCTGTAGATCGCTTTTAGATGATTCTTTAAAGTTCCGGAATGTACTCCGAGCTGTTGTACCAAACTTTCTCTTGTTTGACCGGCTACCAGAAGTTCACAGATCTTCGCTTCCTGATACGTTAGTCCGTATTCCTTTTGAAGTTTCGGAAAGAGTGATTCTTTCACCTTAGTGGCCGATACCCCTTCAGACGGATTCCCCCCGGCTACAGCGGTTTTGTCCTGCGGAAGATCCACTTTGCAAAGGAAGTTGGAGATATTCCCTTTTTCATCCCGAAGCGGAGTGATTCTTTCTTTCCAGGAAATCGTTTCTCCGGATCGATTCTTATTTAAGAAATTCCCTTCGTATTCCTTGCCGGATAAGATCGTTCTCCAAAAATTTTCATAAAATTCGGAGTCATGACTTCCTGATTGGAAGAATCTCGGATTCTGACCGATCAACTCGTTTCGTTTATAACCGGAAAGTCTTTCGAAAACGGGGTTAATGAATTCTATCCTTCCCTCTCTGTCCGTGATAAACATCGCGTGCGGATACTGATAAAAGTAAGAAGTTAAGATTGATGACAAATCTTCGCTTTTCATTTGATTCTGATTTTCCACGGTTGACATACATTCCCTCCATATCCCTTGAGCGGTATTCGAAAATTAGCTTTTTTCAAGGGTGAGAATTTCAGTTTATAATCTACCAAAGTATGAAACTGTATTTATCTTCCGTCAATACTAACTGTTGGAAGAAACCGGTCGACGGCATTGATAAAAATCAGGAACTTTAATTAGTTAGGTAATAGACAGATGATAAACACAATCGATATTCGCCAAAATCAATTCAGACAAAATGTTCTCGAGCAATCCATTGCCCTAAGAGATCCGATTCTCATATTGGAAGACGCTGATGAGATCAGAGCCCTATTACTCCAGATCTGTAAAACTCTCGGGATCAAAGCGGAAGGTTACGCGAACGGAAAACAGGCTTTAGAAGCCGCTCGAGAAAAACAATTCTCCGCATTCATAGTTGACCTGGAAACTCCACTCATTAAGGGACAAGACTTCATCCGAGAAATTAAGACTTTTTTGGAAGATCCGATCATTCTCGTTCAAACCGGAAACAACCAGCCTGATACGATCATCGAAGTAATGAAACTGGGAGTCTTGGATTACCTGATCAAACCCATCGACATTCAAGTTTTCGGACATTGTATGAAGCGGATCGCGGAGTATACTCAAAAGAAAGCTACGGAAAAAGTTCTCCAAGAAGAAACCGAAACGCGACTGAGAGCCCAGTTAGATTGGATTCTGTACAAACAATCCTGGATGTCCGATCTGGAAAAAACGGTCGATGTCAGCAAGGTGACTCTCAACAACATCAAACAGACTTTTTTGAGCGGGGGCGGTATCGGTGCGATCGTAAGTCTGATAGAAATTCTAAAATCATCCGCAAAATACGAAGGGGAGAATTGCGTATTATCGAAGGAAATCGCCGACCTTCTTTTTGTGAACAATCAAACGGTTCACGATACTCTTCAGTGTTTGGAAAAGAGTATGGAAATACTCAACCGCGATATTTCGAAAGAAAAAACAAAGATGAGCGTTTCCGATCTTTTCGAACTGATCGAACAAACCGTTGAAAACGCTTCCGAAAAGATGGAGAAATTTTTGAGTGAAAAATCTCTGAGCATTTCCTTTCATAAATCCTTACATCCCAATTCGATTCAAATCGAAGTGGATCAATCTTCGATTCAACTGATCTTGGAAGAATTGATCGTGAACGCCGCAAAGTATGCGCGCATCGATTCTAAAATTTTGATCTATGACAAGATTCAAAACGGAATGTTGAACCTTTCCTTCAAAAACGAATTCGATTCAAAATCGATCCCGGGTGTTCCCAGAGATAAGGAAATATTGGTGAAACAACCATTCTATCGACTCACAGGATTCGTCTACGAAAGCCTTCCAATGGAAACTTTTTTCTCGGGACTCGGATTGACGATCGTTGACTTCGTAGCTCGAAAACATTCCGGAACATTCCAGATTTCGAATATTCTAGATCATTCCGTCTCCGAGATCCCGGTCGAAACGGTTTTAGCGTCTTTGTCGCTTCCGTTAAAATACTGAAGTAAGGCCGTTTCAAAAAATGAACTCGGGTCAGGATTTTAAAGTAAAAAATGAATTTAGGATTCACTTTGGAAAAAATTTAAAATCCGAAACTCCGCAGAACACGGAAACCGTATCGAATCTTCAAGAAACGATACCGACTTGATTTATAAAATGGAAATTTTCCAAACGATTTAGAACTCAGTCGATTTAAAATTTCGCTTTGTCATCCTTTTGATTCTGGAAGTGGATGAATTTCAATTTTCAAGATTCTTTAGCCGAAAGAATTTGGTCCTATGGCAGATCTTCAACTCGTAATCGGCGACAAAAAATTCTCTTCTTGGTCTTTACGTCCTTGGATTTTATTGAAGGAAAGTAAAATTCCCTTCACGGAAATCTCGCTCGTTTTAAACACACCCGAGTTCTTTGAAAAAATAAAACTCTACTCGAATGCCGGCAAAGTTCCGGTCCTAGTCGACGGAGACATCAAGGTTTGGGACACGTTGAGCATCGTTGAATACATAGCGGAAAGTTTTCCGGAAAAAAATCTTTGGCCGAAAGAAAAAGCCGCGAGAGCCTTCGCTCGATCGATTGTCGCGGAAATGCATTCCGGATTCGGCGATTTAAGAAAGAATCTTTCGATGAATCTCGCCGAAAAGTTGCACGGAAGAACGTTCCCCGAAGAAGCATGGAAAGATATAAGAAGAATCGAGTCCATCTGGAAAGAATGTCTAAACAAATACAAAGGACCGTTTCTATTCGGAAAACAGTTCGGAATCGCGGACGCATTCTATACGCCCGTAGTCGGACGTTTTCTGACTTATGGAATCGATCTGGATCCGGCCGCGAACTCCTATATCGCAACGATCAGTAGCCTCTATTCTTATAAGGAATGGATGGACGGCGTTCTGAAATAATCGCTACGATATTTATTCAAAATCCATTGCCTTCAAATACCTAAAAACAAGACACGGATATTCTCGGAAATATCGAACAAATGATTCCGAGAATATTCCCTCTTTTCTAATTTACTTTCTTTGCAAACGCAATGCGTTGAGAACGACCGAAACGGAACTGAATGCCATCGCTCCTCCGGCAATCCAAGGAGCTAAAAAACCTGCGGCCGCAAAAGGAATTCCGAG
The DNA here is from genome assembly GCF_003545885.1 of Leptospira stimsonii. Classification (NCBI taxonomy): domain Bacteria; kingdom Pseudomonadati; phylum Spirochaetota; class Leptospiria; order Leptospirales; family Leptospiraceae; genus Leptospira; species Leptospira stimsonii. The sequence goes on from NZ_QHCT01000010.1 coordinate 22,517, forward strand.
TGCGTTATAGATCAACGCCCAGAATAGATTCTGCCTGATATTATAAACGGTTCTACGACTCATTGCAAATGCGTTCGCAATCGAAGCGAGATCCCCGTTCATGATCACGACATCGGAAGATTCCATTGCGACGTCTGTTCCCGTTCCCATTGCGATTCCCAAATTTGCAACGGCTAGAGCCGGCGCGTCGTTGATACCGTCCCCAACCATCGCGACGACTTTTCCCGAATCCATCAGCGTTTTCACTTCCGTCGCCTTTCCTTCAGGAAGAATTTCAGCAAGGACATGATCGATACCGCAAGTCTTTGCTACCGCATTGGCCGTTCTTTCATTGTCGCCCGTGATCATATAAACTTCCATTCCGAGTGCCTTCAAACGCGTGATCGAATCGGGAGTAGAATCCTTAACAGTATCCGCCAAGGAAAGAACCGCACTATGAACTCCATCCACGCTCAAATGCACGACCGTAGACCCCTCGGCTTCTCTCTGAATCTTTAAATCGGAAAGAGTCTGATTCAATCGAATACCCTTTTCTTTAAAGAGTCGATCCGTTCCCAATAGAATTTCTTTTGAGTTTACGATTGCAAAAACTCCTCCACCCGGTATCGTCTCGAACGTTTCCGAAATCGGGAGAATCAGACCTCGCCGTTTCGCCGAATCCACGATCGCTTTCGAAAGCGGATGTTCCGAATTTTGTTCCGCGGCGCCCGCGAGAAGAAGAAGTTGAGATTCGTCTCCGGAAGGGATAACGTCGATTTTTTTAAGAATCGGCTTTCCGTGCGTCAAGGTTCCCGTCTTATCAAAAACCACAGTATTCACTTTATGAGCAATTTCTAATGCTTCCGCGGTGCGAAACAGGATTCCTAACGTAGCGGCCTTTCCGGATCCGGCAAGAATGGAGACCGGAGTCGCAAGCCCGAGCGCACAAGGACAAGCAATCACGAGCACCGCAATCGCTTTTTCTAACGCGCCGGAGAAAACTCCGGGTTCTATCCAAAAAAACCAAAAGGCAAAAGTAAAAGCCGCAATCAAAATAACGGCCGGGACAAAAACCCCGGAAATTCGATCCGCAATCCTTTGAATTGGAGCCCTGGAACCTTGCGCTTCTTGTACAACTCTTACGATGCCGGATAAAAGAGTATCCTTTCCCACTTTCGAAGCTCTTAGTTTCAGAATTCCGTTTTTGTTTAGCGAACCTCCAAACAAAGCGCTCCCCACCTTCTTTTCAACCGGAATGCTCTCACCGGTTAACATCGATTCGTCGATAGAAGAACTTCCCTCTTCGACAATTCCGTCGACGGGAACGGTTTCTCCAACTTTTACAAGAAGTAAATCTCCGCTCCTCACCGCCGCCAAGGGAATTTCCTGAATTTCATCTTCATGGATGATGTTCGCGGTTTTCGGTTGTAACCCGACTAAAGATTGAATCGCTTTTGAAGACTTACCTTTCGCGAGATGTTCCAAAAATTTACCGAAAAGAATCAATGTGATCAGAACGGCCGAAGTTTCATAGTAGAGGAAAATTTCCCCATGATGATGTCCTTCTAAGGAAAGAAAGGATTGTTTTACGCTATAAAAGTAGGCGGCCGAGGTGCCAAGGACAACGAGCACGTCCATATTCGCCCCGCCGTTCTTTAGCGATCGGAAAGCGCCCAAGTAGAAGGAAAAACCGATCCAAAATTGCACAGGAGTTGCAAGCGCGAACTGCAACCAAGGATTCATTAGAAAATGTAAATATTCGGAAAACTTATTTTCTCCAAAATGCCCTACCATGGATAAAAGCAAAGGAGCGGAAAAAAGGACCGATGCAAGCAGTCTAAATTTTAATTTTCTGAATTCTTCCTCGTGCGCTCTTTCGGCCTTGCCGTTCAGAACAATTTCTTCGTGAACAAGCGCTCTATATCCGAGGGAATCGACTTTGTCCAATAAGACCTCTTGAGAAACCGGAGAAGAAAACTCCACTTTCGCCGTTTCCATTGCGAAATTGACCCTTGCATCCTTGACTCCCGGAACTTTTTTCAATCCCTTCTCGATTCGGAGGGCACAATTTGCACAGGTCATTCCGATTAGATCAAGAGTGATTCCTGAATCGGAGGGTTCCGCCTTAACCGAGGGATTCATTTGATTGAACCCGGTGTATAACCTTCTTCCAAGATCGCGGCTCTGACCTTGGATAATTCTTCTTCCGTACCTTCTCCTTGATAAACGACTTCCTTATTCGCTAAACTCGCTTTGGAAGAAAGGCCGATTTCCTTTAACGCGGATTCGATCGTATGCTGACAGTGATTGCATGTCATTCCTTCGACTTCTAATTTGATTTCTTTCATGACTTGATTCCTCCAAGATTTATTTAAGAATGCGCTCAACCGTAGTCATAAACTCACTCAAGATCGCGGGATCATTCTCCTTAAATCGTTCAACTACGCAGGTTTCAATATGACTTTTGAGAAGAGTTTTCGAAACTCCATCTAACGCCGATTTTACGGAAGACAATTGATTTAGAATATCGTCGCAGTATTCGTCCCTTTCAATCATACCTTGTATTCCTCGGATCTGTCCTTCAATCTTCTTGAGTCTCAAAGTTAAGGCTTCCTTGACTTTAGGATCAGAGTGCAGTTTGTGTTTCGGTTTCATATACTATACCCCCCTATACTATAGACGATATTTTGATCAAACTCGGCGAAAAAAACGAAAAAAAATTCTTCTATTTTATTCCTTCCAAAAGATAAAAATACTTAAAATTTGTTTGCTATTTTTATAAATAGTGAAATATTCTGTTTGGGGATCTGAATGCTCGGACAGAGAAAAATCAATCGGGGAACGGAATCTAAGATCGCCGGCCGGTTTGATTCTACTTATCGAGAATCCGATCCGGAATTTCCGGATGAGCCACCTTCTCCAAAAACGATTCTTTTCGAAGAACACGCGAAGACAATCGTTACGGAAAATGATTGTCCTGATTTACACTTTACTCGCTCTCTCAATCCGTATCGCGGATGCGAACATGGTTGTATCTACTGTTATGCACGGCCGAATCACGCTTACGTGGATCTTTCTCCAGGAATCGATTTTGAAACAAAGATTTTTGCGAAACGAAATGCGCCCGAACTTCTTCGAAAATATCTTTCCAAGCAAAAGGGAGAGGTCGTAACGATCCAGCTCGCGGGCGTAACCGATATATATCAGCCGATCGAGAGAAAATTAGAAATCACTCGAGAACTCCTTAAAGTTTTTTTAGAATTTCGACAACCCGTTGCGATGATCACAAAATCCTATCTCGTAACCAGAGACTTGGATCTTCTTGAAAAATTGGCTTCTCAGAATTTGGTGAAAGTTTATATCAGCGTGACCACTCTCGATTCGGAACTCTGGAGAAGAATGGAGCCTCGGACCGCCAATCCTGAAAAAAGACTGAAAGCGATTCGAAGCCTTTCCGAATTGGGAGTTCCCACCGGAGTGATGGCCGCGCCGATGATCCCCGGGTTAAACGATCACGAGCTGGAAACGATTCTTCAGTCTGCAAAAGAATCCGGAGCCAAAACGGCGGGAATGGTTTTTTTGCGTCTTCCTTTCGAAGTCGCTCCCCTCTTTTTGGATTGGTTGGAAACGCACTATCCTCTCAAAAAAGAGAAAGTGGAAAACTTAATTCGTCAAGCGAGAGGCGGCAAACTCTATGATTCCGATTATTCAAGTAGAATGGTGGGAACAGGACCTTACGCGGAAATACTCTGGAAACGATTTCGAATGGCAAGAAATCGACTGGGTTTAAACGATCCGATGTCCTTAAACAAAAGTATTTTTCGAATTCCGGAAAAATATCAACTTCGCTTAACAAAAGGAGAAAATCTTTTTCCCGGATTGTGACTCTATTCGAAAAAACGAATTCTCCATCTCGTAAAATCGGTCCAAGAAATTCTTCCATCCAATCCCTTGATTGAAAGAAGGTATTTCCGAGAAGGCTCTTTTTTCCATTTCGCTTAACAAAAATGAAAATAAAAAGACACGATTCTTCGATCCAACGTCGATTGTTCACGGCGAATCCACGCTTAAACCCGAGTATGTTTTAGAAACTCGAGTTAACGAACGTCGTTCTTCGCAAAAAGAAAGAATCCGATTCCAAAAAAAGAAAATTCTCCGATAATTTTTTATTCTATCCGTTATTTAAAAAAGATCACACTTGGACTTGACTTAACTTGTGCAAAATTTGAACAATGCACCGGACTCCTTCCTAAATTATATATCAGGAGAATAGTGAAGAGAATGAAAATGAAAAAAATGAAGAGCGTGGGACTGATTCTTTGTGCCCTGTTTATGGCAGGATCTCTTTCTGCTCAGACGTATACCGTGTTTGTTCACGGAAAGTCCGATCAGAATCACAACGGCACGGGAACAACCGATGTAAACAACTACTGGGGAACAAGTGTGAATTCCGTTTCCGGCGCGAAGGTATTCGTTGGATACGATGGAACATCCGATCCAAGAAGTTATGGAACCGCGAGAGCACAAACCAACTTTACGACCGTTGCAAACACTTATTGCAAAGGAAGCAATTCCTGCAAAATCGTTTGCCATAGCGCGGGTTGTTATGTCACAGAATATTGGCTCGCAAATCTCGGAGGAAGTGCTTCCAGCAAAGGTTACAACTTTACAAAAGTAACCGCGCTCGCGGCCGCATCCGGTGGTTCTGAGCTAGCGTCCGCATTGAATGGGGTCACTTTCGGATTCGCCGGAAATTCCATGGACAAGGCTTTGATCGTTTCCACAGCGAGAGGCGCTTACAATCACAACAACACTGCGGGAGTTACCGTCTACCAAGTTCCAGGATATAAGGGAATGGCAGGCGCATCTCTGATTCTTCCGGGGGAAGACGATTACGCGGTCGCGTTTCATTCTTCTTGCGCTTACAACAAAGCGGGCGGATTGAGCCAGTGCCAAGCTACATTGACTCAGAGCGAAGGGATCTGGCCTTTTAACTCGAATGTAACTTACACTCAGTTTCAAGGTCACACGAGAGCTCCTTCAGTCGGCGCTTCCGGGTTGTATCTGAATCACAGTGAACTTAAAAACGAAGGATGGAGATAATTCTTCTTTTTTAAAAAAGAAACTCCGCTCTTTATGGGGAGCGGAGTTCGCAAGAATCCATTTCGATCATTCAATGTTGTCTCTCTCTCGATCTTTTCCAAAAAGAATCCTCTTTTACAGACCGAGACAAATCAAAAACACAACCTATTAAAAACCGACAACCGCCCATCTGTATGAAGAATTAAAAAATCCGAACGGATTTAAAGACAAAAGGGAAATCATAGATTTAAATTATTCGTATATTCTTATTTACTAAATTTATTCAAATTCATCTTTCCATACTTTCCAGTTCTTTAATCCTTCTTTGTTTCTCATTGCTGTCCCATATCTTTGAAGTAAACTGTTTCACGTCATAAAATTTCGTCTTAAAAAAATCCTTATACGGAAGAATGAGTTCTCGATCCGGTTCCGTCGTTCTCGCCGCTTGAATCTTCTTCAATCCGGCTTCTCCTTGACTAAACCATTCGGGATCTACAGCAAGGTTCACTCGGTGACCTCTTATATCCGTTACCACGTATGGACCGTCCAAACCGGAGTCTCGAATCAATTTTCCATAAAATAAGAATTCTGCCTCCCCGTAACCGGATGGAAGTTTAGAATCGAACGTCGCCCAAGCGATGTATTCCCCTGTTTCCGCGTGTTTCAGATTTGCTTCCACATGATAATTCCCGGCAGTATAAACGTTGATTCCTACTCTTACAACGAGGGAGCCGTCGCTCGTCGTATCGGAGAAAGCTCCGCTCAACTCCGCCGGTTTTCCGGGAGAAGAATAGAATGAAGTATTCAATTTTCCTGTTTTTTTATAACCCGGCCCGTAACGAAAGTCGACTTCGAGAATCATATCTCCCCAGTCCTTCTGAGTCGGTTTCCATTGAAACGTGTAGAGTAAGTCCTTGGCGACATCGTCTCCATTGACTCCGTTATCCCCAACATCCGGACTCAAAGTTCCGAACTTCTCACCGTCAAATTCCCTCCACATACGAGATCCCTTAATCTCGATCGGAATTCTTTTTCCCTCAGGACCTCTACAATCAAAAACGATTCTCATATGATCTTGCGAACCGATGACGGCCCAGGATAGAGGTTGTAATTGACAACTGTAGCCGTTCGGCTCCTTCGAATCCGCGCTATCTACCATAGGAATCGCGGTCGTCTGAATAAAAGACGGTCGAATCAGGTCTTCGTTGAACTTGGAAAGCGGTCTCGAATTCGGAGGATACTGCGACCATTCTTTATAATCTTCTAATATTCTTTCGATCGGAACGGCATCATCTATGTCTTGTAACGATCCGCCTCCGCTCTCTCCGTCAAAAGAAGATCCCGAACCTCCGGGGGGAGAGTTTCTCGCCATCCGTTCGGCCCTTTCTTTCTTCTCGGCATCGGATTGAAACCAAGAACCTCCCTTCTCTTCCGGCCAGAAAACGAACGCCGTTAGAATCAAGATCACTGACACAATCACTCCATAGATCACATATTTGTTTCCGATTTTCATGAATTCCTTTTCTTTTATCCCCTTCAAAAGAGCACATAACGCAAAATGAGGGTTATTTTTCGTTGATCAGCGTATATTCTCTCGAAAGAAGAGCAACCATATTTGTATTTATTTATAATTAGTGTTTTTTAAAGACGATTTTTTTATTTTTATCGTTATTTATAAATTGCGATACTTCACTTGACTAAATAGAAGAAGAGTTAAACTTTTAGAGCGGGAGAAGAATTTCTTTTCCCCAAAGAAATGGAGAATAGTGAAAAAGATGAATAATTTGAAAACAAAGCTGATGATGGGACTGGCTCTTTGTGTGTTTCTTTTAGCGGGAACTCTTTCCGCTCAAACTTATACCGTGTTTGTTCACGGAAAGTCTGATAAGAACCACAACGGAACCGGAACTGTGGACGTGAACAATTATTGGGGAAGTAGCGTAAACTCCGTATCAGGAGCAAAAGTGTTCGTTGGTTACGATGGAACTTCAGATCCTAGAAATTACGGATCTGCAAGAGCACAGACTAACTTTACAACTGTGGTAAACACGTATTGTAAAGGATCCAATTCCTGCAAAATCGTTTGCCATAGCGCTGGCTGTTATGTGACTGAGTACTGGCTCGCAAATCTTGGAGCAAGCGCTTCCAGCCGCGGATATAATTTCACAAAAATTACCGCACTGGCCGCCGCATCCGGTGGATCCGAACTCGCTTCGGCTCTCAACGGAATTACTTTCGGGTTTGGTGGAAACGCGATGGATAAATCTCTGATCGTTTCTACTGCGAGAGGTGCATACAATCACAACAACACCGCCGGAGTCACCGTTTACCAGGTTCCTGGTTACAAAGGAATGATCGGAGCTTCTCTGATTCTACCTGGTGAAGACGACTACGCGGTTGCGTTTCACTCTTCTTGTGCTTATAACAAGGCGGGTGGCGTGAGCAAGTGCCAATCTTCTCTGACGCAGAGCGAAGGGATTTGGCCTTTTAACTCGAATGTAACTTACACTCAGTTTCAAGGACATACCAGAGCACCTTCCGTTGGAACCTCGGGATTGTATCTCAACCACAGTGAGATAAAAAACGAAGGTTGGAGATAATTCAACTTTAGTCAATGAGTGCGGCTCCGCTCTATCGAGCGGGGTTGCCTTGACTCTGATCCGATCGATTTCACATCCTCCACTAGTTTCCATTTTATGAAAAATAAGTCTCTCCTAAAACAAATTCAAAATTCGTTATATATTCTTTTGCTTTTTCCCTCCTGTTCTTTTTTAATCTGGAAAGATTCATCGCTTACGCTGGAAAGAGGTTTTTCTTCTTCGGGAAAAGAAATCGTTCAGACGGAAGTTTTATATCAAGAAAAGGATTCGTGGAATCCGCTTTCCGGAACAACTTTGAAACGGAATTATCATTCTATCATTCGTCTCTTTCGTCCTGAAGAATCTTCGAATCCGATCGAGCAAATTCCGTTCTCGTCTTGGATTTTGCCGGGAACCGTTTACTTTCACTCAGGAACGAAATCCTTATACTGGATCGGAGGAAAAGACGATCAATACGGTAGTTTTGCAAGAATCCCTTCCGCACTCGATCTCGGTGAAAAAAAAGAGATTTTGATCTCCACACATCTGAAACCCGGTCAGGTCGTCTTACAGTTAGTTCCTTCTCCGGACGGGAATTCTCTAATTCTTATTCTTGCGGTCACGGACGAAGACCTCGAGTTTCTTCAGCCTGAGATAGTCTGGCTCAGGCGAGCTCCCGAAAAAAATTCATCGCTCCAAATCGTTTCTCGAATTTCGCTTCCGGAATGGAAAGAAACGCCCCTCCATCGCTTACGTTGGTCGCAAAAATCGGATCGAATCTATATTCAAATTTTTGAATCTGTCTACTTGATACAAAAAGACAAACCGACGCTTCAACGAACGAATGAGTTTCCTCTTTGTTTTAGTCCTCCTACATCCTTCGGATCAGTAGGAATCAGCCCATCCGATCGGAATCCGACAAAAATCGAGGCAAATCCTTTTTCTTCTTTTTCCGATCTTCCTAAAATCCAAAACCCGAGAAAGATCCGAGATTGCAACCTACAATCGCATCCGAAACAATAATCGTCTTAAAGAATTAGAGGTTCATTTATTTCTAATATTCTTTCAAAGATACCTCGCAAACTCCATCAGCAAAATGCTCGCTGTAACGCACATGGCAATGAATCGAGTGGACAGCAAAAATTTGCGTCTCAACTGAGTCAGTTCCAGGATTAGCCCAGGTGTTGAACCAGTTTTTATAAGAGTTTGTCCAATCTCGGTCATCCTTTTAATCGTTGGAAGATTGATCCAAAAGCCGAGCAAGGATGCTTTCAAACCTAAGAATCCGCCGATCCCAAGTAAAATTCCGTATCTCGAAAAAATCCATTCTTGCTGAAACCCGTTGGATAAATTCCAATACAATAGAAAACCGCTAAGAAGGGTTCCGAGAGTAATTGTATTCAATACGATAGGATAATAGTTCGTTTTCGCGATTTGCTGCATCACCTTACCGCCGTCAGGCCCCATTGCATTCGTAGCGGGCAGAATAAAAACGGCCATCGTACATGCTATTCCGGCCCATAAAACGCCGAAGACTACGTGAATCAATTTTAATATCAAAAACAAAGACATAGAGAAAACCATCCTGATAACCTTCCCATTGTAATTTAGAATTTTAGAATGTACCCTCGTACAAAGAGGTATTCCGTTCATAAAGACCCGAAATAAAGATCGAATCCTCAACGCACTCTATTTAAGAATTCAGCTTGCCTTCTAAAAAAAGAAAATACATATTCAATGGTTTCTTTGATAATTCAGTTCGAATCGGTGGGTCGACCTTTTTTCCCTCAGAAAAAGAGATCTCAATTTCTTCTTTATAAAGGAATTCCCGATTTAGGAATTTTACGAAAGAAAACATTTCACCATCATTGGCTTTGTATTTCAGAAACCTGCGCTGGTTTCTGATCGGGATCCATCGGCATGTGAAAATCTAAATCCAGCTCCAAGAATGCGGAGAATTAAAAATAAAAGAACATTCCTCTAAAAATAAAGAATTCCGACTCGAAGAAAGATTTACACGAGAGAATGCCAAGCACTTCGATAAGATCGAACACCTGACTTGAGAGAAATGAATTTTCGAACTTCGAAGAAGAATTCCATAAACTCGAACCGTATTCCGCCTAACTTTCCATCTTCCTTATATTCGAATTATATAAAACTTATCTATCATTATTGTATAACAAACGTACGTTATTTAATAAAAAATGGTTGAGAACCTACTTCGCTTAACGTTTTTTTCTTGAACGACGTTTATTCTTAAATATTTTGCGTTTGCGCTCTTCCTAAGAGCACGAGGTAAATACAAATGAAAAAAGTGATGAGAATAGTAAGCGTATTGCTTGTTTTTTTTATAACAAGCGTTCTTTCTGCGTCCGGCGGAGGCTCTTCCAGCAAGCCCCTTACCGGGACCTATCCGATCGTGTTAGCTCACGGTCTATTCGGTTGGGGAAACGGTTCCACAGTGATTGACTATTGGGGTGGAAATGCGGCCTATCTGACAAGTCAGGGAGCCACCGTATTGACTCCTTCCGTTACCGCACTGAACTCGAGCTCCAACAGAGCTTCTCAGTTGAAAACTGCAATCCTCGCGGCGATGGCTGCAAACAATTACACCGGAAAGGTGCATATCATCGGTCACTCGCAAGGTGGTCTGGATGCTCGCTATATGGTTTCGAATCTTTCTATGAGTTCTAAAGTGGCGACAGTAACTACTTTGAACACTCCTCACCAAGGAAGCCCGGTTGCAAACATCGTCGCCACCGTGATCCCAAGTTGGGCCCTTCCTTACGTTTCCACAGTGCTCAATGCCGTGATCGGCTTTGTCTATGGCGATTCCAGTCAGAACGCAACAGCCGCTTTGAAACTTCTTACCACTGACGGTGTAAAAGCTTTGAATGCCGCGTCTCCAAACGTATCCGGAGTTAAATACTTTTCCTACGGATCTACAATCTCCGTTCCCGATCTGATTCAACACCCTGCAATGGGAATCATCTATCCGATCTGTGCGATCGGAGCTCCTTTCTACGGAATGAGCATCGCGAACGACGGTGTTGTTCCTGATTCTTCTCAAAGATGGGGAACTTGGAAAGGTGGACCTTCGATTCCTCTCCTAACTACCGGAATCGATCACTTGGAAGCAACCAATGCTCTTCATCTTGGTCAACTTTGGTACGATACAAATGATTACTTTTTAAAAATGGCGTCTAACGCAAAAAGTAATCAATAATTTTACAACGATTCTTCCCGCAGTGTTCCGATTGCGGGAAGAATTTCCGATCTCTTTTCCTCAATCTATATTCTATTTTTCTAATCTTTTGAACCTTTTTCCAACCAATAATAAAATACGGGAAGAATTACGAGCGTAAGAATTGTCGAAGAGATAATTCCACCGATCACGACCGTCGCAAGAGGTTTTTGAACTTCCGATCCCAATCCGGAACCGAAGGCCATCGGTAAAAAACCGAAAGAGGCAACTAATGCAGTCATAATGACCGGTCTGATCCGACTCGTCGCACCTTCAAGAACGGCCTCGCGGACGGAAACGTTCCTTTCCTCCCGTATCCGATGAATCGTATCAAGCTTCACAAGTCCGTTTAAGACTGCGATTCCGGATAACGCAATACATCCCACAAAAGCGGAAACACTGAGATCCATTCCTCTCAAGAATAAAAACCAAATTCCTCCCGTAAGTGCAAATGGAACACAAAAGAATACGAGCAACGCCTGACGTACCGAACCGAGACCGAGATATAAGACTACGAAAATCATCAAAAAGGTAGAAGGTAAGATGATCGCCAATTTCGCTTTCGCACTCGCTAGATTCTCAATCTGTCCGCCCCAAAAAACCGTATATCCTTTGGGAATTCCTATCTCCGAAATTTTCTCTTTTGCCTCTGTATGAAAGCCTTCCAAATCTCTTCCTCTAAGATTTACGGAAACGGCGACAAATCTCCGAGATCGATTTCGAGAAATAGTCATCACTTTCTCTTTTTCTTCGATTGATGCGAGCAACTTGATCGGAATCATTCCTCCGTCCAAGGTTCCGACTCCAATGTTTGCTATTTCGGATTCTTTATTTCGAAAATCTTCGGAAAGCCAAATTTTAATCGGAAATCTCACTTCTTCTTCGTAATAACCTCCGAGTTCGAATCCACTCATCGAAGCTTCTACCACACTGTTAAACGAAGGCAGTGATATATTATAATATTTTAATTTATCCGGATCCGGAGTTATATCGATCACTTTGGATTTTCTTAACGCCATGATCGGATCTAATTCAACTTCAGCGGCCCCCGGAATACTATGCAGTGTATCCTTTAACTTGCTCTGCAAATCCAAAAGGATGTTCAGGTCTTTTCCGAGAATTCTAACACTTATATCCGCTCGACTTCCCTCCAACAACTCGTTAAATCTTGCCTCTAAAGGTTGACTCAGCGTCAGTTCCGATTTCGGAAATTTTTCCTGAACCTGCGTGTGGATTCGGGTTAAAAAATTCTCCCAGTTCTTTTCCTTAAGTAAGTCGGCGAGATTATCCTTCTTCAAAATTATAAACGTATCCGCGTTAAAAGTTCCCATTGGATCGTTCGCGACGGAACTGGTCCCGATTCTTGAAAAAACGCTTTGAACCTCGGGAAAGGTCATCAAGAGTTTTTCCACTTCCTTCTGTTCCCGCAAACTTTCTTCGATGCTGATATCTCCTTCACGAACGACGACTAACATCAGATCTCCTTCCATCAACTTTGGAAGAAAGACGGTCCCCATTCTAAAATAAATGAACACGGTAAATAAAAAGAAAACCAAAGAACCGATTACGATCGGTTTCGGTTTATCCAATAGACGCGGCAAATAGAAGGAATAGAGTTCCACGATCCGACTCTTTTTAATCTCTTTGTTTTTATGATTTCCCGATGGAGATATAAAAAAGAAAAGAAGAGGAGGTAATAAAAACACCGCAAGAATCAGACTGAATCCCAAGGCTAACAAAACGGTTTCCGCCATTGGTCGAAACATTCTTCCCGGAATTCCGTCGAGAGTCAAAATCGGAAGATAAACCAACATGATCACGACGACTCCGAAAGAAACCGGTTTTAAAACTTCAACGGAAGCTTGAAGGATCGCTTTCATTTTCTCTTCGCGATTTAAATAGGATTCTTTTTCAAATCGAGTAAGTACGTTTTCCGTGATAACGATCGAAGCATCCACAAGGAGCCCGAAGTCGATCGCTCCCAAACTCATCAAGTTCGCTGAAATCCCGAAAAACTTCATAAAGATCGCCGTAAGCAACATCGATCCTGGAATGATCATCGCTACGATAATCGAAGCCTTGATGTTAAACAAAATGAAGAACAACGTCAGGATAACTAATACAGCGCCTTCGATCAGATTGGTGAGCACCGTTTTGATCGTGGAATGGATCAAAAAAGACCTTTCTAAAAGTACCTTTACTTGTACGTCTTCCGGAAGATTTAAACGAGTGATCGCTTGATTCAAATCTAGATTGACTTGATAACTGTTTTCTCCCCGCAACATCATCGCGGTACCTAAGACGATTTCTTTTCCTTCCGAACTCGCACCGCCTAATCGTTGTTTACCGTGTTCGTTGACTTGCGCGATATCCGAAACTCGGATCGGTTGCCCCGTTACTGTTCGCCTAACAGTGATTTGAGATAGGGATCCTAAACTTTTCTTGATCCCGTAGGCTCGAACGATGGAGACCCGTCCTTCGTTCTCGATAAAACCTCCTCCAAAACTCTCTCCGATCGTCGTCAACTCGTTCATCAATTGATCGATCGTAATCCCCCAAGTTTTCATCTGATGCGGATTTAAATCGATATGAATCTCCTTTTCGTACCCTCCGTTGGAATCCACTTCCACAATTCCGGGAACAAGAGCCTTTAATTGAGGACGCACTGTGTAGTCTTGGATCGTCCGCAAAAACAAAAGACGATCCTTTTCGGGCAGTGAGGCCAACTTGGAACCCGGCTTCGCCTCCACAGTATAAAAGAAAATCTCTCCAAGCCCTGTCGTATTCGGTACGATCGTTGGAGAAATGCCTTTCGGAAGTTTTTCTTTCGCACTTGCAATTCTTTCCAAAACCATCCCGCGCGCTTGATAGATATCGGTCCCTTCCTTAAAGATCAAAGATATATTAGAAAGTCCGAATTTAGATACGGATCGAACGTCGATCAAATTTGGCATTCCCATAAGCTCGGTTTCCAGAGGAAACGTGACGACCTTTTCCACTTGTTCCGGATCCAAGGAACCCGTTTTTACCGTAACAATCACTTGAACGTTTGTGATATCCGGTACCGCGTCGATCGGGACTTCACGAAGCGTAAAAAACGAATAGATAAACAGAAAGAATATGATTCCGACTGAAAGAATCGGGTTATTTAAGCTGATATTCAAAAGTCTGGACAGCATTTTTAAAGGTTCCTATAATTTCTTTTTCATTCGCGATGTAGAGAAGATTCAAAAGTGTTTCCACATGCGAAATTTGAGCGTCGAGAATCGCATGGTGAGTTTCATGAAGTTGATTTTCCAATTCTAAATAACTCATCATTAGGATTCTTCCCTTCCTAAACTCTCCATCCGCATAATTCAAATCTCGCTCAATTTCGTCTAACTTTGATAAGTTGAATAGTTTCAGATTCGTTTTGGATTGTTCATAATCGAGAAAAGCCTGTTTGAAAGCGCTCTTTACTAGATTCTCCTGATGATTGAGAAGTCCCTGTTTGGATTTAACGTTTGTTTCCGCCGCAGAAACCTTATTCTGAAACTGATCCCAAACCGGAAGTTTGAACTTAACGCCCACGTCGTAGAATCGGTTGGCGACCCCGGATCTATCCTCGCCGACCTGACTGATGATGGAATAATCCGGATACTTTTCCAAATTTGCGATATTGAGTTCGGTCTTCGCCTTTTCGATCTCGCCTTTGGCCGCCAACAAACTTAGATTCCGGGAAACGGCTTTGTCCTCGAGTTCCTTAAAATCAAATTTCACACCTTCGGAAAAAAAAGGAATTCTAACCTTAGGAGCGGTTTCCAACATCAGATACAAATTCATCGCTTCATATTGTTTATTTGCATCCAATTCCAAATCGTTAAAATGTTTCCGAAGAGCTAAAATTTTTCTCTGGATGATAAAAAGATCCGTCTTTGCTTGAGGAGTTATAAACGGTCTCGCACGAATATAACTTTCAATGATCGAAAGTCTTCGAAGCCTTTCTTTGACGTGATCTTTCTTACTAGCCGAAACCAGATAACGATAAGCAAATTTGAGCGCGTTAAAACGAATCGAATTGCTCGCTTCGGATAACTGGATTTCCTTAATCCTAGAATCGTTATCCACCAAGAGTTGGCGTAATTCTTTCCGACCTGGAAAATAAATCGGTTGTTCGAATTGCATCGCGTATTCGGAACCGATCGATCCGGCGGCCGTCCTTTGTCCGTAGTCCATCGTGACGGAAGGATTTTGGGTTTTACCCTGTTGTTTCCTCTGATAGAAAAGGGTTTCCAAATCGGCATTGAGAGAAAGAAGCAAAGGAGAATTTTTTTCCGCCAAACTCAGGATAGACGCGATATCCAATTCTTTGGATGAGTTGGACTGAATCTCCGAAAATTTTAAACCGGAGAATAAGAATAAGAGAAGAATTAAGACCTTCCTACCCGCAAAATTTCCTGTTAAAAATACAAGATACCTTTTCGTATTAAAAAAAGATAAATAATTTCGTTTCAATTTCATAAAGTAAACCTCCTTAAAAGGAACATCGATCTCCCGTTCGTTCGGATTCTGCCTCAAACGCAAAAAGTCCTCTTCGGGAGAAAAAGTAAGAAGGTCGATTCTAAATGAGAATCCGAACGGTCGGAAGGATTAGAAACAGAATCGAGTTTTTTTTAAAGTTATCGAATAAGAATTTCCTAAAATAGAAATTCGGTTCGTAACTAAAAAGCAAATCTGTCGATCGATAATGAAGTGGAAAAAATTCTTTTAGAAGTTTAAACGAAAGAGAATCCGTTTCGGAAAGCGCGAGGGAACCGGAATCCCACTCGCAACCGGGAGAGTCTTCCGAACTCTGCTCCTGATGACAAGGCGTGGAGGATTGTAATTCTTTCGAATCTAGCGCAAGCTTAGCATCGAACTCGCAAACAGGTCCACAATCGAAGATCAAAACAAAGATAGAGAGTATCGTACACCCGATCCATGTTTTAAGAATTGCCGAACTCATACCGTCCAGCTTACTGCGCCTCGACGCTTGTCAATGGAAAAAGTGATCGTATGACTTAAGGTCTTCTCTTGAATGAGAAACAAATCCTTTGAGTGAGAACGTTTCGCATTCTCTTTCGCAGTCTATTGCTTTTCAGGTCTTCGTCTCGAATTGATAACGAAATATATCGTAGTCATGAAAGTCCTTGTCGATATCGATGTTGAGATCGAGAATTTTTCCTTCCTTGATATCGTAAACCCAACCGTGAAGTTGCAATTCGGTTCCCTGACTCCATGCGTTTTGTACGATCGTGGTCATTGAAAGATTATAAACTTGTTCTCTCACGTTGAGTTCCACCAAACGTTGATGTTTTTTATCCTCGTCCAAAATAGAACCGAGTTCTTTCCGATTCATTCGATACACTTGTTTGATATTACGAAGCCAAGCATCGATCAAACCGTGATATTTACCGTCGATCGCCGCCTTCACTCCGCCACAACCGTAATGACCGCATACGACGATATGTTTCACCTTCAATACTTCCACGGAATATTGAAGTACGGACATAAGATTCATATCCGTGTCGATCACAAGATTCGCGATATTACGATGAACAAAAAGTTCACCTGCGTTCGTACCCGTCATTTCATTCACAGAAATTCTACTATCCGAACAAGAGATCAGAAGATATTGAGGAGCTTGACCGAGGGCCAAATTTTTAAAATAATCCGGATTCTGATTTAATTTTTCCTCCACCCAAATTCGATTATTCTCAAAAAGTTTTTGATAATCCTGTTGAGTCACGAGATCGAAAGGCCGGTTTTTGATCTTTTCGTAAGCTGTCGCGACGTCGATGATCTCGAGTTTTATATTTCTTGAAAGTGCGGAAATCTTAAAATCCTCGATGATTTCCAGAATATCCGGGTCGATGTATTTGGATTTCGATCCGTCGATGATCAAATGTGCGTTATCCGCCACTTGGTTGAGCTTATACAACATGCTCGATTTATTCAAAAAGGAAACGTCTTCCGAAAGATCGATACGAACCTCCACTCCGTATGCCTTATCCTTTTTATTGAACTCGTAAGGATTTAGAATGTTTCTTCTCATAATAAAAAAAATCGAAAACGCACAGCCAATCCCGATTCCGATCAAAATGTCCGTAAACACAATGCCGACGATCGTTGCAACGAACGGAAGAAACTGATCCATTCCTTTTTTATACTGCGATTTAAGAATCCGATAATCCGTAAGTTTATAGCCCACGATCAAAAGGACCGCGGCCAAGGAAGCGAGCGGAATTTTAGAGATCCAATCCGGGATCAAAACAAGAGAAAGAAGAATAAAAGCGCCGTGTAAAAATGCCGATAAACGGGTTTTTGCTCCGGCTTGTAAGTTCGCAGAACTACGAATGATAACCGAAGTGACGGGAATACCGCCTAAAATTCCCGAGAATAGATTCCCCGTGCCTTGCGCTATGAGTTCCCGATTTTTAGAAACGATTCTTCTTTCGGGATCAATCTTTTCTATCGCATCCAAATTGAGAAGGGTCTCCAGACTCATCACGACACAAATTTTGATCGCGATCAAGTAAACGGCCTGATTCTTCCATTGCGAAAAACTAGGATAAAACTCGTCGCGGAACAAATCAAAAACGCTTTCCAGTCGAATCGGTTGAATCAAATGTTCCGATCCGACCAAAAAAAGAGGAAACCAAGATGCGACCATTTCGTTTAACAAAATCGAAACGAGAATTGCGATCAGCGATCCGTGCACAAAAAATCTTTTGTGGAGTTGAAATTTTTCCCAAAATAAAATCGCGAAAAAAGAAACGCTAAAAAGAAAAACCGCACCCGGAGTAAACCGAATGAAGGCATTCCAAATTTCAGTAAAAGTATTCTCTCTATCGTTCTGAAAAAAATTAAAATCTCCTTCGTAATCGATATCGTAACCGACCGCATGTGGAATCTGTTTTAGGATAAGTACGATGCCGATCGCGGCCAACATTCCTTTGATCACGGAGGAAGGGAAAAAATTGCTAAGAATTCCCGCTTTCAGAAAGCCTAATAGGATCTGCAAAACTCCCGCAAGACAAAGTGCGAAGAGAAAGTCATTAAAATTTCCTAATGTAAGAATGGAGTCAAGCACGATGACCGCTGGTCCCGCCGAAGGTCCGCTCACGGATAACGGAGATTTACTGATCAAAGAAACGATCAAACCTCCCACCATTCCCGAGATGAGTCCGGCAAGAATCGGCGCTCCGGAAGCGAATGCGATCCCTATACAAAGGGGCAAGGCGATTAAAAAAACCGCCAAACTGGATGAAATATCGTGTTTAACCTGATTCCACGATACGTTACGAGATGAAAAAAATGAATTCATAAAAACTCCCACCGGCTCACCGGCTCATTAATTCGAAATGGATTAAATCGAAGAAAGGGAGGTCTTTTCCGGAGGGGGATTTTCTATTTTAGAATAGATTTGAGGAAAAATAATATCGGAAGAATCGTAATAAGAAACGGTCCCTAAAGGGATACGAAGAACGAAAGAATCATCGGAGGCGTCCAGGTCTTCCAGAGTCAGCTCCGAAGTTTTCTCTTTTTCGCCTTCTTTCGTTTCCGAAGTCTCGCTCGAGGCGGAAAACGGCGAAGCGTTTTTACCTGAATCGATCATCGGAGTCGATAAAATCGAACCGTAAAATATCAAAAAGACGCCGAGAATGGCGCCAATCTTTCTGTATTCCACTGGGATCAATTTTACAATCATATCGAAGAAGAATCCGGTTTTTTCGAAGTTTAAACCGAATTGAAATCCTATTTCTGCCCATTTTTTCAGCAGTGAAGAAACAGACTACTCGAATCGGAAAGAGATTTCCTCAAAATTCGGTCCGGTTCCTTCGGCAAAAAATGGCTCCTTTAAAAAAAAGAAGAAGAAAAACGTCTAAAGATGTTAGAAGCCAACTTTGAATTTCATGAATTCAACAATTGACTTTTTTAAGACCTCTCGAACCTTCTCTTGAATTTCCAAAATTCCTTTGGAAATTATTTCATGACAATTTTGAGTCTTTTCCTTTCCAAAGGAGAGTCGCCCTCCAAGAAGAAAAAATAATTTGTAGATTTGGGAAAGAAGAATCCGTCCTTTAATAACATTATAAGAAACATTATCTTTTTATAATTTGAATATTTAATTTTAATTTACCAAAACACTTCAAAATCAAACTCTCACATAAAACTAAGACAAAACAAGCATGGAATATTTACAAAAAGGCACAAGGGAAATGGACATCATAACGTCCATTGAACAAAAAAATCACGTTCTTTCGAAATATCTTTTTGATAAAGAGCTAACCCTAAAGATCGATCCGTTCGATCAAAAAGCGGTGATAAAGAAAATTTTAGAGGGTGGCGATAAGATCGTAGTCCAACTTCTCAATCCAGAAGACACTTCCGGAGAAAAATCCTTTGTTCTCTATATGATTCTTGCCAAATACATCCAGCTGGAATGTGTTCTCGTTCAAAAACTGGAAAAAGCACACGCGACTCTCAAAGTTGAAAAATTAGCCATAGCAAAAAAGAATAGAGTGCACCAACGTTTTCCCGTAAAACCGGGCGGGGTCTACGTCACAAACGTCATTTCGTCCAAAACCATCATCGAAGCGAATATGTTCAACGTCCCGACGCTCGTCAAAGTGAACTTTGAAGATTATAAAAATCGACTCAAACAACGAAGCAAAGACATCATCAATATCGAAACATTCAAACCGGGCTTAGACAGAAAATTTGAGATCGTTAAAAAATCGCAGAATTTTCTTCTGATCGAAAACACCCTCGATCCGAATTCTTATAAAAATAATTCGCCGGGAAGAATTAATTTTGAGAAGGATGTAGACGATGATCTTTCACCCTACATCAAGCAGTTCAAAGATCAAAAAATTATTTCGGAACTGATTGTTCCCATCATCTATACGAATCATGCGGATGAAAAAATTCCAATCGGTTATATTTGGGTTCAAAGTAAGGAAAAGAATCTTACGGAACAATACGTAGAAGAACTGAAGAACTTATCTCAGGATATGGTAGAGAGAATCAAAGAATCCAATACGGTCAAAACGGCTGAAAGATTCCAAATCCTCGAGGCTTCCCAAGGGGGAATCAAGGTAAAAATCGATAATCCTCATTTGATAGAAACCCTTCCCAAACAAGACGGTTTTATCTTTGATATCTTTTTCCGGATGCAGGCTCCGTTTACGGTTCATGGATTGATTCGTTGGTCTAGAATGGACGAAAACAATCATCTCATTTTAGGAATCGAATTGACCGCAAAATCGGACTTACCCGGCGAAAGAGCTCGTTATGAAAAGAACATTCAACTTCTTAGCAAAGGGCAACTCTGAAGATCTGATAGATCAAAGATAAACCCACGTTCATCTTCGGAATGAAGAGGAATCGTTTCGAAATTCGAATCGATCCCTTTGTTGTCACAAACGGAAACCGATTTCTTATAAAATATTTACGATGAAGGAATTCGAATCTACTACTAAGAAAAAGGGAATCCTCAATATCCAACCATTCGATTCGAAAAAAATTCAATCTCGTATCTCTTCTCCATACGGGTCGAGATATTTGTGATCGTTTCTCCAAGGTTTCATTCCGTGAAACTCGACCCCGCCTCCGTTTTTGGAAGTCAGAATTCTTTCCTTACCTTGGTGTAAGATAACACAACGAACACTTCCGATATCGCTTTGTTCTATATAGCGAGGACTTCCATCGGGATCTCTGTAGATATAAGAACCGATTTGAGTAGAGTCCATTTCTCCTTCCACAAAAATCTCATAGTCATCCAAACGAGTATGAAAGCTGAGTTTCGGATAAGCAACCTTCACCTTACTTCTCAAGGAACGAAGAATCGAATGCTGATGCAGTGGAATTCCATCCCTTAAGAGCGTCACAAACGTAAGAGTCGGTGCCAATGGTTGCGGACGAACCGTTACGATTTCAAGAGACCAATTCTCGGGATCCTTGTCAAATTGAGGAACAAAAGTCCAAAATAATTCCGCGACTCGGTTCGTTCCCCAGATGTGATTGTAATGTCCATTCCCTTTTTTGAATGTAAATTTCTGATTCTTCAGCTGAATCTTTCCGGAAACTTCCGTGAAGGGGGAACTTACGATACTTCTTGTTTTTGGAATGGGAGTTCGATCCAACCAACGAGGAAGATGGCCCGCAGGTTCCAGCTTGTGTTTGAATTCCAAATCCCAACTGAGTGTTTCACCCTTGCCGGTTAGAATTTTCCCCTTCATATGATCCGGACCAACGGATGCGCCGGGGAATTCGATCGATTCGTCTTCGATCTTGATTTTTTGATAAGGAAAGGATTGAACCGCAGTACGATGGTTCTCGGGTTTTCGTACATCGAAGAAGGAAGCCCAGAGCACCGCCGAAGGATATAGACCGGACTTCCCTTTGGGATTGAGGGTCGTATAACGAACCCATAATGCTTGTTTGTTTTCCGGAATAAGAATGACCGCGAACCAGATTTCGAATCTCGGCTTCACGACGCTCGCCGCGAATTTAGTAATAAAGCTTTCTTTTAAGTTCACTGATTACCTACAATCCGGGCGAGTCTTTTTGTTTCGAAAAAATCTAAATTCTACCCTTTCTTCTTTCTTTTAGATACTCGATGACGGCCGGCATCACCGAGATAATGATAATTGCGAAAATTACGATTTTAAAGTTTCTTTTCACAAAATCCAAGTTTCCGAAAAAGTAACCGCCCAGAATAAAAATTGAGATCCATAAAATCGCACCGATCACATTATATGCAACAAATTTAACATAGGTCATGGTCCCGATTCCCGCAACAAAAGGTGCAAAAGTTCTAATAATCGGAATGAATCTCGCGATGATAATCGTTTTGCCTCCGTAAATTTCGTAAAAACGGTGGGCTTTCTCCAAATGTTCCTTTTTAATGAGAGGAATTTTCTCTTTTTCTAATATCCTTTCACCGGTAAAATTCCCGACGGAATAGTTGACCGTATCGCCCAGAATCGCGGCGATGATAAGAAGGACGAGCGTGCTTGTAAGATCCAAAGAACCCCTTGCGATAAAGGCCCCCACCGCGAAAAGAAGGGAATCTCCGGGTAAGAACGGAGTCACGACTAAGCCGGTCTCTGCGAAGATAATTAAGAAAAGAATAACATAGGTTCCGCTTTGATACGTCTGAATGATCGTATCCAAATGCGTTTCCAAGTTCAAAAAGAAATCGAGAAAAAACTTAAGGGTTTCCAAGGTTCCTCCCTTGCTCCAAAAGAGCCAGGTTCACTGTGTTTGAATATTTTAGGATAGAATTTAGAAAGAACCAGACAAGTCAAACGTGTTAAAGCGCTAAAAAAGAAGCCTTTCTTTTCCAGGACTATAGCGGAATATTTTCGTAGGATAGTTGAGTCGGATCGAATTGGAAGAAAGCCCCTTTCGATCCGGTTTGATCCTTGCGTCGAATTCTACTTCGTCTCCGGATTTCAAATTCATGGATAAGAATTTTCGAGAAAGATAAAATAACTGGGAAGGAATGATCGGTTTTCCGGAAATAAGAAGGCAAATATCCTGCAATAAGATTCGAGAGAGTTCCGGATTCTTATGATGAAAAATGGAGACAACCGTGGCGCGAAACCGGGTTCTCTTTCTTGGAAGAATATGGATCGGGCTCTGAGTCATCATTCTTTCTGTTATCCTTTTCTCTGAAGAATTTTCTGAATCAAACTCGTTATCATTTCCAGATGGATCCGATCCTGATCCGAAAAATCGTTCCGCATATCACTATCAACGTCTAAGACGAATTCAACGTTTCCACTCAAGTCAAAACCGGGAACCACGATCTCGGATCGAGACTCGGAACTGCAAGCGATATGACCCGGAAATTTTTCGACATCGGGAACCAAAACAGTCTTTTGAGATTCCCAAGCCGTCCCACAAACGCCTTTTCCTTTCGCGATTCTTGTACAGGCAATCGGACCTTGGAAGGGACCGAGCACGAGCTCCTCGCCTCTTACAAAATAAATCCCGACCCAAAAAAAGCCGAACGTCTGTTTGAGCGCGGCCATCAGATTTGCCAAGTTCGCGATCGGATCCGATTCGCCTTCGACCAAGGAGACGAGTTGCGGAAACAATTCTTCATATTGTTTCTCTCTGGAAAGGCCAGTCGTGATCGTTAAGGATTCAGCCATAAAACGGATCTCTATAAACGCGAAGTAAGAATCGATCTTTCCAAACTTTGATTTTCTTTTTTGAGAAGTACAGCCTTTTTCCGTTTTGTTGGGATTTTCCTAATAAACCGTTTCTCCCGCTTTTGGCAAAAGGGAACGGAGCAAATCGAATTCCTAATCTTACTGGTTTCTTATTTCAATTCAGTTTATCCGATAGAAAGAAAAATAATGAAACAAAGCCGGATGTAATTCCCGGATGTTAGCATTCAAGTCCAAGAACGAGCCGTTTTGGTCCACGGATCGAAACGTTCGAATTCGAATCGTAGCCTATTTTCTACAGTGATTCTTTGATCCGGACCTCGTTGTGAGAAAATCGTTCCACCGCCCTGCGAAACATCCCGGAACCGTAATAACGGGAGGAAAGGATGAAATCAAAAATTCAATACAGCCAGGCTCAGCAAACGGTGATCGAGGAAAACGCCAGATTTGTTCAAGTCGTCGCCGCCGCCGGTTCCGGTAAAACGAGCACGATGGTCGGAATCGTGGATCGAATTTTAAGGGATAAATTATTTCCCGAGGAATCGATCCTGGTCCTCACTTTCACAAAAAAAGCGGCCGGAGAAATTTCAGAACGAATTCGAAAAACGACGGAGAAAGATTTGATTCGAGTCCAGACTTTTCACGCATTCTGTCTTTATGCGCTCGGTCGTTGGCATCCAAGATTTCAAACGCAAAGACCGAAAGTACTCGCGCCGGAGGACAAAAACATATTTTACAGGGAATTTTTAAAACAAAAACGATTCCTGGTGGGGGGAATTCCTTACGAGCTTTTTTGGGCTGAAAACGTAACTTATATAAGGGAGAATTTTCCGGAATTGTTAAAAGAATTAGAATTTTCTTATACACTTTACAAAAAAGAAAACGGGCTTTTGGACTTCGAAGATTTGGTGACCATTTTTTTGGAAGGCCTTCGATCGAAAGAAGAATGGACTTTCCCAGCTAAACGGAATCTTCAAAAGATCTTGGTAGACGAATTCCAGGATACGGATTTGGAACAACTTTCTTTCTTACAAAGTTTATCGGAAAGCGCTTCGATCACCGTAGTCGGAGACGATTCTCAAAGCATTTATTCGTTTCGAGGAGCCACACCCGAACCGTTTTTAAAATTCAAAGATTTCTTTTCGGGAGCCGTGATTCATTTTTTGAATACGAACTATCGCTCCCTACCGGAAATCATTGAAACCTCGGATATTCCGATTCGAAAAAATAAAAATCGAATCGAGAAGAAGGTTCTTCCATCGAGAAAGGGAAAAGCACTTGTGGGAAAGATATTGATGGAGGAAACCGCGGACCTGATTCCGTATCTGATTCGGGCGATTCCTTCTTCAAGAAGAAACGTAAAAATTCTCTGCCGCTCCAACTTCCGAATTGGAGAATATGTTCGTGCCGGAATTCCGGAGGAATTTTTGATGACAATCCACGCGAGCAAAGGTTTGGAATTTCATACGGTTTTCGTGGATCTTTCCGACGGATGGAATGCGAGACCGGATTCGTCCCCCGAGACGATCGAAGAAGAAAGAAGAATTCTTTATGTCGGCCTTTCCAGAGCGGAGGATCGTCTTTTTGTGTTAGGTGCGGCAAAAAGTTCAAGAAGAGAAACGATTGAAAACGAATTTTTCCGTTACTTCAGGAAAATAAAAAGCGTCGATCCGGAAGATTTACTATAAGACTCGTTTCAAATGAATTCTATTTTTTTAATATACTTTTCGTAAAAACCCGGATTCAAAAATCGATTCCGATCCAACGCCGGATTCTTTTTAACTTTGGATTTTCAGAAGGCGGGAAACCGCCTTCCATCACTCTGTCTTCATGGAAGCAAAACGCAGAAACATCCCCGGATCAAACGTAGAAAAGACCTGATAAACCTCCAAACAAACGACTGAACGTTAGATTCTTATTAAACCTTGCATTTTGAAATTTCGCAAAAAAGTTAAGATCGGATTCGGCCCGTATTTTTTTTCGGATCCGATAAGAGACAGAGTATAAGTATTTTAAAACATTCTAAAATGGGGAAGTTTTCGAAACCGGCTCACCAATCGATCGGGAAATAATCCTTTAGGAACTTTCCGCACCAGTGTTTCCCTGTGAGAATTCCGTCAAAAAAAGGATCACAGACCCGCGCGGCACCGTCTACGATGTCCAGGGGCGGTTGGAAATCGTGAAGATCCTGTTTTCTTTGCGAAAGTTCGACCGGATCCTCATCCGTAACCCAACCCGTATCGACTGCGTTCATATAAATTCCGTCTTTCGCAAAATCGCTCGCCGAAGTATGAGTCAGCATATTGAGCGCCGCCTTCGCCATATTCGTATGCGGATGACGATCTTCCTTTTTGAAACGATGAAACTTTCCTTCCATCGCGGAAACGTTCACGATGTGTTTTTGACCCGTATTCTCCCTTCGCATAACGGAGACAAGACGATTGCAGAGAACAAAAGGAGCCACAGCGTTTACGAGTTGGACTTCGAGCATTTCCGAGGTCTGAATCTCACCCAACTTGAGTCTCCAACTGTTCGTTTTTCTGAGATCCACCTGTTGCAAATCCGCGTCCATCTGTCCTTCCGGAAATACCGTTTCCAATTCAAAAGAATTATCATGAGAATACGGAATCTGAGAAAGTTGAGCGGAAGACCTGATTCCCACACCCGGAACCTTGCCGTTCCAACTTACGGGAAGGGCCGTCTCGTTTGCAAGGTTTTGACCTCCGAAAGACGTTAGACGCTCTTTGCAGTCTTGGTGTAATTTCAGAAGGTCGCGAGCTTCGGAAGGTAAATCATGAAATTCGGTCTGCTCCGCTTGGATCAAATGAGCGTAAAAACCTGGAGGCCTTCTGACTGTCTGCGCCGCGTTGTTGATAAGAATATCGAGACGATCGATCGTCTCTTCTATATAACTTGCGAAAAGTTCCACGCTCGGTGTGTGTCTCAGATCCAATCCGAAAATCTGAAGTCGATCAGACCAATCCTTGAAATCCGATTCTTTGGAAAAACGGAGCGCGGCATCGACAGGAAAACGAGTCGTTGCGATTACTCTCGCGCCTGCTCTCAAAAGCATCAAAGTAGAATGATATCCGATCTTTAGACGAGAGCCCGTGATCAACGCAACCTGACCGTGAAGAGACGCGATCTGAAACCTTTTTTTATAATTCAGATCCCCACATTCCAAACACATGGAATCGTAAAAGAAATGAAGTTTCGTATATTCTTTTTTGCAGACGTAACAATTGCGGGGAGATGTGAGTTCGGGAGCGTCTTTGCTCTTCCATATATCCGTTTGATCCGCGATTTGCAAAGGAGCCTTAAAAACGGTCGCGGTCCTTGCGACACGAATCCCGGTCAAAGCCCTCGCCTTTCTCTCTTGCGCTACCATCTCCTTTCTTCTTGAACGTTTGATCGTTTTGTTTCGAATTCGGATTTCATTGCGATCTGGACGTGAAATTTTTCCAGAGACGATCATCAATGCGATTCTTTCTTCTTCGGGAATCGAAGTGAGTAGTTCCGGCTTTTCCGCAAGAGTTTCCAAAAGACGAATACAACGTTGTATCTCTTCCGAACTTGGATTGGCATTCGAGTTATCTTTCGGTTCGTTCATCATTCAGAATACGGTTTAAAAGAGAAGAATCCGATTCTTCTTTCCTTCATTCAACTATACCGAAAAAAAGTGGAGATTGAGCAACTCAATTTCATTGAAAAGAGAAGCATTCTTTTTAGGAATTCTTCTAATATCTTTACTCTCGATTTAAGGAACTTGTAAAAGCGAGTTTATAGATAAAGTAAATCGGATACAAAAGAAGATATAGATTCGGTATCCACCAAGAAAGATCAAAGTCGGAACGAAACCCCCAGAAAGCGACTGCCTGCAATCCGGAAGCGCTCGTTAAAACCAAAGAGATCAATGCGATTCTTTCCCATTCTACACGTTTGCGCTTTCGAAGGTAAAGACTATAAAACCCGGTGAATGAAACGAAAAGATCCAGCGGTAGAAAAGACCAATTCCAATCCATAAGTATCGGATTGTGATAGTCCTTAAAGAGATACGATTCCGGAATCCAATGAAAACCCGTAATTAACCAATAAAGAATAAAGCCGATATCCGTAAAAAGAAAAAGTCCCGGGAGTAAGTTGTTCATTGCTATTTTGATTCGACTTGTCAAAAAATAGTTTCATTATTTGATTTTCTGGAATACATTTTGACGCAATAGGAGTATCCAAATGACAAAGAAAATGTTGATGATCGCACTTCTGATTGGTCTGACCATCGGGGCCGGTCTTATGTATGCGGGCAACGTTCAATCCGGTTGTACTTTCAACGGGAAGAAGCTTTACGGAAAAATTCAAATCGTAACAAGCTTTCCCGATGTTAAAGTACAAGAAGTCACTTCTTTTCCCGATCTAAAAGTGCAAAAGGTAACCTCGTTTCCTGATTCTTGCGGAAAATGGGAAATCGTAAATTCGTTCCCTGATACAAAAGTCCAGATCGTGACCAGCTTTCCCGATATAAAAATTCAATACGTAACGAGTTTTCCGGGAGAAAATTAAAACATACGTTTTCAGAAATCGGATTTCGATTTGCGGAGACTCGATTCTCCGTAAATCGATTTTCACAGGATTCTTTTCTTCACTTCCTAAAATTCTTTTCACCTCTCGATCATTGAATCGAAAGTTCCATCGATGGAAATACGATCCAATAAAGTCTTACGTTTAAAACGAATTTTTGCGGATGAGATCCGCGTGTTCGATCATTTTCGGAAGCTTCCAATTCGGAGCTCGGAAAGTCTTCTCGATCAAAGGTAGAATTACAATCACACCTTTCTTAAGTTAGTCGACGATTCTCGAAAAAGAAAAAAATTCTTTCTTCAAGCCGATAATCTTTGATGACTTCTTCTTTTGCAAAAAGATCCTTGTTACTCCGGATTCACCCGGGTATTTGTGGATCCAAAGAACGTAGAGAACGGTCTAAAACAAGAATCAAAATAGAGTTCGAAGAAGAGATTGGAATGAAAGAAATTATCAATTGGTTATCAGGGTCCAAATCGAGAGACCTTGAAGCGAAAGAATTATTAGAGGAACTCAATGAAAAGTTGATCGAATCCGGAATTCCGGTCTCGAGATTTTTTACAAGCATCCCCACGATGCATCCGGAAGTGATGGTGAGATCGATCATTTGGACGAAAGAAGAAGAAACACAAATGCTATTGATTCCTCACGGTGCATTGAGTGAACCACAATACATCGACAGTCCGATTTACTTGATCCGAGAAGGAAAAAAAGACTTTATCCGTTGTAAGCTGGTTGGACCGGATGCGGACCTTTCTTATCCGATCTGTATCGATCTAAAAGAAAGAGGCGCAACCGATTATTGTATTTTTCCGGCCACGTTCAGCCTCAATGTGGGAAGTGTGGTTTCCTGGACGACACACGCACCGGAAGGATTTTCGGACGAACAGATCGACGCCTTTCGATCCATCTTAAGCGTATTATCCTTACGTCTAGATTTGGAATCCAGAAAATTCGCAGTCAAAGAACTCTTAGAAGTCTATCTCGGACCGAACGCGTCCAAAAGAGTTTTATCCGGAGAATTCAGAAGAGGAACCGGAGAATCCATTTATGCGGCGATTCTTTGTGCAGACTTAAGAGACTTCTCTTCTCTCAGCGAAAATAATTCTCCAAAAAGAATCGTGGAAATTTTGGATCATTATTTTGAACTCACCGCCCAACCGATCCAGGAAGAGAAAGGCGAGATTCTAAAATTTATAGGCGATGCAATTCTTGCGATCTTTCCTGCGAAGGAAGATCCGTATCAGGCGTGTTTGTCCGCGCTCAATGCCGCAATCAAAATTAAGAATTCTGTAAAACTCTGGAACCAGGAACACCTGGATACTCAAATTCATCTGGGAATGGCGCTTAACGTGGGTGATGTCGTCTATGGAAACGTGGGAGCGAAAGATCGACTGGATTTTACGGTGATTGGGAACGCGGTCAATCAAGCATTTCGAGTAGAGTCGCTTTGCAAAGATTTTGGAAAGAGCATTTTAACCACGGAAGACTTCGCTGAAAAAATCGGAAAGGATCAATTTGAATTTCTCGGCGCTCGAAACCTAAAGGGAATCACGGGAGAGAGAAATATATTTTCTCCGAAAGAATGAAAACGAACGGACAATCATAGATTTGATCCGATGATAGCAGACTTCGTTTTGGAAGGAACGAAGTCCGAAGAATACGATCCGATTTTTTTCTCAGATAGATCCGGAGACTTTGTATGAATCGAGATTCAACTCATCGACTAAAAGTTTCTCGATCGCTTTTGCATGAACGGAATCGTCGACTTTATCAAGAATTAAGATTTCCTTACCGTCATCCAAAACAAAACAAACCGAGTATGTATAATGTTCGGAGCTACTGTCCGAAGACAGCACAAGAATCGATCAATATATTCGTAGAATTGAAAGAATAATGAATCGAAGTATAGAGTATATATCCCGGAATCAATAATCCTGGAATGAACCAAATCGGATTTTGATAAATTTCGAATTGGACCAAGTCGAAAAGAATCGTGATTAAAAAAAACAGTGAGATAAAAATTCCGAGAAGAGAGAAGAATTGAAAACGATCGTAAGAATAGAGGACTTTGTTTCTTTTTCTCTGAATCGTTAACTGATCGGGTACAATGCTTCTCATGGAAAATGACTGAATTTGAATCGATCATTCATACGATCGAATACGCGTTCTCTGACAAGCGAAAAGTGAGAAAGTCAAGGGATTCTTCATTTGTCGGAATTACGACAAAATCCGAAAAATCGGAATTTCTCCAAAAAGAATCTTACGATCCTCGGAAAAATATTTTTCGCTCGTTCCTCGATCAAGTTCTCTCCGTCGAAACAGTGGCTTTTACCGTCTCCGTGTGTTGCGGTTCTACCGGGAGAACGTCACTGAAAAGCGTTTTAGAAAATTTATACGAAAGAACAAAAACACCTAAGTTCGCACAATCAAATTTCGTAATATAGAAAATTCTTCCAAAACGATCCCTCAATCGAAGATCGGCATTATATCCAGAAATTTGAACTCTCCATCCATGGTAAATTGGAATCAACGTACAAAATCGTTTTCCATTCTCACAAAAACAATCGATCAAAACGGAAGAATCGTGTTCCATCAGTCCATTCATTTTGGATGACGATTCTTCCGTAACGGATCTAATATTTCTTACTGTTCGATGTATTCCGTGTAACAGTAGCGTCCCGGACCATCCCCCCAACAGACCGTCTTTTTAGTGACTCTCGGCGGCTTCGGAAGCGCTGACTCGATTCCATCCAATAAACTCGCCGCGCTCTTTTTATCGGAATCGTATGAGAAACGTTCTACGATTACGTAAGCGTTCTCAGGATCTTCGATTCGATTTCGAAGTGAGGTGAGCGCTTTGATTTTATCGCTCGAAAAACTGAATAGGTCCATCAACTCGGCTACCTGGGTCGCAGTAAAAGTCGCTCTCGATGCCTCTGATCTTAAAACAGACAATTTACCATCGGAAAAGCCTTCCTTCTCGATCCTAACTTTAATATTTGTAAAAGTCGTTTGATTCGCCGCAAATAAAGAAAAATTCACAACAATCAAAGCCAATAGAAACGATACCTTATTAAAAAAAAGATTCATCTTATCCTCCAAGATTCTTCTATAAAAAAGGAAAGAAAAGAGCATAGCTCGTGCCTATGCGGTTCTTTCCGAAAAAACGTAAGTAATCCGTCATAACAGCCCGGATTTTCTTTTACAAGGATCGAAGCTCGTAACAATATTAGGGTATTCTACTTTTTCAAAATATTCACTCGTGACAAAGAATGAAATCATTCGAGTCAGAAACACCCTGAAGTGACTAAAAAAAGCTTCGTTCAATCTCAATAGAAATTCCGGCTGTATCGGGTTTACTCGACTGTCACTTCACCGTTTTGAATGATAATTTTTTCGCTTCCGGCCGCGCGAAAACTTCCTAAGCCAGAAATCCGAACCGTACATTCACCGCAGATGCTGTTCATCTTTTTTCCGGGATTCAATATTTCGTTGTGCTGAGTCCCTGCATCGTCGTAAGAAATTCTGTAAGAAACCTTATCTTTGTTAACAATATCAACAGAATAGATCGCAGTTGAAACCGTGAACAAAAGAATACTGAGAGTAAATCGAATCATCCAAATCACCTAACCTCAAAAATTTTCGGCTAAACTGTAAAAAGGAATAAATTTAGTCAATAAATTTTTGAACAGAAGGGCCGCACAAGGTGATCGGATTATAAAAAATCAATATCGCATTTTATTTGATATAAAACTAATCGGATATGTCCGCAAAATCCTTTTTGCCTTAGAAAAAATAGGCTGAATCCAAAACGTTGATTGAATCCGGGACATCATCTTAAATTCAAACTAAAACCGGCCAAAAGGCTTTCCTGTTGGATATACCGATGTTTATTTCGGTGAAAGGGGAAACGGTCTGCAAACTCCGTAAGTGAGGTATATAGAAAAGGTTTGTGTTGTAGAAATTTTCCTACCCTTGATAAGACCTAAAATCATTTTGATCCAACATTGATAAGAGAAGATAGGATGAAGAAACAAAAAAGGCGGGGAGTCCCCGCCTTTTTTCTTCAAAATTCATTCTATTTTTTGAATGAACTTTTTATTCAGATTCTCAGATCAACCCGCCGCGTATTGGTCCATTAGAGATTTTGCAATCACTCTCAGTGCCATTACTTCTTCGGCGCCTTCAAAGATAGAGAACACGCGAGCATCCACGAAGTAACGAGAAACGGCGTATTCTTCCGCATAACCCATTCCTCCGTGAATTTGCATCGCTTCTCTGGTCACCCACTCCGCAACTTTGGAAGCATAGAACTTAATCAGAGTCGCTTCCATCTGACCTTTGTGATCGTCCAGAAGTTTTGCGACGTGATTCGAATACTGACGAGAAGCCTGAAGAATCACGGCCATTCTCGCGATCTTGTACTTGGTAAGATTGTATTCGAAAATCGGCTTCTGAAAAACGGCTCTTTCTTGAGCGTAACGAAGAGCGGCTTCCAGAGCGGCTTGCATCACACCGTGAGCGCGGGCCGCGGTCTGAATTCTTCCGCCCGCAAAACCTTCCATCTGGAAGTAGAATCCTTTTCCTCTACCTTCTTCTCCGCCTAACAGGTTTTCTGCGGGAACAAAGTAATTATCAAAGGAAACTTCGAAGGAGTGCATACCGCGATAACCGATCGT
The DNA here is from genome assembly GCF_003545885.1 of Leptospira stimsonii. NCBI lineage: Bacteria > Pseudomonadati > Spirochaetota > Leptospiria > Leptospirales > Leptospiraceae > Leptospira > Leptospira stimsonii. Next base: position 54,861 of record NZ_QHCT01000010.1, read on the forward strand.
TCCGATCGCTTTTCCTTCGATCTTTCCGCCTTCCGGTTGAGTGTAAGAAAAATCGTGACCTGGAAAGCTCGGTTTTTCCGCGAGAAGAATGGAAAGTCCTTTGTGTTTCAAAGAAGGGTCCGCTTCGGTTCTGCAAAGAATGAGAAGAAGATTTGCGTAACCCGCAAACGTACACCAAGTTTTTACGCCGTTGATCACCCAACCACCGTTAGCCGGTTTAGCGGTCACGGAGACTCCGGCAACGTCCGATCCGTAGTTCGGTTCCGTTACCATGATCCCCGCCATTTTTTCTCCGGTTGCAAGAAGAGGAAGCCACTTGTCTTTCTGAGCTTGTGTTCCACCTTTCAAAAGAGCCTTGGACATGATCTCCGGACGAGTGATCAAGGAACCTGCGATTCCCAAACCTCCTCTGGAGAGTTCTTCCGTAACGACGAGCATGGAAAGGTTGTCCGGTTTGTCGTTCGGTTGGATTCCGCCGTAGGATTCGGGAATACAAAGACCGAAACATCCCATATCCTTGAGTCCGCCGATGATGTCTTCAGGAATGATATCGTCGTGTCTATGAACGTGTTCCGCATGAGGCATCACAACGTCTTCCGCAAACTTCTTAAACGTTTCGCGGAACATCTCGTGATCGTCGTCCAGACCGTAAGCTCCGAAGCTACCTTTGGAAACGATCTTTTCCGCGATCTCATTGTAGTTCTCGATCGCCATCGCTTCTTCGAGAAACTTATTGATTTCATCATTAAAAATTCTGGAAACTAAATCGGAAGATTTGATCCCGTATTCAGCGGGACGAGAACTGATTTCGGAACGAACGTGATTCACGGTCTCCGCGGCAAAAACGACCGCCATTTCTTGTTCGAGATCCCCTGTTCCCAAGGAAGAATCCCAAGCATAGTCTACAAACTTTTCTGCGATCTTTTGTTCGGCTGTAAGCCATGCGATTTGATACTGGACGAGCTGGTTCGCGTCCATCTTATCAACGGAAACTTTTCCGTTTACACTGCAACGTACAGCAAGGGCTTTCGTAACGTCCTCAATCACACCTGCGGAGATGGAAAGAGCTTTTTTCGCGGTCGCTTGATCAACGGCGGTCTTGGTTGCGCTCATGGGTTTTTAATCCTGATTTAAAAAATTCGAATCTGATAACTAGAAAATCACGACTTCTCCCCCTGTCATTTGCTTTTTGAGGGACAATCTCAGGAACCGAAGAGGACTTTAAGATCAAAGTCAAAACTTCATTATGTCAGAAAGACAGTAGAGAAATTGTTATTTTGCTTTCCATCGGAGGAATTAGCGAAATCATCGGTATGCTTCGGATGGAAGGTATTATTTGGATATCGAGAAAATAAAAAAACGTTTAGATCAACTCGAAGAAGAAGTCGTTTCTCTCAAAAAAGAAATCGCGACATATTCCTCCAATCCAACCGAAGTGGAAACGATTCAACTTCCCCTTCAAAAAACTTCTTCCGAAACAAAGATAGAAAAGCCGGTTGAGAAAAAGAGGAGTCCCGAATGGGAACTTTTTTTAGGAGGCAATCTATTAGGAAAAGCAGGATTGTTTTCCATTCTTCTTGCGACGATCTGGTTTATCAAATACGCTTTTGATAACCGCTGGGTCAACGAGTCCGGAAGAATCTTGATCGGTATGTCGATCGGATTCGGAATCGCCTTTTCGGGGCTCAGGCTCAACGTCAAGGGATATCGAATTTTACCCGAATCGGTTTTGGGAACCGGATTTTCGATCGTCTATCTGAGCCTGTTCGGCGCGTATCACTACTACGATCTTTTTACTCTTTCGGAAACGTTTATCTATCTTACTTTTCTGAGCGTCTTTTCTTCCGGACTGGCCTATTGGATCCGTAAAGAAATTCTTTATATTTTCGGATTGATCGGATCCGTATTGTCTCCCGTTCTAATCTCACAAGGCGAGAATTCCTATCAATTCTTATTTGGATATTTACTCTTTTTGAATATTCTGCATTTGTTAATTTCCAGAAAGTCGCCCTGGATCATTTCCTCTTTTGTGCTGTTGATCGCAAACTTCACTCTCTATACCTTCTGGTCAGCGGAAAACATTTACCAAAGCGGTTTCACAATTCCGTTTTCATTTATCAACGTTTCGTTTTTTCTATTTCTCTATGGGAATTTTTTCTTCTTTCCCCGGTCGCTCGATCGGCTGGAAGAATCGGGAAGTGTCTTTCCGAATCTAAATTCTATCTTGATGCTATTTTTCCAGGTGACCAACGCCCTTTTCTTCGGTTATAGCGGATACTATCAATTGAATAAATTTTATCCGAATCTAACGGCGCATTTTTTTCTTTTTGGCGCGCTTCTTTTCGCGATCATGATCGATCGTTACGGAAAAAAATCGGACCTCTTATCGCCTCGTGCCCGGGACAATTTCGAGACGATCAATCTTTGTCTTCTCTTAGGATTTACATTCGCCTCTTTGACCGATTTTTCCGAAGGAAGTTGGCTGACATTTTCCTGGATCATGCTCGCGGGTATTGTCTCGATCTTGGGAGTAAGTTTGAAGAAGACCTCCTTTCAGTTTATTTCGATCGGAATCTGGTTCGTAGCCTTGTTCAAACTCTACTTTCTAAATCAGATGGAAGACTTAGATAGAATCTTTCTTCTCAACGAAAGATTCGCGCTCTATGTCCTTGCTTCTTTATTTCTTTTTGCAACGTATCAAATTCGAAAAAGCGAAACCGTTTTTTGGTTCGAAAGAGGATTCATTTATATGGGAATTATCACTTTAATTTGGGGAACGATAATCGACGTTCACTACGCGGTTCACGACGAACACTATAGAAATTTAGGTTTTTCTTATGTTCTCGCGTTCTACGCTTCGGTCTTTCTTTTTGTAGGATTTCGATATTCTTTCAAATCCTTCCGGATCGTCGGAATCGCAGTCGCGTCCGTCCTGGTCGCAAAATTATATTTTTATGATATTTGGACGATGAGCATCATCGTAAGAATCATCGCGGGTTTTACGCTCGGAGTCGGATTCTTTTTAGTGAGCCTTTTTTATCAGAAATTTAAGGAAAAACTCTCTATCGCAAAAAATTTTACTGGTTTGACGCTGATTCTTTTTGTAATCGGCGTTTCTTCTTCGCTTACACCTCTCTCCGCAGAAGCGATCAACACAAAGGGTTATAAATATTATAAAGACATTCAAATACCGAAGATAGAAAAACAAAAAGACGAAGAAGCAGGTTTCTACGGAAAGATAAAGTTAGACGAAGACATCGTAAGACATTCCGGAGTCAACGACAGGAGGATCGTTCAAAACGGCAAAACGATTCCCTTTATCACTCGGAATACGATCGAAGCATCCAGCGAAGGCGGAGAATCCGTTGCAAAACTTCTTTTTAAAGTTAAGAATGAAACGGGCAACGTCTACGTTTTAAAACTTCCGAAGGCTCCGGCGAAAACTCACTACACTTCGATTCTCGCACTTGGACCTCCGGAATATGAAGTAAGAGGAACTATTTATTTAGGAAAGAATCCGGAAGACCGAGGAACCGAATCGAGTTTTACTATTTACAGCTATCAAGGAGGAGAAGCCTCCAACCAGATTCAATTCGAATCCGATGAAGAAATAACTTACGTTCGTATTGAAACGGATTCGGAAGCAAATTTTACATTTCCAAAGGCGATTTACAAACCGATCCTGGAAAGAGTTGAGTTTAAAAAAGATATAGAAAGATCCGATTTAGAATTCGGTTTCAACCCGGATACAAGATCCACAGTGTTCTATTATAAAAATCCGATGAAAGTTCCGATTCACAGGGTCGTCCTTCACTTAAAGGAGGAAAAATACAATCGAAACGTAAAAGTATTTTTCAAGGACAACTCCAAAGAATTCAGTCTCCTAACCGAGAATAGTATTTTAAAAAAACCGAATATTCCTTCCGAAACGAATTTCGTCTTCACCGATCCGATCGCCTCGGAACTGAAATTTGAAATCTTCGACGGAGACGACCCTTCCCTAACGGTCGAACGTGTGGAAATTTTTATTCTTCAAGAAGAAATCGTATTCCCTTTGGAAATAGAGGAAGAGGAAAATCCTACTTCCCAAACGATCCGAATCTATTACGGAAATCCGTACGCTCAGCCACCCGAGTTCGACTTTGCAAAGACGTTCACGGAAACTTCCCTTCAAAAGGAAGTCTTTATCAAAGAGGAAAAAGAAAACGAGAATTTCGGATATTCGATCGGAGAACCTCCGGTTTCCACATGGATCATCCGAGCTTTTTTCTTTTTAGGAATTCTGATCTTAGCCTTTTTGACTTACAGAATTTTTCGCACGAAGACGGTTACGGCATAAATATTTCCGGACGCAGACTTCAACCGCGTTCGGGCGAAATGCCGATACATGTCTCTACTTCATTCAATGAGCGACTAATGTTCCTTATTTAAAAACGCAAAAAGGTTACTGAGTCAACCGGATCGATTTTAAGATGAACATCGTCTGTTCGAATTCGATATTGTGTTCTTCGGAACTCAGCAAGGGAACAGTCGATATGATCGACGACGCAAGAATCACCTGTCCGTTTTTAAATTCGTAAATCAGTTCGTACATAGCGCCCAAAGATAACATCGCCGCAAGAAATTGGTGTTTCTCTACGTTGTTCTCTAATTCGAAGGGCATATATTCGGTAAAATTAAAACCTTTGATGAGTTCCGGATTGTTCGACCATTTTAGGATGGGAGAAATCGGAAGCACTTTCTGAAAAACTAAATTCTTATCCGATACGACGACCACGGTGATCCCGTGGATCAATCCGTTTCCTTCTTTTTCAAAATAGTAAGAGTTTCCTTTTAACTCTTTCTGGATCGATTTCTTAAGGGTCCAATCTTTAGGAATGGAAATTGAAATTCCGTTTTCCAAGTTCCTCACTGCATAATCGCTGTAACTGACTCCTCTCACGGAGTGAGAATTTTTTATCGGATCGGACTTCGCATTCTGCTTAGAAGCGGTTCCACAAAAAGAAAAAATGAAAAGCAGAAGACAAAGAGGAATGCGGCGTAACGTTCGGGAGTTCGTTTCTTTCATTCCTAAAATCACTTCTTCTTAAATTCCGCGCAAAAATGGTCCAAGGCCTTGATCGCTTTTTCATGACCGAGAGAATGCGCCTGATAAAGATCATAACATCCGTTCTTTTTGAATTCCGGATTCTCCACCGAAACCAAAATGATTCCTCTGTTGTAAAAGGCCCTCGCGTTCTTCGGATCGAGCTGAACCACCTTATCAAAATCTTGATACGCTTCCCCTAATTTGCTCGTCTTGATGTAAACGATTCCACGTTCCACTAAAGCTTCCACCCAATTCGGATCGACTTCGATACAACGATTCAAATCTTGAATTGCCTCTTCGTAGGCTTGTAATTCGTTTCCTATCTTTCCTCTCATCAGATAAGAACGATTGAACTCGGGGTTGAGACGAATCGATTCGTTGATATCCGTTAACGCCTTTTTGTATTCGTTCATATAATAATACGTATAACCGCGGTTAAAAATCGCCTGCGCGTTTTTTGCATCCAATTGGATCGCAGTGTTAAAATCTGCAATCGCGTCCTCATATTTGTAGAGATTTACTTTGATCCAACCTCTGAGATCATACGCATTCCCGTCCTTCGGGTTCAACTCTATCGCTCTATTACAAGCTTCGAGAGCTTTTTCGAATTGTCTTTGATTGTAGAGTTCGACGCACTGATCCTTCTTTTTGATCGCGTCTTTGTTGGGAGGAGTTTGCGGAAAGAGAGTTTCCGTGAGAATCAGAAGTAAAATGAATGCGACGAAGACTCGAAATCTTACCATTGGAAGTTCCTTTCACGAAATTGAATTCTTTTCTCGAAGTTCTCGCGAACTCGGACCTTCAATCCGTCTTGGTTTTGGACCTCAATATTTACCTTGAGAATTCTTTGTCAAAAAGGAATTCTCAAGGTAAAAAAGAATTATCGGATTACGTAGTCCTGAACCTTGTAAAGAACCGTCAGTCTAGCGAGAATCAAAACCAAGTTTATAAAGAAAAGAATCAAGAACGGTCGATCAATGATCTTCTCGTCTTCGGCTTTGATAAAAAGATAGAATGGAATCGCAAACGTAAAAAGACGGATCGTGTTGATATACTCGGACCAAAAATGGTAGTGGTTCGCAATCGCGATCATCAGGATCACCAAGGAGAATCCGATTTTGTAAAACGTTCCTTTCTTCCAAGATCCCGTAAGTGGAATCAAAAACATGGTTAGAAACTGAAGGACAAGAGGGAATTTGGAAAAAGATCGAACGATTTGTTTCAACCCTCCTCCGCTCGTAAAACTTCCCGCCAACTCCAAAAGATATTTAAAAATTCCTTCAAAAGGAATCATAAAGACCGCGAGCCTCGTCGGAGTCCAATTCGGTAGAGTATATTTCAGGTACACTTGCCAGAGAACCGGAACGAGCAAAGTTGAACCGACGATTAACATTTTCTTAATGTCTTTTTTAGATAATGCCGCGAGTCCCAAGGAGAAAAGATAGAATAACGCGGGCTCTTTAGTCACCAAAGCCAGGCCGGAAAGAATATAAAAAGGAATATAACTTTCCTTTTGATAAAAATAAATCGCAAGGACGATCAAGGAAACCATGATCGTATCGCTCACAAGAACCGAATAACTCGCCAAAGTAAAAGGGGAAATCAGATACAAAATCGCCCAGTGTGATTTTTCTTTTAAAAGGACGCGTAACGCTAAATAGGAAAGATAAAGAAGCGAAAGACTGAGAATATACATTCCCGCGATGTTTCCCCACTTTCCAAAAATTCCCCAGACGGAAAGAAGCAGAGGATAACCGATTCTCGGGGCTCTGTAAGTCGCGTCGAAACCGATCGGCCATTCGAAACTCAAATTGGAAATCGATCTGGAATAATAGTAAAAGATCTGTCCGTCGTAACCGGCGCCGAGGTCGCCTTCTTTTCCTTTGAATGCCACGACTCCACTCGGAGATTCCGCTTCATTCTTCTTGATAAACTCTTCTCCGAAATTGACCATCGAAGAAGGATTCCATTCGTAACGAGACCAGAGTGCGAGCGTCACAAGTCCGTAGAGAAAAGTAAGAATCAAAAGTCCCTTTAAGGGAGAATCGAGTTTTTGAAGCCAGGTTTCCAATTTCATATTCTAACCAGCCAGACCTAATTTTCTTCTGAGAAGTTTTAATGCGAATCGAATCGCCTGTTTCAAAACCCTTCGATTGAAAGAAGAATTCGAGAAGACGTAATGAATCCCGATCTCGGAAATCGTTCCTCGATTTTTCGCGACAATGGAAAGAGCTTCCATGTGAAAGTCGAAGGCGATCGATTCCAACTTGGATTCTGCGATCCAAGTAAAGGCTCTTTTGGAATACTTTCGATAACCGGAAGTGCAGTCTTTCAGACGATATCCAAAAAGATCGAAGAACCCGGGGGAGATACAATAGTTCATCACCTTCGCGGCGATAAAGGATATTAGCTTTCTGTAAAGTGGAACACCGTCCGAAGTCACGCGGCTTCCAATCACGAGGTCCGCGTCCGCTTGAATGAATTCCGGAAGTTTATCCGGGTCGTGGGAAAGACCCGCGTCCATTGTAACAACGGAATCGTATTTTTTTTTGACGGCAAACTTCATCCCGTCCTGAATTCCGCCGGGAATGTGAGTATTCTTCTCGTGACGGATCGTAAAAAGTTTTTTCGGATTCTTTTTGATGAGTTCTTTGAGAATTTCCGGTGTTCTATCTTTCGAAGCGTCGTCCACCACGAGAACGTCCGAATAAGCGAGAGCGCGCTCTACGACTTCTCGGATGGTTTCTTCCTCGTTGTAGGCCGGGATTACGACGAGGTTTTTCATTTTTTAACTTCGAATACGGACTTGTCTGCTTCGATCCAACGGATCAATCTTTCCACGCCTTCTTTCGGTTTGAATTTCGGGTTGAATCCGAATTTCTTCGCTTTCGTGATATCGCAGATAAAGTAACGCATGTCTCCGGGTCTTTCCACGTCGAATTGAATCTCTTGTTTCTTTCCGAGAATGTCACCGATCATATGAATACATTCTAATAAAGAAATTTTGTGATCCGGTCCGCCACCGATATTAAAAACGCCCGGGGTCGGATTTTCAAACCAACGAAGATAACTCTCCGCTCCGTCAGCCGCGTAGAGAATGTCGCGAGCTTGTTTTCCGGTTCCGAAAATTCTCAAAGGCCAACCGAAGACGGAACGAATCGCAAAATTCGCGACCCAACCGTGGTCCTCTCCACCAAACTGTCGTTCGCCGTAGATTCCGGTAAAACGAAAGGAAGCGGCTTTGATTTTATACATGTCCACGTAAGTTCTCACGTAGTGTTCGGCGCTCATCTTTGAAGCGTGAAGAGGAGAAATCTCCCCCACCATCACCGGTTGTTCTTCACCGATTGCGACGGGAGTTCTTTCGTAAGAAGTCGCTCCTTCTTTTAGGGAATCATTGATCGAGTTTCCGTAAACGTGAATCGAACTCGTATTGACTACGGGGATATTCCTTTTTCTTGCAACCTCGAGGACGTTAAAAGTTCCTACAACGTTAGTCGTCATATCCAGCTCGGGATCTTCCCAAGAAATCGTCATCGCGGGTTGAGCCGCGGTGTGAACGATAAAGTCGCAACCGGTGGTTCGGTCGAGAAGATGTTCGAGATTTCGGATATCCCCTTTTACCATCGTAACTCCGAGCGCTTGTAAATAGTTCCAGTTGTATTCTCTCGTGGCTTCCGTGCCGTAACCGGTTCTTTTCAATTCGTATTTGGTCATACTATCATAGCTGATCACGTCCCAACCTTGTTTACGAAACAATTCACAAACGTGAGAACCCAAAAATCCGCATCCACCGGTTACTAAAACTTTCTTTGCCATAAATATCCCTTTTCTATATTCTATAATTACAAAATTCTAAACTAGTTGCCGAACCATTTTTTACGAACCATAAGCCGGACGATAGAGAGGAATTCCTGCGCTATCTTTTTTTTGATCGATTCGATCGGGCGATAATAAGAAATCGGAATTTCGATACAACGCATATACGACCTTACCGTTTCCATCATGAGTTCGGGAATGATTCTCTGATCTTCCATTTGCAGTCGTTCTTCAATTTTAGAATAGGAATCTTTCCAGATCGCGAAATAAGAACACATCGCGTCCGTAAAACGCGGTTCCATTCCCCACCAAAACACTTCGATGAGTTTTCCGAGAATCAGATTTACGACACGGACTCCCGGCAAAAGATTGGAACCCTGCTCGATCATCTGCCGAGTCGTACGAGTTCCGATGACCATATCGGAATCTTTCAGATATTCCAATAACTTCGGATAATCTTTGGAACGATAAGAACCGTCGGGGGTTACGATGATCGTAATATCTCCAGACGCGGAATGAATTCCTTTTTGGATCTGTTTTCCGAAAACGTCGTAAGCGCCTTCCGCGTCGAAGTGAAGAATTTTAGCTTTTTCTTTTTTAGCGATTTCTAATGTTTTATCCGTAGATCCCGCATCGACTACGAGGATCTCGTCTACCTTGCCTCTAAAATCGACGATGACATCCGCTATGGAACGTTCGTTGTTTTTTGTGGGAATGATCAATGTCGTTTTAAAACGGGCGAATTCTTCATTACGAATTTCGTAAACGGCGTGGTGGTAATCCTGCATGGAATTGATGTTGAAGTATTCCACATCCAACTCGGTCGCAAAAACCTTTCCACTCTCTTTTGCCATGAAGTCGATGACGTCCGTGATTTCGATGACGCCGCTTTTTGGAGAAGGAGGAGTTTTTTTAAAGTATTCAAAAAACGCCGGAGTAAAGAGATAACTTCCGAGGCCGAGGAGATCGTTCGGAGGATCGGAAGGTTTTTCGACGAGTTCAAGAATCCGATCGCCTTTGAGTTCCACGGAATAATTCTTACGAATCCGAGAAAGAAGAGAAGTCTTTTGAACTCCGATGGAGGCGATGAGCTTCGGATGTTTTTGGAGCGTATTTAAGAATTTCTTATGATCGGGATGAAAGTAAAATTCGTCTCCCAAGATCGTGATAAAAGGAGAATGGATTTGAGATTCTAAACTTGCGATATCGCTCGCGAGTCCCTTGGTCGTCCAAGGAGAAGGAATGATTTCTACGTTGCGGTGATTTTTCTGAATCTTTTCGATTTCAGAAATGACCATTTCCTTGAGATGTCCGACGAGGACATAAATCTTTTTGACCTTGAAGGTGGTCTGCATGAGTTCCACATTTCTTTCCAGGATCGTCTTTCCCTGAAATTCAAATAAAGGCTTAGGAATGTAGGTTGTCCTAGGATAGGCCCTGGTCCCCTTGCCCGCCGCGGCGATCACACCAACTTCAATCTTTTCCACTGGAGATAGGCTATTTTTACAGGCTTGCGGTGTCAAAAAGGATTTGGAGGAGAGATTCTGGAGAATGGAAATCGGAGAACGAAGAAGCGATTTCAAAATGATACGTTCGTTCTTTCGAAAACCGGTAGGAACAACGACTGCTTTTCTGTGAAAGTCGCGGTCCCCACCCTCATCGGGTGGAGGAGGCGGGTTCGCGGGAATTTTTCGGGAAACTTTCCTTAGCACAGAAATTCTTATTCTGCAAGGAAAAATTCACAGAAATGCGTTGTCGGAACTCCGACAACGTTTCTCTAAAAATCGGCGAACAAACAGGATCTCTCGTTTTAGGAAGTAAGAACGTGGAGTTTTTTGGATCCTGGCAGGGGTCTTTGGGAAATTTTAGAGAGACTCGACTCAGCGCAGGAATTCTTCTTCTGCAAAAAGAATTTTGAAGTCCTTTTTTTAGTTTTGAAGAGCTCCTACAAATGCACTTCTTGAGAGAGACACTTTCAATTCCCTCCAAGCGCTCGCTGTAGAAAAGGAAACCCGGAGAAGCAAATTGAGAAGAGAAAAACTTCCTAAGAAGCCTGATTTCGAACGAGAGAGGCCCGAATGCGAAGAAGATTGTTTTTGATCTTTCTCTTTTGGTCTTCCGTCAAAAAGATTTCTTTTCTTTCGGCTCTCTGAATGACAAGGTCCGCCTTGGTTACGAACTCAATCGCGGCGTCGTCGACGGATTCGCGATTCTTCTGTTTTTCCCGGAATACATTGAGAGCTCTCTGAACTTCCATCAATTCTAAAGCGACTGTTTTAATTTCTAAATCAGGAGTGGCCATTTTGAATTCCTTACTTTTTTTAATTCGGCCTAAGAATTCGTTTTCTGTACAGAAGAATTTTAAGACTTTTTTTCCAGATCTCCTCTATTTGTGGAGATCCCGCACCGCTTGGTCCGACAAAATAAGCTCCCAGAAAAAAGCTTGTAAACGGACTTCAAGTCCGTTGGAGATACAATTTCGGAAAAGCCCTACTTTTCAAATTCAAAGAGAACTGAATTTCCGGTTCTTGAATCGAAATCGGTTTCAAAAAATTTTTTTAGAAGGATTCGGAGATTTTTTAGAATCATTCTCCAGGACGGATTGGCCGGCCTTGAAGAATGATTCTTCTTTCCTCAATCGTAAAGAACATCGATGTATTTTTTCTTCGCTTCCAAATGTTCTTTCAAGGTCTTAGCGAAGTAATGATACCCATCTCCTTTTAAGAGAAAGAAAAGATATTCCGATTCTTTTGGATAAAAAGCCGCTTCTAATGCGGGAAAGCCAGGATTCGAAATCGGACCCGGTGGGAACCCTTTGTTCAAATAGGTATTGTAAGGAGAAACGATCTTTAGATCTTTTTCAAAAATTCTACTGTGAGGTTTGTCAAAAAGATATTGAATCGTCGCACAGGATTCGAGAGGCATGTCTCTTTTCAGACGATTGTTAAAAACTCCCGCCATCAGAGGTCTTTCTTCGTTTCTCTTCGCTTCTCTTTCGACGACGGAAGCCAATATTATAAATTTATGAAGTTCTGCTGGAGAAAGATTCTTAGCTTTTTCGATCTTCTGAATTCTTACGTAGAATCGTTTGATCATCATTCTTACGATCTTATCCACCGGAAAGTTGATCGGAATACTGTATGTCTCCGGGAATAGATATCCTTCCGCAGAAGTTGCCGGAATTTTAAATTCTCTCAAGAGTTCGGGTTCGCTCGCCGCGAGTAAAAAATCCTGACGTTTCGAGATGAGCTTTTTGGAAGTAAGAAGATCTCCGATCTGACGATTGTTATAACCTTCCGGAATCGTAAAGTTTACGAGTTTTACCTTTCCTTCCGTGATCACTTGGAGAATCTTTCGAGAATCCATCCCATCGTTGATCTCATAGAGACCTTGTTTGATCTTTCCCGCGCTTCTTGTAAAACGAACGAGATAGAGAAAGTATTTCGAGGACTTGATCATCCCGTGAGTGGAAAGAGTTTCCACGATTTTTCCCGGAGTATCTCCGGATTCGATGAGAAGATCCAACTTTGTTTGGCCGGAACCTACGGCTCCTCCCTTGAGTTCATCGACGACAAAAAAAGTCGTAACCGCGATCAGAAGAAGAGCTCCTACAAAGAGCCCCGCGAAAATCAAAAGTTTTTTAAAATTCATAAGTTCTTATATTTCCTTCGACCGGTTTTTAAGAGAGTTCAAGGTCAGAATGCAATTTTAGCTCTTTTCTGGAAGAAAATTTCTTGGGATAGGAAGCGGATTCCATTCTCCTCCCGGCATTCTTTCTCTAAAAAAACAACTGTAGTATCCTTCGTGACAAGCCGCCACTTTCTGCTCCACTTGATAGACCAAAAAGGAACCGTCCTTTGGGGAAAGAATCTGGAGAATTTTCTGAGTATGTCCGGAAGTATCCCCTTTTTTCCAGAGCTGATTCCGAGAACGGCTAAAATAATGCGCGAATCCGGTTTCCAAAGTCAATCTCTGACTTTCCTCGTTCCCAAAAGCCTGCATCAGAATTTCTCCGTTCGGATCGATCGCAACGACGGGAATCATTTCTCCATCCGGAAGATGTAGGATCTCCTTCGTTCTCACAAATTCCAGCGGATCAAAACCGGAATGAAGAAAAAGAATCGTATCTTCGTCGCAATCCACTTCTTCCCTTGTTCCGGAAGGAAGAGTTTTTCTGTAAGGATCCAATTCTTCTTCGGAAAAACGAGTTAAAGAAGAGATCGTTCTTTCGGGACTTTTTACTTTGAGAACTGTAATTTTGCGGGAACTCATATTTTTTTCGAAGGATTCTACTCTGAACCAGAATTTTTGGAATTCACTTTCAGTCCAGTCTTACAGGAGATTTTAGAACCAATCTTGAAAACCGTCCTTCGACGAGTAAGCCTACCTTTTTCACGGATCTCTAATTCAAAAATTATAGAAAAGCAATCGTAAGCCGATCTTGAGACTGAACCAACGATCCGTCGAATTTGCTTTTGGTTTGACTCATCGAGCCGGAAGAATGAGTGGATTTAAGATCGATATTCGATGGATTTTATTGGATACTTCGAACCAGAGCTACTTGAATGGATTTACCTGATTGTTATCCAGCAAATCAAACTTGTCATCGAGGATTTCAAGGATAGCGAACGAATGAAACTCAGAATCAACTATTGGAAGTATCGCTCCTATATTTAGAAAAAATGGCTCAAATCGATTTATGCACCTGCTTCGTCAATGAGACATTCGTTTCGGGATTAAAAGGGCATACGAATTGACAAAATGAAACGTGGAAAGGATACAAAAGTCATCGTCGACAAAATGAGATTCCTATCTTCGCTCGGCTAAAAAGCACTTCGTCGCAGAAAAACAAACGCTTCGGAGAAGCTTTCTGTAGAAAGAAAGGAGAGGATAAAATCAAAGTCTTCGTTGAGGATATACTGATGACTCCGATTCTTTGAATTAAGAACTTAAGAAAAATTTAAAGTGAATCTAATTGCTCCATACAAATTCAATCGTAAAAAGTGGAATTCGTAAACTCAGGACAGATCGTCACCGATGGGATATGGACTGAACATTCGCCTGACTTCAAAATATTAGAAGATTGAACTCTCGCAACGAACGAAATGATCAGAACTTTTCTGGTAACTGAATACTTACCCGGATTAGGATCATTATTAGATATTTTTAAAATAACATCTATTTATAGCGTTTTCGAGCCTGTTTTTTTTATGTTATTTAATAAAATCAAGGATTTACGATTCAAAAATCGATGAATCAAGTCGTTTCGAATTTCGGATTCAAAAAAAAGAATTCTTTGTAAGCAGAATATAAGTGAGTTTTTAACTTCTCCCGCTATTATCCTTTTTCAGTGAAAACCTCCGATTCGGAGGAAAGCCAAATATACAAAAGGTGAAACTTATGAAGAGAATTTTATCCATTCTCATCTTCTCTCTTTTTCTGGGAGCGATGGGAAATCTTTACGCGAGTCGAGGCTCCGTCGTGGAAAATCCGATCGACGTTTTTGAGAAGTCTTTCGAAAACAAGGTTCTTTCCATTCAAAGAAAAACGCAGGTAAACGCGAACCTTCCGGTTCACAGAGCCCTTTTTTACGGAACCCACAATTCGTATAACAGCAAGTCATACGCCGGTCCGTTCTTCTCTTACGCGTTTCCGAATCAAAAGTATTCCATCGGTGAACAACTTCGCCTTGGCGCAAGGTTTATCGAATTGGACGTTCACTGGACTTTGGGAACCCGCGCTCGTAAGGAACTTCTTCTTTGTCACGGTCAGGACAACCACGTGGGTTGTAACGTCTTCGATCGTCCTTTTTATAAAGGTTTAGAAGAGGTTCGAGATTGGGTTTCCAACGTCTCGAATCGCAACGAAGTTCTCGTTCTTTATATTGAAGATAAGTTCGACGGTCATTCTTCCGAAGCTCTTCAAACTCTTAAAGATTATCTGGATCCTTGGTTGTATCGTTATTCCGGAAGTTGTTCCGAAATACCCTCTCCGGAGAATATGCCGAAGTTAGGCGATATGGTCGCGTCCAACAAAAGAATTCTTCTTATGAGCAATGGTTGCTACGATTCTCAGTGGAGCGGCTACTTTAAAAAAATCTTCTTCGGCGCTTCGACGGGAAGTCCGAAAGAATTCAAAGGTTATCCGGATTGTAATTATTCCAGAGCGACTTACAATTCTTCTATGGTCCGTTTCTTTAACGATACGACAAATTACTTCGGGTTCTATGACGGAGTAAAGGAGAGCGGATCTTTTACGGATGCAAATATTCAGTCGATGCTGGCATGTGAGGTGAACGTATTCGGCATAGATCAGTTTGATCCGGACTTTGCCAAAAAAGCGATCTGGTCCTGGAATTCTTCCGAGCCGAACAACTGGGCGGGAAGTGAACACTGCGCCGTCGTCTGGTCCAACGGAAGATGGAACGATCTCAACTGTTCCTCTTGGAATCGTTTTTCTTGTAAAGACGCTTCGGGTAACTGGTATGTGACTTCAGGCGGCGGATCTTGGTCTTCCGGAAATTCACAGTGTTCTTCGGAAACGGGAGGAAGATATAAATTCTCTGCACCTTTGACACCGTACGAAAACAGAAAACTCTTAGAGGCTAAGAATTCGGTCGGCGCCGGCGATCTTTGGATCAACCTTACGGATCAGACTTCGGAAGGAAACTGGCTTTTAGGATATTGATCCCGTAGAGCAACTCTTTTAAAAATCTCCTAGGACGGATTGATCCGTCCTTTTTTTTTAACTTCATAAGAATCGGGTTTTTCAGAAACTCGAAAGGAAAACTCTCGATTTGTTTCCACTCCTTTTTCTAAACTTCCTCTTTGTCGGAACTCCCACAAAACCTTCGTTTTCTGGTTGAAAGACCATTTTATCGTCGATTCCATCCGTTCTCTTTTTCTTTCCTGTTGACCTCTCGAGAGTAAATTCACTTTCCTATTTCGATCCCTCCTCTGTTAGCCGAAAGAAAGAGTATAAGAATTTTTTTTGAGAAGAATCGGAGACTTGTAAATAATTGATTTATAAGGACAAAAAGAGATGGAATTTTTCCATTTTTATGACAACCTAATCACCTGAATTTCTTGGGCGCCAAGCGAAACGGGATTTCAATCAAATCGATGCTACCAAACACAATCCAAACTAAGGAGGAAACTCTACGTCGCTTTAACAGGGAGCTTATGTCCTTAGCAAAAAATCCGATACTCGACAAAGGCGATTTAATCCCTGCGTTACACGTCCTTACGGAATCGATTTCAAGAGCTTTGGATTGTGAACGTTGTAGCATCTGGTTTTATAGCGAGACAAAAACCTCCATTCAATGTCTCGATCTTTTTATCCTCTCCGAAAATTCTCACAATTCCGGAATGGAACTTTTTCAAAAAGACTATCCACGTTATTTCGAAGTTCTCAAAGATGAAAGATTGATCGTCGCGGACGACGCGATTCACGACAATTCTACGAAAGAATTTGCTCCGAATTACCTATTACCTTTGAACATTCTTTCAATGTTGGATGCGCCCATTCTCATGGATGGAAAACTTCTCGGAATCATTTGTAATGAACACGTCGGCAAACGTCATTCTTGGACGCTGGAAGAACAAACCTTTGTGGGTTCGCTTTCCGATATGATTCCAAGAATCTTTCAAGCGGTGGAAAGAAAGAAAGCGGAAGAAGAATTAAAAAAAGCGAATGAACGTTTGGAATACACGGTCAGAACCAGAACCAGAATTATTCTTAGCCAAAAGGAAGAATTGGAACATCAGATCAAGATGGCAAAAAAGATACAAGGTGCTCTTCTTCCGGCCACTCTCCCGAAATCCGACTACTTGGATCTACAATATCTTTACGAACCGATGATGGAAATCGGCGGCGATTTCGTAGACTTCCTTTATGACGAGGAAAATCATATTCTCGGTTTTTTTATCTGCGATGTTTCGGGTCACGGGGTTTCCGCCGCTTTGCTCGCCTCGATGGTGAAGATGTCCTATTCAAACTGGAGATCGTTTATTCAAAATCCTGAATATGGTATTGCTCTAATTTACGAATCCCTCGCCGGAAAATTTGCCGGCCATTTTATCACGGCGATTCTCGGAACTCTAAACGTGAAAACGGGAGAAGGAAGAATGACGAACGCGGGACATTGTCCTCCCGTTTTGCTCAGCAAAGGTAAAAAACCTTACGTATTTTATCAAACGGGCGCATTGCTTACGGATCTAATTCCTCTAAAATTAGAGACGGTGCCGTTTCACCTGGATCGTGGCGATCGTTTGGTACTTTATACGGATGGAATTATAGAAGCGTTCAATCCGAATCGAGAATTATTTTCCGAAGAACGATTGCTTTCTAATTTGGATTCTTCCGAAAACGAACCTTTGGATGAGCTTTGTCAAAAAGTTTTTTCGGAAGTGAATCGTTTTATGGGAGTCGCTCACGAAGGCTTTTCTGACGACCTTACACTTCTTGCCCTCGAAAGGAAATAGTTTATTGTTCGCGATTTTCTTTCGAATTTTGAAACGTCATTTAGAATTGTAGTCCTTTCTCGCGAAAGCAATTGTCAAAAAACAAAAACGAAGGAAATGTGTGACGCCACCGTTTATTGGAGACAAAGGAAACCATGAAAAACGCGAAAAACTATTCCATTCTTCTTGCGGAAGACGACGAAACCAACGCGGAACTTCTCATCCGCCACGTGGAAAGATACAATTTTGAAGTGGATCACGTTGTGGACGGGGTTGCCGCGGAAATCAAACTGAGAAAACAACGTTACGATTTGATAATTACGGATAATAAAATGCCGAAACAAAGCGGTCTTAGTCTTTTGGAAAGAATTCCGGAGATAAATCGTTTAACGCCGATTATCTTTTTAACGGTGAGCAACGAAAAAGAAACGATTTTACAAGCGGTTCACAATAGGAATCTCGTTGCCTATCTATTAAAGCCGGTCGATACGAATATCCTAATCGAAAAAATTTGCCAAGGTTTGAGCATTAAGGCGAATACTCTAATCGATAAGAAGGCGTATCCCTTCGAAATACTTCCTTTTACGAGTTCAGGTCACGGAGTCGGAATCGAATTAAAAGGTTGTCCTTT
The DNA here is from genome assembly GCF_003545885.1 of Leptospira stimsonii. Classification (NCBI taxonomy): domain Bacteria; kingdom Pseudomonadati; phylum Spirochaetota; class Leptospiria; order Leptospirales; family Leptospiraceae; genus Leptospira; species Leptospira stimsonii. Next base: position 72,862 of record NZ_QHCT01000010.1, read on the forward strand.
CGGAAAAAGTGTTGAAAAACTCGTTCAGGAAATTTCATTTTTTTTGAAGGAACTTCCTAGTCTGCGAAGCATCGTGATTAAAGTGAATCCGGAGTTCTATTTTTTTAAGAATGGAGAACAATTGCTTTCCACTCTTAGAGATCGTCTTGCAATCAAATATGAAATCAAAAAGGAAGACATCAGCATTCTAAACGAATGAAATTTATTTCAGAATTTCCGCTTTAGAAAAAGATAAGATTTCCTTTTGCGCTTCTTCTTTATTCGTCTGGGGGTTACTTGAGAGGGTTCCGATCCTTGTTTCGCAAAAGGATTCCATTTTTTAATGAGAACTCGAAAAATTCCGAATAAAAAAAATTGGAACCTGAGTTGGGCCTTTTGGTCAGAGGATTAGAAAATGGGAGGAATCCAATGAAAGGATTTTTTAAAGTTTCCGGTCTGATTCTTGTAATCGCGGCTTTGTTTGCGGGAGGATGTAGGTTTTATAAGTCCCCTGAAAAAAGAGCGGAGTTCGTAGTAAAGAAGATTAGCTCGGAATTGGATCTGAATGATTCTCAAAAGAAAGAACTCAATCGTATCAAAGACGAAGTTCTAACTAAGAGAAAGGAACTGAAACTCGAAGGCCCAAGAATTCCAGCGGAGGCACTTGCAGAGTTTCGTCAACCGACTTTAGATGAAAAAAAGATAAACAAGTCGTTTGAATTGGAGATGGGTAAGATGACGGAGATGAGACAATACATGACCAAAAAAGCGATTGAGTTTCATGCGATTCTCACTCCAGAACAAAGAAATAAATTTGTGGATTTGATTACAGAGTTTCAAAAGAAACATCATCATCATGATGACTGAATCTGAATTTACAGATATCGTTAGTTCCACTAGGGACATTGTCCTCTCTGCGATTGAAAAAAACCTCGCAGAGAGGTTTTCTTATGCTATCGACGACGTGGCGCAAGAAACCTATTTTCGCGCGTACAAAGCCTTAAAAAAAGACCAGTTTCGTAAAGAATCCAAACTGAGCACTTGGTTGTACGCGATCGCCAGAAACGAATCCCTCAGAATGAACGATAAGCTGAAAAGAGAAGAAGAGCGCGCCGATAAATTGGCTCGCTCGAAAAAACCGGAAGATTTTATAACTAGAAATTCCAGCTTGAACGGAAAGTCGGGGGACGCGGAGAGTAATTCCCAGGAAGTGATCGGATTACTTCGTTCCCTTTTAGTAAAGATTCCCGATAAATACAGAAGAGTTTTGGAATTCTATTTAGCTGGTTATACGGAAAAACAAATCGCGGAAACCATGGGTGTAAAACCTGGAACGGTAAAGTCTAGGGCCGCGCGAGGAAAAGAAATGATGAAACGAGTCGGAACAAAGGAGAAATTTTATGAATAATCATAATTCCTCTCCTATGAAGGGAGAGATTTTAAAAAGAAAACAGAACCAGGATTGGGTGAAGCAAATTTCGTCTAACGTGGTCAGAAGAGATAAAAGGGAAACGAGAAACAAAAGAATCGTAGGTGCTTCGCTCGCTCTATTCTTGGGCTTGAGTATGTACGTCGGATTCTGGGTTCAGGATTCAATCATGGATTCTCGTGATCAAGACCTTTTGAGTATCGGTGTTTTTGAAGAATTGGAAGAAGCTTTCAATCGTTGAATTCGGTAGAAACAACCCATTTTCTATAACCTCTTTCCCCTAAGCCGGATGGAGGAGAATGAAATAGAACGGACCTCGCCAACCTGATCTTTGTGCAGAATAGCATATTATTAAATTAAAATCAAATAACATATTTTTTTTTCGAATTTTTCAAGTAGTTTGTTACGGAATTCGTAAATTGTCAAATGAAAGTCATTTAATTTATATGTCGCCACATTAGTCTCTTTATTGATTGCTTATCTATTTTAATAAGCTAAACTGTAGTTTGAAATTAGTTATAACAAAAATTAAAATAGATTTCTAATTAAGATTAAATGTATGGGCTTAATTTGATTTAGTTCTCCTTTTGTCTGTGAGATTGAATTCTCTTTAATGAAGTGTTTTAGTTTTTTTATTTCTGAATTTTGAAAATAAAATTAAATGAATGGTAAATTCAGTGAATAAAATACAAAAAACGTTTTTAGTTTTGGTGATATTGTTTTTGGGGAATTGTCTCAGCTTTGGTCGAGAGGAATTTCAAGTTTTGAAAATGAATTCATCTCAGAAAAAAATGAATAAAACTTATTTTATTTATTCTATTAGAAGTTTGGATTCCTACGGAAAAGAAGTAGAGGTTGATGAGGAATTTATAGAGAAATTCGAAAAAACGGTCAAAGGCGAAGTGGAAGCTTGTGCGTGTTTTAGCGATTATCAAGTAAAGCATGTTATGGACTTTTCCAAGGAGAAAAATAATCTACCGCAAGATGCATCCGTCGTATATTACGAGATTACTTATACACTTACAACCGCAAAACTTCTTAGATACGTGATGAATTTTTTCTTCGTGTATTCTCTTGGAATTATTCCAACAGGATATGGTTGGAATATTACGACAGATATTACGCTTTTTGAAAAGCAACGAATGATGAAGAAACAAAGGTTTGAGAGTTACGGAACGGAAGTTGCTGAGTTATTTTTCCTATTTGCGTTACCGTTTAAGGAGGCTACTTCATTTCCACTAACATCCTTGACAAATAATTTTATTGTAACTTCTTCCGGTGAAAATTTAATTCCTTTAGTGAAGTAGATCCCGGTAGTTTGCATATAAATTACTTTTACTTTGTCTGCGCGTTGTAATTTATTAACGAAAAAAAATCGGATAAGCAACCAATCTTATTCAATTTTACTATTTATAAGTTCCAAGGCGAAAGATTATTTCGATTTCGATAGAAAAAAATCCAGGGATTTGAGTCGTTTTGCGTCTTCCTTTTCGAGGAGAATTCTATGTTTCATTTTTTGAACCGAATCGGATCACTTGACGCGGAAAAAAATAAAATGTCCGAAGTTATAGAAACGGCGGACGGAGGATGGGAAGGAGCCATTTTAGTTTGCTCGCAGTGCGCGGCGAAAATTCCGGGGGAAAGTTTTTTAGGAAAGAGCAGGATCAAAAACGAACTAAAACTCTCATCCGATCCGAAAAAATAGCCGGAGTACGAGTTCTCGAAGTTTCCTGCTTGAACGTTTGCGAAAAAGATAAAATCGCGATTACGAATACGCTTTCCTCCGAACCCGGTAAGAAAATCGCGATGGCGCCTGCAAAAACTTCCGCAAAAAGAATTCTAAATTTTTTTGAGATCGAAAGAGATTACCCGAGTTTTTGAATTTCAAGGGTTATCTCTCTGTGGATTTCTGTCCGTTTCTCAATGTACGTTAAATTTCTGATTCAAAAATCATAATTTACGAATGTATCATTCTGAGACTGCTCGGTATTTATCGAATCTTAGCGCCTTCCTGAATTCCTTCTCCCGGGTATAAGATGACTTCGTCTCCTTCTTTCAATCCGTCTGTGATCAAAGCGTTTTCTCCGCTTCTGGCTTCCAACTTGACCTTGGATTTCCTCGCTTTATTTTTCAGGACCTGAAAGACGAACCAGTCCTCTCCCTCTCGAAACAATGCGGCGGTCGGCGCGATGATTTGATTTTCTTTTTTTTCACTTATGATTTTACAACGAACTTGAAATCCTTCCCCCATTTCGGACGGCGGAACGAAATCCACAATCGCTCTGACTCTTTGTTCTTCCACGCCAAGGGAGGAGATTTTTGTAAAAGCGGCAGGCTCGACCAAACGCAATTTTCCTTCCAATTTCCCGCCGCCCCAGCCTTCGATTTCGACCGGATTTCCGGGATGAAGATGAACCGCTTCCTGCGTTAAAACTTCTGCGGCGATTTCCAAACGATCCGTATTACCGACTTCGAGAAGAGGTGTTCCCATTTCGATCGGTCCTTCGCTTTCTCTGATCACCTTGAGCACCTTACCCGTGATAGGCGAATTTACGGTTCGATCATAGTCCCACTTTACGATCGCGAGAGTTTCTCCTTTGCTCACGGATTCTCCTGCGTGTTTATGGATTCTTTTTAAGATTCCACTCACGGGTGAGAAGATCGTAAATTTTTCCTGGACCCTTGTGATTCCTTCCTCTTCTACGATTTGCTGATAGGTTCCTCTGATCACTTTTGCTGTTTCGGAGACGACGGGTTTAGGTCTTAGTAAAAACCATAAAACGAAAACGAGAATTCCAAGTCCGATCCCGATTTTGAATTTCCGATTTGAGGCGACCGACTTCCAGTCTTCTTTCCAATTCATATTTATTCCCTTATTTTTAGGATCGATAGAAGATCCATTGTTTTGATTTTTGAATACAAAATAAAATAGCTCAGGACGGAAGTTCCTAAAGTCATCAGAATCGCGACTGCGTAGGTGCGATAAGAAATAATCAGAGGGATTTTGAATCCTTCCGTTTCCACAGTCGTCATCAAAAGATAGGCAAAAGCATATCCTAGTATACATCCTATCGGGAGAGAAGCGATGATCTCCACTCCTAATTCTCCCGCTAAGATTCTAAAAACCTCTTCCCTTGTAAAACCGAGAATTCTTAAACTTCCAAGTTCGAAAATTCTTTCGGATAGGGAAATCATTGCAGTGTTGTAGACGACTCCGATTGAGATGACAGAAGCGAATATAAAAAGAATCACGGTCGTTGCGAGTGTGCTCCGGGACATCGTATCCGTAAATACTTTGAGGCTTCCCGCTCGTGTGGAAACACCCGAAATTTTAGGAACGTCCTTCAATCTGGACAATAACGCTGATTCTCCTTTAGCATCCGTTCTTAAGGCGATTAGGTTTACACTTTCTCCTTCGCCTAACAATTGATTAACGGAATTGAGATCCATATAAGCGCCTTGTCCTAAAAGTTCTTCGACCAATCCGTCAACGCGAACTACGATCTTCTTTCGATTTCCCTCCAGGATTTCCATTTGAATTTGAGAACCGGTTTTGATTTTCATTTTTTCGGCGACCCCGGAATTCAAAAAAATTCCGGAGCTTGGAGGGGTGAGGATATTTCTTTTCTTTCCGACGAGTCTTCGTAATTCGGCCTTATCCGGTATTCCTTGCAGAGCCATTTCTTTGGAAAGATGTCCAACGCGAATTCGAATCGGAATCATTCGATAACCTTCCGCGGATAATACGGCAGGATCCTTTTGCAGATCGTCGACTGCGGTCTTGGAAACGGGGCCTAAAAAAGAAACGGTGATCGATTCCCTTTGGAGAAGATCGAATTGAATTTCGATCATCGCATTCACCGCGTCGCGCGAAAACATTCCTAAAACCATAATCATCACCGATGTTGAAATTCCAAGAATTGCGATCAAGGTTCTCGCGGGTCTCCTGGTTAGATTTCTTAAGATCATTCTGGTTTGTGTGGAAAGAGTTTTCGTATATGTTTCGATCCAATTTTTTCGAAAACTCATAGGAACCGGCGCTCGCATCGCTTGAGCCGGATCCAATTTAAGAACTCCGAAAATCGAGTAAGTAGTTCCTAACGCTCCCGCAAGAATTCCTATTAAAATTCCGATTAAGCCCAAAGAGGGATTAAAAATAAAAACAAGGTGGGGGAATCGATAATATTCGGAGTAAAGATTTCTCATCGCGTCGCCGAGCCAGATTCCCACTAAAACTCCCAATATGGAACCGAGTCCGCTGATCACGGATATGATTTTGAGATAATGAAGAGCGATTTCTATATTCGAATATCCTAATGCTTTGAGCGTTGCGATCTGTTCCCTTTCTTTCGAGATGATTCGAGTCGATACGATATGAAGGAGGAAAGCGGCGACTCCGAGAAAAATCATCGGTAAAGAGTAGGCCATCGTTTTCAGTTGTTTGAATTCATCCCTTAGAAAGGAATGAGACGGCAATTTATCCCTATCGTATGCGCCGTATCCTCCGTACGGTTCCAAAATCTGGTCGATTCTCTTTAGAACGGAAGTCTTTTGCGTTCCGGGGGCGAACATAAAAACCGCGTCGTTGAAGGCGCCCACCATTCCAAACGCATTCTCCATTCCTTTTCGATCCATCCATAGAATTCCGAAATGTTTGTCGTCCGGAAGTGGATTGGTTCCGCGGAAAATATAAACGTACTCCGGTGAAAGTGCGATTCCGGTTACGGTGAGAATTTTTTTCTCCCCTTGCAAGATCCCGACGATCCGATTTCCGGGAGATAGTTTATTCGCAATTGCGAACGCTTCGCTTAACAAAACTTCGTTGTCGCCTTTGGGTAGTCTGCCGGAGCGAATATGAGGTACGTTGATTCCTTGCGATAAGGATACGAATCTTCCGGAAGTCGGGAGAGTTTCATTAGGAATATCTAATACGGCTTCTTGAACGATTCTCGATCGAATCGTTCCGATTCCCGGAACGTCGATCAAGTTTTGAAGAATCGATTCCGGCGCTCTTTTTAAGGAGACAAATCCCTGTGCGAAGTACGAGGAAGAATAGAATTTTTCACGCGCCGAAAAAAGGGAATCGTATGCGCTTCTGGATGCGACAAAGACCGCGATTCCCGCGGCGACGACCAATGCGATCGTGACTCCTTGGGCTTTGAGAGATTTCATTTCCCGAAAAACTTTGCGATCGAGGATTTTCACCAGTTCAACTCTTCCGATGTTTTTTTGCGGGAATTCTTTTTGTTGGAAATTACCGTTCCGTCTCTCATTTCGATGATTCGATCCGCCATCTGCGCGATCGTCGCGTTATGTGTGATGACGACGGTGGTCGTTCCCAATTCTAAATTCACTTTTGAGATTGCATCCAAGACGACCCTTCCGGTTTTGAAGTCGAGGGCTCCGGTCGGTTCGTCGCAGAGTAGTACATCCGGTCTTTTGGCGATTGCCCTCGCGATCGCAACTCTTTGTTGTTCTCCTCCGGACATCTGGGCAGGAAAGTGATCTTTTCTTTCAAGAAGGCCTACGAGTGAAAGCGCTTCCTCGGAAGACATCGGATGAGAGCTGAGTTCGGTTACCAAGGAAACGTTTTCCAGTGCGGTAAGACTCGGAATTAGATTATAAAATTGGAATACGAACCCTACGTGATCCCTTCGATATAGCGTGAGACTTTTATCATCTTTTGAAAATAAATCGTGATCCTGGAAACGGACTTCTCCGGAAGTGGGGGTATCAAGACCGCCTAATATATTCAACAAAGTGGATTTGCCCGATCCCGAGGGACCCAAAAGAACGACGAATTCTCCGGATCGGAGTTCCAAATCCACTCCGTGCAGGGCAGGAACTTCGACCTCTCCCATCTTGTAGATTTTTCCGATTTTTTTGGCCTCGAATACGATCTCGGTTTTTTTCTGAATCTTTTGGGTCATCGCAGTGGGCCATTCTGTTTTTTTTCGAACTTGAGAAAAGAAAAATAATTTTCCTCGGAGTTGATTTACATCATCGAATGTGTATCCTTTCCATAATCCGATCCGCATTGAACAAAAGGAAATATTTTATTCTATGCCTCCAACGGGTCCGTCCCATCCTCCGCCTGACTTTCCGGTTCTCCCGATCTCTTTGACGATCACCGTTTTTGTTATCTTCGTTCTTTGGTTCAAAAGAGTTCGATTTTCCTTCGATCGATGGTTCGTCTTTTTCTTGTTAACCTTGAGTTGTCTTCATTTCGCCCATATCTTAAGAAGAGATTTTGGCAGATCCTATTTTGTTTTCGTTTTTTTATTCTTTATTTTTAAAATTTCAGAAGAATCGCGATGGTTGTTCGATCTTTTTTTCGGTCCGGAAGGACGGATCTTAAAACGCTCCACTTTTGTTTCTTTGCTTTTTTATTCCGGATTCAGTTCTTTCGGATTTACAAAGCCGAAAAGGAACCGATAAATCCCGCGATCGAATCCTGACGATTCGGATGGTTGAAGGTTTTGATCGCCCTTGTATTTTCGATTTTGATCTATCAAACTATATTTTTTTTTGGAATGAGTTTGCGGATTCTTATTCCGAAAGAATTTTGCCTCCGATTCGAGGATACGATATTCTAATCTTTACGATTCTTTTTTCGCTCTTTGGAGTTCGCCCGAGTATGATTCATTCTGCGTGGCTTCTCGGACAGAATGATTCTGATTCGATCGTGAAAAAGAGGAAATACGAATGATCGGGTTTGGAGTTCGAAAAATGAAACGAATACGCCATCGCTGTGAAAGAACATAAGGATCAAAAAAAGCCGGATCGGAACAGTGAATTCTCCCTGGACCGATCGGCCGAAGAATTGAACATTCCAAGAGCTCGTATCACGCAGGTTTTAAACGAGGTTCTGGGAACGAATTTCTACAATTTTGTAAACGAATCTAGAGTTCGTGAATTCATTCGTCTTTCGGATTCTTCTCCGGAAGAAAGAACTTTCCGTTTTGCACTTGGCTATCGAAGCCGGTTTTATTCCAAATCCACCTTCAACCCGTCCTTCAAGAGAATCGTGGGATCGACTCCTTCCCTTTATATCTCCGAAAAAAGGCAAAAAAATGAGTCTTAGCCGATTGGTTCGGTCGACGATTTTCGTCCACTGGGTTATACTCAAGTGCCATAAAATCAAGCGCCCGAAGATGTCTTGAGAAAAGGAGAAAATATGATTCAAAAAACGATTCTTATACTTATGATCGGCCTTTCCGTTTTACTTTGTAAAAAGGACGAGAAAAACGACGATCTTACGATTGCGACCTTGGGATTTATCGCGGCGACCGGATTTTGTAACGGAACGCTTGCTACGACCGGAACCGGAGTTTCCAAGGCGACCGCGACGATCGATTCTTCTTCCGGTTGTGTGACGGGTGTTACGACTTGTATGGACTCGGCTCTTCCTTCTTGGATCAAAGACAATTTTAAATGTTCTACGGCTTATGTTTCCGGGAGTTCCTACGTTTTTAAATCGCAGAACGTTCCGAATACGAAGAGTTACTACTACGGTTCCACGTCTCCCCTGTTCGAAGCTCTTCCGGGAGGTAATACTCCTGCGGGGAACAATTCTATCTCCAGTCAAAAATTAGTTTATGCGATTCCTTCCACTCCTACGAAAGGAACCGGAACCGTGAGCACTCAAGGCGGACTCGTATCCATCGGTATCACCGTAAACGGTCTTGCGATTTTCAACAACGCGGCGGCTCCTCCGGATACTCTTGCGGTCGAAGCGATGACCTTTGACAACTTCGGCGGTCACCCTCAAAACCAAGGTGTTTATCATCATCACGCGGCGGTAACAAAAGTCAGCAATAACGATGCGAATTTGATCGGAATCATTTTGGACGGTTATGCGATTTACGGTGAAAAGTGCGACAATGGAACCGCGGCAACCGGCGACGATTTTACGCCAACATTAGATTCTTTGCATGGACATACCGCGGCTACGGTTCACTTTTCGACTCCTACCTATCACTACCACTACGTGCTGGACGCGACCGCAACGATTAAAACTCTAATGGGTTCCTACTTTTACGGTACGATAGGAAGTGTTTCTAACTAAGACGCTTTCGATTTTTTTCGTTTTCTTGACGACCTTCTTTACGATCGGTTGTCAAGGAAGCGTTACGATCGAATCTTCCGACCCGAACCTCGCCGTATTTAAGGATAAGGTTTACTATAAACTTAAACCATTCAACGGTTTTATCCGAACAACCTTTCCAGCATTGGATGAAATTCAAATAACTGAATTCAAAGACGGGCTGGAAGACGGAGAATATATCTCACGAAACGAAAGTGGAATTGTTTTGGAAAAAAGGACTTTCAAAGAAGGCCTCAAGGTGGGAGTTCACCGCGCATGGTATCCGAACGGAAACAATCGTTTTTACGCGGAATTCAGTTCCGGTAAATATATCAACGACCACTGGGAATGGTATGACAACGGTAAACCTTCCCTCTACGAGAAGTTCGACGAAAACGGAAAATTGATCGTTGTGAAAAAGTGGAATCGGAACGGACAAATCTATATGAATACCGTGATTGCGTCCGACGGAAGTTCCGTGGGATTACCGGGAAGTAAAATCTGCGAGCCGATCAAAAAAACGGACTAAGAAAAGAATATGATAAAAGTTTTATATAGTGTCTTGCTCCTTCTCTTTGTGATCGCCTGCGACGAAAAGAAGGAAACTTTTTATCCGGAGTTAACCCATTCTTCTTCGCCAAAAAAAGGAATTCTTCCTTATTTTAAGGGCGATGTGATGGATCCGTTTTGGCCGGCCGAGGACGGAGTCATGCCCTCCGATCTAAAAAAAATTCCGGAGTTTTCCCTCGTCTCCCAGGAGAATCAAGAATTTAATCTCAAGAATCTCAGAGAAAAATATACGTTAGTCGTATTCTTCTACGCAAAATGTAGAGGGATTTGCCCGATGATCACTCGGAATATGCTGACTTTTATTCCTAAGATTCAGGATCAAAAGGATGTTCAGGTCGTTTCCATTTCGGTAAATCCGGAAATCGACACGGTGGAAGTTCTGAAAAAATTCAGATCCCTTTACAAGATTTCACAAAGCCAATGGACCTTTCTTACCGGTTCTAAAAAGACGATTTTTAATCTTGCGAGAAATCAATTCGGAGCGGATATAAAAGTCATTCAAGGAAAAGACGATCTCAACGATTTCGTTCATACCGAAAACGTCTATCTGATCGATCGGAAGAATTATCTTCGCGGTGTGTATCGCGCGAAAGGAACCGGAGATTTGGAGAGGCTCCTGATCGAATTGAATACCCTGAAAGAAGAAGATAAGAAGAATTCCTCCCTCGTGATTTCGAATCCATAAAAGAAAACGTTCGTCTTGCAAGTGCAAACGAAAATTCGAAATCCCTCTTACGCGGAATTTCTATTTCGATCCCTTCACGCGTTCAAAAGAAAGCGCCAACGATGGAGAATGGAGGAGTTCCTACATATTTCGATTTTTGATATGGTCTTCATTTCTACGATTCCAATCGGAGTTCCTTCCTTCTAATTTTTGGAGGGAGAATCATATGAAGAATTTCAACTGAATATAGAATCATTCTTGCTCGGGTCCGAATCAAGTCGAAGCGGATTCAGGATTCTGTTTTTTTTTGCGGATTCTTTGTCGGAAGAGCATTCCAATCTTCGAATGTGATTTGAGAAAGATCGCCCACGATCTTGGAAAAAAAGAATCTCTTTCCAAAAAAAAAATCCGAAAATCCGCTCCATTGCGTTTGCGACGAGAACCGTAAGAATCGAAGGGGAAAAAATTTTCCCCGATTCAGAGGAGTAAAAAACGATGAAAAATCTATCACATATCATTCTGGACGGAAATCTAACGGCCGATCCGGAACTCAAAACTCTCAACAGCGGAAAGAGCGTCGCTACCTTTACTTTGGCGGTCAATCACGATCATCGATCCACACCCGATCAGCCTGGGGAGGTTTCGTATATAGACATAGAAGCGTGGGAGCGGCAGGCCGAGAACTGCCACGAATATCTAAAGAAGGGGAAAAAAGCGACCGTGATCGGAGAACTCAGGCAGGATCGTTGGAAATCTCAAGACGGTGGAAATCGAAGTAAGATGAAGGTTGTCGTTCATACCGTACGTTTTGACGGATTACCGGGAAAGAGGGAAAAGGAAGCGGCTTAGAATTTTTTAGAGAGAGAATCGAAAGATTCTCTCTCTAAAGCAAAGAAGTATATTCAATTTTTTTTAAATTAACTTTTTGTCTTTTGAGACGGAGCATATGCTGGCGGAAGTGAATTCTATTTTTTTATTCCTGCGCGAGTCCAGAGAATATTCATTTTTCTCGAGATTGCCAAACCGGGTAAAACCGAAGGTACCGAGTCGGAAAGTTCAACTCGATTTTTAATATTCATTCTTAAATGAATCCATTCGAGAGAATTGGGAAAACGAAAGCCTTTTTGCAAAATATAGATTCGTGTGATTTTCGATCGAGGAGTTTTCGTCAAAATTCGCTTTCTATCGCTGAACCATTTTTAGGGAAGAAGCAAAGTCATCGCAACGTTCTTTCGTATCAAACCGGAATATTCTTCCAGCGCCTCCAAAAGAAAGAAGCCGGAAATGCCACGAGATACATAATAAATCCATAAAGTAGAATCGTGATCAAAACTCTGGGATCTCCCGTCTGTTCGTTCGCTAAAAGAAGGGCGAGAGAAAGATTCCGAATTCCGCTCACGACCCCGATGCTCCTTCGGTCTTCCGACTTATCTTTGAATAAAAAAATTCCGATCGTAAAAGATAAACCGGTAACAAGGACGATTGTAATCCAGATTGGAAGACCGAATTCTAAGATTTGTTCCGAATATTGGAAGGCGAGATAGAAAATGGAAAATCCAAGAGACAAATTGCTGGTTCTTACGAGATACGGGGAAATTTGAAAGGCGACGGATTCTTTTTTTTTCCGAATCCAAAATCCGATTCCTAAAGGAAGTCCGAAGAAGACTAATCCGATCGCCAATAATTTAGGAAGAATCCGAAGCGCTTTTTCAAATTCGAAGAACGAACTTCCGGAATACAATGTGATGAGAAGAGGGGCCGTAAAGAGGCTTGTAAAATTCAAGAGGCTCAACATGGCCGCCCCCGTTCCTGACGAGCCCTTCGCTTTTAAGATGAATAATCCTGCCGAAGCACCTCCGCCCGAGCAAGTGCAGAGAAAAATTCCGAGACGGATCGAAGGAGAAAGTGAAAAGACTTTGCAAAGAAGAAATGCGAAAAGAGGAAGTAGAAAGAGATTGAGAAAACAAACCACAATTCCCGTCGTAAACATCTTCTTAGTAGAATCCAACTGTTCCGAGGTGAGTTCGAGTCCGAGGGAACTCATTGAAGACAAGGCAAGAAGAATGAGGGCGGCTTCTAACATGGATTCTCCGTAGTATTTTTCTTTCTTTAAATTGCAATCAAAGATGCAAACGTGAATTCTCCCGAAGTCAAAGAAAAAGAGGGAGTTCCTACGTTTCAAGAAACTACGATCGGATTTCGATTCGTTTCGGGGGAGAATCCTACTTTAAATGGCGGAGTTTCCACTCTCAATTTTACAGGTGCAGAAGGAAACGGTGCAGTTCAAATCTCCTCCGCACCGACGAATAGCGTTGGATCTTTTGGAAATTCTTCTGGATCCTACACTTATGTAGTTTATAAAGGAACATGCCCAATCTCAACTTCTACGACTTTAGCTGTTGCTGGCGTTGACTACACAATTACTTCTGGAACATCAACAGTAACAACCTCGGGAAGCATTCGATTCAATGTAGCTGGTGCATACACCATCTTCATTACATCAAACAATGCCTCTGGAGCAACTTTTCAGCTAGTAAACTAAGAAAGGCTTAAAACACATACTGATAAAAGACTCGGGATTAAACACCGGGTCTTTTTTTATGCGAAACTTTAAAGGCACATCGGGAGAGCCTTTCTGTTTATTCTTTAAATGTGCGAAAAATTTAGGACGTTATCCTATCCTTTCGAAAAAGCGAGAAAAAGTATCCAACCAATTTGCCGCAACCAAAGAAGAAATAGGAGTCAAATATCATAAGAAATGACTTAATAATCAAATTTTTGATTTAAAATAAAATTCATAATATTCTTTACTCATTAATTCCTATTCACAAAAAGAATAGCTATTCAGATTTAGAAGTTCGTTTGGTTGAATTCTATATATCTTATTTATCTCACCTATCCTTGTTCTGATTACAATAAAAATACCTGCTTCTACTGAAGATTTTAATACCTCAATATATTTATTTCCTATTTGATAGTTTGATACTTTTCGAATTTTTCCTGGAATATATTTTTCGATAAATGCATCCTCAACCAACTCCTCATTTTTAGGAGATAGAAATGCGTCTTTGAATAAGTCTATGGTCAAACAGTTGTCAAAATAGTTTAAATTGCCGATCAAATGTGGTTTTTGAATTTCCTTTACTATATTATTTTTCAAGTCCCATTCATCAGATAATTTCTCCAGATTATCTGAGAGAATTCTAATTCGTGATTCTGAGCAATAGACAACAATCGTTCTAAGATATTTTGACTTCGGATTCAGGCCTCTGTAAAAAATCCTATATTCAGATTCAAATGTCCTTCCAATACTAAAACTAAATTTTGATTTATTATAAACTTCCTTATAAATATATCCAGCAGGAACCAATTTATCCACTGATCTAATCTTACTAAAAAAATCAACGTATTCTAATTGAGAATTAACATTTTTGTCATACATCCCGTATGCAAAAGAAATGTTTCCTTTTGATAATGAAAACAAGTATTCATCTACAACAAAAGCATTTTTTACGAATATGTCCGAGTCAAATTTTTTACAACTACTCGAAAACAAAAATAGAATCAAATAATAAGTAATTTTCATATTTTTTTTAAAAGGAGACCCCATACTTTTCAAAAATCCAACGCTCAAAATAAAAATCGAGAAAATTATTGGAAATAAGTTTATTTTTAATTATTCACCACTAAAGTTTGCAAAGTTCTTAACAAGTCCAGGAAAATAAACAACATTATATTCAACACCTATAATATTTCTTTTTCTACCTTTGGTTGTAAAGCTTCCGTAAAAATTTGGTAAGAATACTTTCTTTATCTTTTGTCTTCTTTATTTCATGAACAAAGAAAACAAAAGATAAAGAAAGAATTATTAAAATAATTTCTTCAATGAAGGACTACCAATTACTTCTTGTGTACTACTAGCGACCTCGTCCAACTATCTTTACTTTTTCTTTTAAATGCAATTTATTTTTCAGAACTTCATAAGGG
>NZ_QHCT01000011.1 GCF_003545885.1 Leptospira stimsonii
TCACCAAATCGTTGCTCCTTTGCTTCAAGAAGCATATCTCGAATCATCTGACCGTCAATGCCAATCGTTGAGGAAATGTAGCTTATGATTTCTCTGTCATGGCAATCCATGACAAAGGCCAACCAAATAAGTCTTCCATCCCAACAACGAATTCCTAAAATATCGGAACACCATCTTACATTGCTTTTTAATGTGATGATTTTCCCTTCATGGGTCCGTTTTAACCTTGGAGCATTCCTTTGTAAAAGTAGATTTTGTTCCTTCATGATTCGGTAAATCCGCTTATGGTTCACACGTGGCAAACCCTTGTTTCTATTGATCCGATTGACGATCGCCGTAATTCTTGGATACCCGTAGGTAGGTCTATCATGGCAGACATCTTTAACCGTCTGCAAGATATGCTCTTTGAATTCTCTGATCGAAGGTTTTGTTCGGCGAAGACGATTCTTATAGTAAAAAATCGACCGAGAAATCCCTAATGCGGAAGCGATTCTTGTCATTGGAAACCTTCGATTCCTTCCAATGGCTTTTGCGAGATCAGTTTTTTTTTACGAGCAAGGATGACCGCTTCTTTGAGAATCTCGTTCTCTTCCGTCTTTCTTCCGAGAAGGCGTTCCAAATTCTTTATTCTCTGTTCGAGCTTTTTATACTCTGATTCAGGGACCAAGTTCTCTTCATTCTCGATTCCTTTGCTTGCACCGTTTTCCATAAACCGCCTCCACTGGAAGAGCTGACTGGGGCATATATTATACTTTCTCGCAACTAAAGAAACCGAATTTCCCGGTTCAAATGTCTCTTTTACTATCTGTTCCTTTTCTATCGACGACCATCTTCTTCTTCTCTGAACAGAGCTGATTACGTGGACAGTATCATTGATACTAGTACTATTCATAGCATTACTCCTATTGTCTCGGAGCTATCTGAGGTGTACGGTTTTAAGTGGGGTAACTACACACCTGACCACACTTGGGTCGATACGGCATCGACAATAGTACCACCGTTGTTTAATATATAATCAAGTCCACCGACCCTCGAATCATTTTGACGAATCGTATTCGTTCCTACTAAACCTGCATATTTTCCATCCTGAAGCTGATCATGAGTTTTTCTAAACCAGTAAACACAATAATCAGCTCGCCCAGGCATATCTGGATACCTTTCCCTTATTAGATTTACATATTCATGATCCATTTCCATTTTCATTTTATTTTTTGACTGATATGGAGGATTTCCGATTATTACATCCGCATTAGGCCAAGGATCTAATATTGCATCAGCGCAATATATGTTTTTATTTAGCGTGTCAAGAGGTAAACCTTGATCTAGAATTAATCCTAAAGAATCGAACGGCTCTATTCTCTTATTCCATTCGGCAGATAGTATTTCTTTGCCAAGCATCATTGTCATCTTCGCTACTTCTACTGCTATCGGCTGAATATCAATACCATAGAATTGCTTAATGGAAACTTTAGATAGACCTAATTTTAAATGTTTTGTTGTTTTAAAGTTAAGTGCAATTTTTTCGATAATCATGAATTCTATATCTTTTAATACTTTAAAGGCTACATACAAAAAATTTCCACAACCACATGAAGGATCCAGAACTTTGAAATTCGACAATTCCTCTAATAGAATTGTTAGCTCGCCTAAAGTTTTTGCTTTTTCAATTTTTGCCTTCCAAGGTTTAATAATAGTTGGATTTACTATTTTTAAAATATCAGGCTCTCTTGTAAAATGAGCACCGAAGGTATGTCTTTCCGTTGAAGTTAGCGTGCTTTCAAATAGAGAACCAAAAATTACTGGATTTACATTTTGCCATTTTTTTTCAGAGGCTTCTTTTAGAATTTCTAAAGATTTATGATCTAAGTCCAGCGGATCAACTATTTCAAAAAGTCCACCATTAAAATATTCAATTTCTCTGAACCGTCCAGCAGGTGCCTGTTTTGGTGAAGCCATTTGCTTGAACAAAGAACCAAACAAATCGAAACTACTTTCACCCTTTAAGCAATCTCGAATAAGTTTTGAAAAAAATCCATTTGGCAGTAAGCCAAAATCCTCGGAAAATAATGCCAACACACATTGTAGCAAGAATCTTTGTACCTTTTGTCGATCCTGACCTAATTCATATACTTGATACTTAAAAATTGTTCCAATGAGTTTCGCCGCTTCTTCGGATATCTCTTCAACGTTATTTCTAAATATAGGTTCCGAATTATTTGGAAGTAGAAAGTTAAATGCTGTTAATCTATCTGGTAGTTCCTTTAAGTAAATCTCGTCAACAGGTGATAAATATCGGTAAATTATAAACTTTTCAAAATTGCAAAGAATAATATACTCTGGTTTTTGCGCCCCTTCACCCATTATTGTCTCTGGATTCATCTCTATCCAATAGTCGCGCGCTTGTGGAAAATGAGTTTCTAGATATTTCTCACCTTTCTTTTTCATTTCGATTAGTACTCCTGGCCGCTTCGGAGGTAACCATATACAATCTGCAAATTTAGTCTTGCCAGTTGAAAACTTAATTCGGGTTTCTAAGGAACCATTAGCTTCGATTATTCCCCCATGGCCAAAAGCGCGAAATAGTCTATCTATG
Organism: Leptospira stimsonii; assembly: GCF_003545885.1. NCBI lineage: Bacteria > Pseudomonadati > Spirochaetota > Leptospiria > Leptospirales > Leptospiraceae > Leptospira > Leptospira stimsonii. Next base: position 2,594 of record NZ_QHCT01000011.1, read on the forward strand.
TATAACTGGGCTTCACCTTTTTCGTCTCCTTTTAGATTATTTGCAAATTCTATAAATTCTCTAATTGATTCTTTTTGCATAATTTAAAGCTCACATATTTTTTATTTAATATTTTTAATAAATTCTTTTTCACAATTAGAGTTCTAAAGACTCTATATTAAGATTAATTTTGCCAATGGGCGAATAGAAGAAACGTTCTGAAATTTATGCAATTTTATCTAAATACAAAAAAAATTTTGTTTTGGCTTTGGCCTTTTTCGACTTCCAATAACGTGTAATTCTGTCACTGAAACGCTCTTCCATTTTATATGTTCTGGCACATCGGTAACACTACAAACACGAGACATGGGTTACACCGTTTCGTTGTAGTTGTTTTCAAAGAGAATTCCAACAAACAATGCAAGCATCGATTAGATCGTCGGATACTAAGTAAGCAATCCAACCTGTAAAAAGTATCAAACCGAAACCAAGCATAAACATGATAAAAAGAAGAGCGTAACGCATTCCTTTAGATAAATCTGGGCTTAACGTCCCCGAAAGATTGTTTTGAGTGATGGTGAATGCTTCAAGTAAGAGCGACATACCGAGAATAATGTATAATAGCTTGTGCTTTTCTAAATCAAGATTTGCAATGAGAATGAAACCTAAGATAAAGACAACGGCAATGCGGCCTACTGACCAAGTGCCAAGGTTTAATATTACTTTTTGTTCTTTTTCAATATCCATGATTTTCTCATTGTTCTATATTCAATGAAATCGTCAACATTTCGAGCTGGAGTTATCCCCAAAAATCATATAGCCAATGTTAGCCCTTTTTCGATAACTTCATTCAACACCATTAAGTATCTTTTCAATTCTTTTAACCCTTCCTTATTTCCCCATATAAGATTTCAAAATAGATAAATCAACAGGAAGGGTCGGAGAGCTGTCCCCTTGCAATAATCCTGAATCAGCTCTTCCGAAGCGAGCTTGTAAAACTAAGTTACGATCCTCTTTATGAAGCGCTTCTTCTTTTAACATAGATAGATAAACATGACTTAGCTGAAACCTTTCTTTAGCATCTACTGAAAGATGATAATTACTCAGCATTAACTTAATTGCGATTCGTAACAGGTATAAGAGAGTAGAAATAGCAATACCAATTAGAAGTGTACCTTTGACCCCTTCTAATGAGATTATTTCCGGTTTCCAATGCTCTGGATAAAAAAAGAATATTGTACTTGTAAATGCGATTGTCAGAATGCCTAGTCCGATCGAACAATTGCGCCATAAATCTCCTTTACTGCGGTAAAATACTTCTAATTCTTCCCAGTATTTTGCCGACCAGAAATTCTAAGTTTCTCTTCGTAATTAAAGAGTACTTCACTAAATTTATCCTTATATGATACTTCGAAATCATCGATTCTCTTTTTCTGTTTGGCTTGTTCTTTATCACTTGAATTTTTATATTCTACCAATGTCTTGTGGAATTCTTCTATAATGTTATTGCTTTTCGATATTGTATCGAATGTTGACTTTTGCATTTCAGAATTCAATTCTTTACCCTTAATGAATATTTCCTCAATTCCACCTGGAAAGTATTGCGGATTATCGAGTAGCAATGTTTTGATATAGCCCGAGAAGTATTCTTTGTTTAATCGATTACCATTGAAATTTCCTCTAAAATAATCCATAATTGCATTTGCCTCGGTCTGAGTCTGTGGATTTAAAAAAAGAACTTTCATTCCTAAATCTGTTTTGCTATTGAATTTAATTAAATCATTATTCTGAATATTATAATGAATTTCATTTAATATTGAATCAAATTGAGATTGATTTTTGGTTTTAGAAAATGATTGAATTGAATTGTTCAAATTCTCATACAAATTATTATAATATTGAAATAATCCAGAATTATTTCCAATAAAATTATCCTTCCAAATATTTACTTCTTCTTTTAAAAAAGATAATAATTCTTTTGATTCTTTAAATTCGACAAAAGAATTGCCAAAAGGTATTTTCCACATTCTATGATTTCTATTAAAAATTAGATTGAACTCTTCCACTCGGAATCTCCAATTATATTATCTGAATATTCAGAATATGAAGGAATTAAACTAAAGGCAATAAAAAAGCAAATTACCTATTAGGAATTGCCTATGAATAAATTTGATAGGAGTCCGAATAACTTCGAACCGAGTCCAGAAATATAAAGAAAAATCCCCCCAAAGATCGAAATCGCTCCGCCAATCACAAAAACCAGAATCCAATTCTTCACCGATCTCCCGAATTCCGCGTCCGCCTTACGGGATTCTGCGACTTTCATCCAGTAAATCGCAAAAGATTTTTCCCGGAAAAACGCGTCTAACGCCCTTCTCCTACCCTCTTCGTTATCCTGACAGATTTGTTCGATTTCAACGGGATCGTTGGATTTCTTTCTCTTAGAATTGTTTTCTTTTAAGTACTGAACTTCCGATTTGTAATCGAAGATCGGTTCATCCGGTGGCGTTGAGCAATTCGAAAAAGAAATGAAACTGAAAAGAAGGATAGAAAGTATTTTTCTCATTGTTTTTCCTCCGGAGAGAAACCCTTCTTACCGATGAACCCGATCGCCGCGAAACCGGCAGCCATACCTATCGCGGCTTGAGGCCAATCCGCTTTTTCGAGAAAAACACTTATAACAGAACCGAGTACGATTAAAATTCCTAGTATCGTTGAAATGATTCCTTTAGTAGAGTTGTCGAGAAGATATTTCCATAAAGACTTTGCGTGTTTTACCAAGATCAGATTCCTCCTTGAGTCAGGTAAATATAGGAAGCGCGCTTCCCCGCGTTTTTGTCTCTTCCGCAATGAGCGACGAGCTTCGCCGCTTCATATCGGTTATAAATTACTTTTTCTTTGTAGCCTGTGTTCCAGTTACCGTTTGAATCGATAACGTTGTAAAACTTCACTCCATCGAAGATTTCGATTCCGGTTAGAACGATGAAATGTCCCGATACAGTAAGACTCGTCCCAAGCATGACAGCGCGGCCACTCCGAAGAACCGAATCCAACTCTTCCCATTCTCCGTTGACTCGAAGAGTCACGTCGACTTTGAATTCGTTAAGGATTTCTTTTAAGCCTTCCGCATAACACTCTAAGAATCTTCCGAGTCTAATTTCAGGTTTTGATTTCCAGAGACTTGCAATCCACTGAAGTTTTGGATTTTTTAGAATCTTTTCTCCGATTCCTTTTTCGCCGAATCGCGGTTCCATCCAATCGATGAACCAACGAACAACATCTACGGAAGAAAATTCCGGAATTACTGATGAGGCGAGGACCATCGCGGCGATATAGCCACAAACCGAACCATATTGAATCGGACCGACTGCTTTTATTTTGCTATTTTGTTCGATACCCTTTAAAGCGGATGCGTGAATCAAGTTCTCTCCTCCTTACTTTCTTGGAGAAGAACTGCGAGCGTTGAACAAGTCGTATTTAAGCGATTGATCGAGTCGCCTAACGTTCGAAGCTCAATTTTGATTTCTTTTAAATCGTTTGCTTGATAGCTGAGGTCTCTTTCGAGCTGGTTGGCTTTGTTTCGTGCTTCATAGGCGACTTGGAGCGCTTCGTTTAAACGGGAATGAACGTGTTTTACAAAGTATCCGATACCGGAAATCACAACGCCGGCAACGTAATTGATTTGTTCTTGAGAAATCATTCTGAAATCTTCTCTTCGATTTCTTGCCACCTCGAAGAAACATCGAGGGACAAAAGCTCGTTTGGAGATAAAGAATCTATTTCATCGCGTAAAGTGGTGTTTATGTGTAAAAGAAATCTCCACTTCTTGCTGATTGCTATAGCTAACGAGTCGATTTGAGGATACGAAGTGATTTCGTGATGAGAATTATCTTTTCGAACCCAATAGGAAATTGGAATTCCTCGAATCCAGTCTTGGAGTACAAGACCTATCCGGTTCGCAGAGCGTTCGCTTGTTTGAAATTTACTACCTTCAAATTCAACACCTTCTTCGCATTTCTCAGCGTACTTAGTAAAGAGTTCTCGTTTTCTTTTTTTTCTTAATTCATCCAAAGTTATATCAAAAGGAACTTCCCACTCCTTTTCCGGTTTTTCAACGAGCTTTCCCTCAAGAACTTTCATTCTCGGGACCGGCCACGTTTCAAAAATGAAAAGAAAAGGATCTGCTTGGCACATCTGATGCCAACCGAAAGGAATGTTTGAATCTTGCGATTCTTCAAGGATCTTGTTTTCCTTGAGGTTTACTAAAAACATTAGGGAATATATTCTTTCGCGTTTATGTAAGTCGTTACTCGAAGAGAACGGTCTTGAGTTTTACGACCGCTTCGAAGTGGACCATAACCTGAATAATTTCCAGGAGCCGAAGTCGAGTCAGACGTTGAAGTTTGATATGCCATGTAATCGAACGGAGTGTCGAAACCTCCCCATAATTGAGCGTTTGAAATTCCTGCGAAACGATCAGTATAGGAATGGTTGTGGACTTGCAGAGTATCTAACATTCGTCCATTGCTTAAGAACCCTGGCGAAACGGTGTCCCGGTTTCGAAGAACAGAATCAAACACTGGCCGCCAACGAAATGAAGAATTACTAAGAGCGCCTGATACAAGTCTCCGATATGGATAAACTTCTATATATGCGCCGGTGATTGTCCCGATCGGATTTGTCCCGCCGGAATAGGATACTCCGATTTTTAAAGAAGAAGGGTTCAGAGTATTTGCGATGCTTCCGTTTGTGAATTTAAGAAGCATGTGAGTTCCCGCAGGGATTTTTCCAGCGCCATTCCCGATGTCTGATACGGCGCGAACGACAAACGCGTAATTGTCGATGTGAGTTGCATTCACCGCAACCGGAGAAATTCCGTCGCTTGATTTAAACATGGCGTAGTAATTTACATCATCGAGGATCATCGAAATCAAACTCGAAGTTGCCGGATTGGAGCCGCTTAACGTAAGCTCGACGGAATTGTTTGAATCGTATTTTGTGGCCGCAGTAACTTGAAATGTATCAATATAAGTTCCACCGCCAAAAGGATCACCTGTTCCCCATTTAATACCACGCAAGAATGGACCAAGTTGAGGCCAATTCGCATCCAATCCGTTTGAAACATCCAACGCGATGTCAAAGAAAGGCTTTTGGGGGGACGGATTTATTCGGTTAAGGGTGGAAAATAAAGTAAATTCATCGATTTGTCCTTTGAGTCCCGATGAAATAAACTGTTTCGAAGTTGTTTCAGTGATTGCGTCGGGTGAAATTCCAGAAGAAGGAGCGGCTCCAACATCGTAGTAACTTAAAGAAACGATTCCAGTATGGCCGTTTACCGAAGTAACATTACTCAGAAGAACCGAAGGAAGTTGAGAAAGAGGAATTTTTCCGGAAACGAGATCCGCTTTAGAAGTAAGTTGGTTTAGAAGAGTAGTTGCAAAATGCGGATCGTTGTTTAGAGCGTTTGAAATTTCTTGAAGTGTATCAAGCACGCCCGGTGCACCATTCACAAGATCGGCTTTTGCCTGGGTTATAGCCGCATCAACTAAAGCGATCACCCAATCTCTACGGGTTGCGTGTGAATCTAGGGAAGGTGCAAGAAGTAAAGAAAGAGAACGAACGCCGGTGACGTTATCTAGAGAATCGATTTCGATACCGGATTCCAAAACTTGAGTCGCAGAATCTCCGGATTTTAATAGTTTTGAACCTGTGAACGGATTTAGAATCCCAAGTTTATTTTGATCGAGCCATTCTAAACATTTCTCTAAAACAAGATTTCCAATGCCACCGAGCTTTCCTAACCAGTAATTGGAGAATACTCCAATCATCCAAGAGCCGCGACCCATCGTCGTTCCGGCGAGACGCGTTTCTAAATCGTTAATGACTACAGGATCGACTGATTCGTTATTTCTCGAAATCGTTCCTGTGAGAGTGAAAATTCCCCAATATGGATATTCAAATTCCCCCTGACGATTTACAAGTAAGTCCCATTCATACACTTTTGGTAAAAGTCCGCGTGTCATTGCAGGAGGAATTTTGATTACGATTTCTTCATGTTCCCAATCCGCACCTTCATCCGTTGGAAAGGGTTCAATCGAAAGTAAGATTTTTGACGAAGAGGAAGATTCTTTGATTTGGAAAAGAATATGTGCAACGGGGGAAAAAATATTCTTTAAACCCCGTAGACGGATTACAGTGGATTCGTTTTGTCTGACTTCTAAAGGAAGATTAACTCTCAAAAAACGTTACTCGACTTTGAGTATGCCGCCATACTCAAAAATCGCGTTTTTCCCTTCGGGCCACTTTGGATCCTCTCTTTCGACCAAAATGTCGAATTGCAGAATTTCTTTTTTTAATTTCGAAGTTTCGGTTTCATTCATCGAAAGAAAATACCCATTCTCTTGAACCTGGGTTTCGAACTCACCCCGCTTCAAAAAAGAACCGTCATTTTTAAGCATACCGAATGAAGCGAAAACAGTCGCGCCTTCGAGCAAGTTCGAGGGAAAGAAATTTTTAAAATTTCTTCCTCTTTGAATCGTGAGCATTATATTTTTCAAGGGAAGTAATCCGTAATCCACTGGATGAGAATCCAGCGCATCAGCGCGTTTCCGGGAGAAGTCCAACGAAAATTGAACTGACCACTGCCCTGGTCATCGATGACTTGAAAATCGGAATTTCCATCTCCATAAGCGCCAATCCCACCGATACAAGTTCGAACGTTATACCAAAGTAAGATTCCTTTTTGTCCGGCGTAAGATTCCATTCCCAAGGTGCCGGAAGCGTTGTCGATTGCGTAATCTCGTTCTCGGAGAGAGAACTTTGTCCATTTAACAAGGTTAAGAAGTGGATTCAGTTTTGAATTGATCGTTGAATCCGCGCCCGTTCGAGTATTCACTTCATTTGATAAAAGATTCGAAAGCGCCGAAAGTTGAGAAAAATTGATTCCGTCTAACGGATTTGTGCCGGGTGCTAAATTGATCGCTTTGTGAGAGTTGAAGTTTAAATTCCCTTCCATCGGAAGAGAGCCATCCCTTGAAAGTTTAGAATTTAAGGCGACGTATTGGATATAGAGATCGTTTTCAACGGTCTTACCTCCACCTACTCCGTTATACGCGTTTATATACCGAGTTCCAAGATTCACGGTATTTGGAACGACTACTTTCATCGTAGAAGGGGTGATATTCACTTGAGGTCCGATTGGTTCAGATGTAACCCTTGATTGAAGATTTGCAGGAATCTTATCTTCTAAAACGCTACCTTTATAAATTCGGATTGAGCCGTCATCCACGGGTCTTTCGTTTAATCGAAAACCTCTTCTTCCATCGAGTTCGGGAAATTCTACAACTTCGTGTACTTCCCCGAGGATTTCTTGAAAAACGAATTTACCCGTAATCTCATCATATCTCCAGTTTATATCTTGTCTTCCGGAAAGAATCGGAGGAAGAGCCATTACCTATTCCTTGCAATGTAGCGTAACGTTTCAATTTGCGAGAGATACCCCGTCAAATATTGTTCTAGGGTTTGTTTGCCGCCAAAGGTGAGTTTGCAGTTCTTTTTAGTGGGTGCGTTATTGTATTCCACTTCCACGAGTGGAACGGTATGAGTGATGGAAGTATTTGACCGGACCCGAAGTTGGTCGAAATACATGACACAATCGGGAACGTTTTTGAAAATAAAACCGATCTCGACGATTCTTTTGATTTTTAGGGAAGCAATGTTCCAAGGACAAGGAATCCAAGTTGCTTCTAACTCGATCGGAAAAGATTTTTCATGTGTTTTTCCGTTCTCGTCTACTATGTAAAAAAGAACCATACCGTCGGGGTTTTGGATAAAGTCGTCTTTGACACTTGCGTAGAGGTAGAAATGAATATCGGTAAGGCCGTTTTTGCGTTCGTTAAAAACTTTTTTGTAAACTACATGATCGGCACCGGAAAAGATGAGCTTGTGACACTTTGATCCAGAAATCAGAGTATCGTTAGTAAGTTCGGTGTGAAGTTTACTGGAGTCCGAGGAAGTCCAGGAAGAAAGGGAATCCAGATCATCGATCGTTTCATAATAACTTTTTTGTGGGAAGGCGATACTGTAATCGCCGAATTCATAATAGCGATACGGAGCGTTTTTGATTGTGATTAAAACTCGCGGCTCTTTGTGGATTTCGAGTAAGTTTTTACAAATTAGAATCGCTATTTCTTTTGTGAAAGACGCAGGGACTTCAACGCTTTGAGTTTTTCTTCCCCATTTTTTTTCGGAAGATTCATTCAGTTCCGAATAGAGTTTTGTAGTGCCGGACCCTTCCTCACTTTTTGCAAATATCTCAATGTAGTTCCAAACCCAATCACGATCGATCTTTACATCGATGTCGTTGAAATCCCAACCAACCGCGAGCTTATCAATTGGTTCTTCTTTTTTCTTTTCAAGAAAGTAAAATCCATCCGAGTTGACTCCGCAATACCAAAGCCCTCCTAGCATATCGACTAAAAGTTCGATAAACTTATAAAGGGACATTCCTTCGAGATAGAGTTCACCGAGTGTCGTTATACCGTACGTGGTTTGGATGAGATTCGAAGCATAAAGGATCGGAACTCTCTGACCGTAGGATTTAAAGACTTGGTTCGCGAGTTCTGAAACAAGTGTAAGAGGATCACCCCACTCTTTGGGGAGAATTTCAATAGTTCCGAGGATTCTATTCTGAGAAACAACGGACGGGTTGTGAATACGAACCGTTAAAGAATCGATAACTTCGACAACTCTGAATTTTCCTTCGTTGTCAGAATCGTCCGTATCCCTTATATACAATACTTGATCGGGTTCTATGTTAGCAGTTTGCAGGTTTTGAGGGTAGGAAACGTTCGCGCCGAGGTAGAGAATTGCGTCTGTTTGATTCTCACCTCCAATTTCGATTTTATGAATGTTCCACTTATTGAAATTGGAAATCGTCTCTCCTTCGAGACGTTTAATCATCCCATAGGATTTGTAAGAAAATCCTTTTTTAGAAGTCGAGGTTTGATCGGGAGTATCATAGAGATACGCCTTCATCACGGACTTGGAATCTATTTTAAGTTTGTAAGAAGCAAAGTCTGGAAGCGGAACTTCGGGCATTTCTGCAAATACCAGTTCGCCGGACAAAGGTCCGAACTGGTTCACGGTGTTTCTCATCGAAGAAAGTTTCGGATATTGAATCCCAAGAGGGAACTGAGAGAGAACAGAACCCGCAACTGACGAAAGTTGAACGTTTGAGTCTTCTCCTGTACCGCCGGAGTATTCCTGGAAGATCGTTGCGTCGGTCGGTTGACCTTTACAAGACGTTCCATACGTGGATCCGAATCCTTCCGGAAAACCGGATCTTTCACCGTGGCCGTAAACAGCCGATTCGTCTACAATGTATCCCAAAGTTTATGATTCATAGCGCGTCCTGTGTCTGATTCTTAGGCGTATGGGTGCATTCACCGCCGAAGAATAAACGACTCTGTTTTTACCCGGACGAAAGACTAAAAAACTTCCTCCGGTCCATATTAGATTATTGTGAGAATACGTGATCGGCTTCGAGTCGTTGATTCTTCCTCCGATTCGAACCTCTCCCCTGACGGAGCTGATCGTCATGTATTTGTTTAGTTCGGTTGCATTCGAAAAAGATAAACTTTGGATCCGCTGAGTTGCAAATCCTTGACCTTCCTCGTCTTCAAGGTCTAAGGAAAAATCTGGATTGGAATTACTTTCTGCGATTAAGTCGAATTCGGGATAGCCGTCGAGAGCGTATTCCGAAGCGAGATAGATGTCGAAGTATCCTCCGGAGGAAAGATATAAAAAGTCTGTGTCTGATTCTTCGTTATCTTCAAAAAGAACGTCCATGAGAATCAGTTCAATATTTGCTTCGCTTACGATTCGTTTTTCGGAACCCTTGTCGAATTTTTCAGGAATACTCGAAATTTCTACACTGGCACGACGTGAGTTTTCCACATCGATTAGGTAAATCGGCTTTTTACCCGTTAAAAAAAAGTTCGCAAGTTTACTTCTAAACAAATTGTATTCAAGATCGGAACTGAACGTTTTCGAGTAAGGAAGAGAAAGTTTCCGCGTGGAGATCACGTTGTCCGATTGATTCTTAGATCCCCACTGACTGTTTCTTGCAACAAGCGCCTCCGGAATATCGAATTTCGTCGGGGAAATTCTCCAAAGCTGATCGAGCGTTTCTGTAAGTGTTCGTCCTTTAGAATCTTGTAATATAAATTTCAAACTAACCCAAAACGCCGGTTTGCGTAAGACGTTTCAGGAGTTCGTCAAGAAGGTAGTCGAGCATCGCTTCCTTGTCGATTTGAGAGTAGTTTTGAGAGTGGTCCATCCACTCGATGTGAATATTCGGATTTAGAATATTCGATTTTGGAATGAGGCTATCCGAAATATCTTTTCGAATGTCATTCCATCCAGTCTCGGGAACAACAACCTCACGCGGAGTTAAAAGAGCGGGAACCGAATCTTTTCCGGGTATTCCACCTTCGACAAGTCCACCAATAGAAAATCCCATCCAAGGTGGATAGTTTTGAGATTGTGCGGCGGACAACGCAAGTCCCGAAGCAGTCATTCCCGCTCCTGCTACAATTCCACCAAGAACCGCACCCGTAGCAACGCCAAGAGCGGGCATCGTAAGCATGGATGCGCCAAGAGTTGGTCCGGCCAATGCGGCACCGGCGGCCGTGTATCCTGCAACGGAAGAAGCGAAAGTGATCGCACCTTGAACAGCCGATTGAGCAATTCCAAAAGCGGCTTGCGCCACTTGTGCTTGTTTGTTTGCTTCGAAAGCGGTCTTACCCGCTTGCCATTCGATGTAGCTTGTGAGTTTTTTTGCGTTCTGTTTGTCTTGTTCTGCCTTTGCAGTGGCGGCAACTTTGTCCGCTTCAATTTTCTTTTGCTGTTCGGCTAAAGCCTTTGCCTTTTCTTCATCCTCCTTCTTTTTCTTAGTATCCTCAGCATCATGGTCTTTGTTTGCTTTCTCAATTTGCTCCTGAGTTTTTTTATCGTAGCGGTCTTTTAAGTCTTGTTTGTCTTTTTGTAATCGATCAAAGAGTTCCGCTTTTCTTTGATTGAATAACTCTTCGTCTAAATTCTCTTGTTCAAGAGCCGCGATTTGTGAGTTGTATTTTTCTTCGAGCTTGAGTGCGTCTTCGTTGTAGAGAGCTTCGTTCTCTTCTCTGATCCTTTGCGCTTCTGCGTCTCTTCTTTCCTGCTTTCTTTCTTCATACGCCTGCTCGGCTTCTTCCATCGCATCGAGCTTTTCTTGAAGTTTTGCGAGTTCTGCGTCTTGAGCGGAAAGATACGCTTGAAGATTCGCATCGACGATTCTTTCGAATGCTTGTCCATAGAACTGAACCTGTTGGATCTGATTTTGACTTTGAACCTGAACAAGTTGAGCCTGAGCTTGTAGGACTTGAGTTACTGGAGCGGAAAGAAAAGCGACAGCACCGGCGGCCGCTTTTCCCCAAGCAGTGACGGATTGTAAAAACCCTTGAGACTTATTCGTCGCTACATTGATCTGCTGAGAAATTTCATAAATTTGGGATTCTGTTTGAGTGAGTGGTCCGGTATTTTGTTCCCACTCAGATTTGAACTTTTGAAGTTTAGCGGAAATTTGATCGAAAGTTTTAGCATCATCTAACTGCGCGTGAAGTTTAATACCTTCTTTGGGAGAAAGTGCGCCGGAGCGAACCTTTCGATCGATTTCATCCCTTGCGCCTGCAAGAAGTGAATCGAGTTCCCGTAAATTCTCAGGTTTTAGTTTTAAAACGACGTCGGGAGAAATGTTGTATTTTTTTGAAATTTCCCTGACAACTCGTTCAAGTTGTTCTTTGTTTTGAATCTGGTTTATTGAAATCGATTTTCCATCCAGAGTCAGAGGAATTCTTGCACCTTCTTTTTGCGAAAAATCGTTGAGTTGTTTTTTTAAATATTCAAAAGACTGAGATTCAAGCGTTCCAACGATTTTTACGGTTGTCGGATTTGCTTTCCAAAACTCTTCGATGATTCTTTTTTGTTCTGACAAATCCTCTTTAAGCTTACCCTTTCCTCCTCCGCCTGACGGAGAGGCAGGAGCTTTCGGACCTGAGTTTTCTTTATTTATTTCTGAAAATGCTTTTCTCCAACGGTTTACTTCTTCGCTGGATACAAACTGCTTACCGGAAAGCCAATTCCGTTTGAAAATTTTCTCGGTCTCTTCTGCTGTAAAACCGAGGTTCTTTAAATTCTTTTGTAGTTTCTCAATCTTTTGCTCACCCACCGCATAACCTAAGTTTGCGGCTCCGGCGAGTTCATTGATCGCGTTGTCAGCCGATTCGAAATCTTCTTTGAACCTTTCTTTAAGCGTTCTTGCTTTCTCTTCGGTGTCTTTTTGTTCCCCTTCCCTTCTGTATCTCTCTACGATGTCGATCGTAAATACAAGTGCAGTTGCTCCTAACGCAAATGGTCCAAGTATTTTTGTCCAATTCGCGGCTCCGGCTATTCCTGCAAGTTCTAAACCTTTTGTGATTGTAACAAGGGATGCGTAAAAGGTAAGTCCGGCGGTTCCGGCTACTGTGAGAGATTTTCCAAAATGAGAAATCGAAGGACCAACGTTTAGAATTTCAATTTGAGTTTTTTTGATTTGAGCATCGATTTTTTTCCACTCATCCGATCCTTCCGGAACGCGGGCTAAGGATTCTCTAAGAAGTATAATTTCGTTATCTAACTTTTTTACCTTGTCTCCATTGGAAAAAAGACCGGGTAAAAAAGAGAATCCGTCGCTTCCTAAATTTAGAATTGGAAGAAGTGATTCTTGATAGAGTTTTCCGAGTGCAACTTTTGTTTCATTCGAAGACTTGTCGAGTCTACCTAATGCACCCGCGTAGCCTTGCGCCTGTTCTGCCGCTCTTCCTTGAAAGGCTTCCGTTTCGCGTAACGTTTCATTTAAAAGGACTTGTCTTGCTTGTGCGCTTTTGGTAGCGTCATTCAGATCGTCCATTTTCATGCCGTGAATTTCGAGCATCTTGGAGATATTCGTCTGAATTCCGGTTGCATCCGAAAGAATCGAATTCCCCGCTTTGTAACCTTGCGAGACTACTTCGATCGATTCCGCCAAAGAATAATTGGATTGTCTTAGAACAGACCCTATGTCCGCATTCGCTCGGATGAGCTTTGAGGCTTCCGTAACGCTGTAACCCATCGATGTAAAATTTCGCATCGCTCCGGTTACGGCTTCTTTGTTCAAATTGAGTTCATTTGAAATTGCACTAACAGCCGATACGGCTTCGGGAATTGCTTCTTTTCCGAATTTGTATCCAATAACCGCAGAAAGCCCGCTCATTGTATTCTGAGCTTTCTGGGCTTCGTCCATGAAGGACTTTACCTCGCTTGTGATAACTCGGGTTGTGAATCCACTCGCAAGAGAAGCGAGGGCAGTTTTTAAAGAAAGGGTTTGTTTGTTAAAGTCTTCACCGGACTTTCTTGCTTCGTCGAGTTTCGCTCGAACGGACTCAACTCCGGATTTAAGACGGTTAAACGAGTCTCCTCCGATTTGAGACTTGCTCATTCCATCTTGGAATTTTTTGAGCCTTGATTCAAGACCGGCGATTGTGTTTAAGGATTGCCGATATGCCTTCGGATCGATTGCGATCGCGTTATTCGCCGTTTGACCAAGATCTTTTATCTGAGCGACAAAATTTCGTGCATCCGAGACAGCATCGTTAAAAGCCTTTTGAAGCGGCTTTCTGTCTCCGACGAGAGCAACGTTTACCGTAGCTTGGTTTTTATTCAGTTACTACTCTTCGCGTATCACGATTCCGTTTTTCCTTAATGTATGTTCTTCTTTTAGTTTTTTCCAAAAATCAGCAGATTCGGACTTTGCTTTCCAAAACGCTTCTTCGTATTCTTCTTCCGATAGTTTCTGAGAAGGACGAACGAGCTTCAGAGAAGTCATTTCCTTATCGATTATTCCGATTCTCTTCGTAATTTCTTCCGCAAATTCCGGTTTCAAATAAACAGCTACGACGAGCCTGTTCCTATATTCCTCTAACTCCAAATACTTGAGTGCGAGAAGTCGGCTTGTCAGACCGTGGTAGTTAAGTTTTTGAACCGTTTCTTCCCGAACTCCGGAACGAACGAGCTTCATTTTCGCAAGCACAAGCTCCGAGTCGGGATCTACTTTTTTACTGCGGACTCTCCGGGATTTCGTTTTGTAGCGAGTTCTATTTCGTTTAGGAATTTGAATACGTGCGAAAAGTCTGGATAGAAAAAGGGAATCCGGTTTAAGACGGCGATATGTTTTTCAGATTCGAAAACGGTAACTTGGAATTTCTCTCGAAGTAGTGTTAAAATCCTATCGCCAAACTTCCGAGCTTCCTTTTGTTTTTTAACGAAGAGCGTACAATCATTTTCGGAAACGTACTGTGTTAAATCTTTACAGAAGTCCATGAAAGAAACTGCATCCTCTAAAACGAGTAGCTTGTAACTTTCGTAAAGCTCGGAAATTACATGATTCGTTTCGTTAAACGCAGTCGTATGTTGCTCAATCGCAAGTTCCAATTTGTCTTGAATCTTAGAAAGTCTTTCATGTAGCCCGATTGTCGATACATGGATCGGGAGCGTAAATTCACCACCGCCCGGAAGGACGATGGATATTTCGTTGTAAGGTTGGATGTTATACGACACTTAAATCCCCCAGATAGTAGGCAACGGGGAGGCCGCGGAACGTTGTGTTTGGATCCACGAGGGATTCAAATTTTAGTTCCACCGAAAGCGGTGTCTTCCCATCGAATTCCCATTTCGGTTCGGGGTAGAGCATCGTATTCGGTAAAATCAAAAGATCCATCGGATCAAGCGAGCGAGTTCGTGGAGCGATGAGTCCGGTTAAGTGAAGTTCCTGACCGTTCCCGGCCTCGATACTGTCCCACATTTTAACGGTCCGGGCCGCACCTTTGATGTTTCCGGTAAGAGAATCGTAGTTTATTAGATACCCTTTGATTACTTTTTGAATCACTTCTTGCACGGGTTCAATGATCTCAATCGTCGTCGTGACCATATAACTGTTCAGAGTCTTCTTGAACGATTGCGCTCCCATCTGCATGGCGACATGTTCCGCGTATCCGAGTGACTCTTGCATAGTAGCTTTCAAGCTCATCCCTAGATCCCACATGTCCGCAATCTTGAAAGTTGCACCGACTGCCGGAACCGCTCCGATCGGAGCCATCAGTTCCAGGGAGTTTGCTCCCGTTATGGTTTTGATTTTTTTAAGTCCCGGTAAATTCCCGATCTTTAGATACTGACCAACTGAAAGTCTTGTGAAATCCGTTCCGGTTCCGGTAACTAAAGCGTCGTTAGCCGATATGGATATGGTTCCCGGTTGAATTGGAGTTTTAGAAAGAGGTCTTCCAAAGTCTGTCGAGATTGGACTGATTGACCCGGTAGGACGACCTATTACCGCCGATCCTTCCGGCGTTATTAAATCTTCAAGTGCCATTTGTTAGCTCACTCAGGAGAGCTTTGTTTCACGTTTTGTTTTGGTTTTTCCAGAGTATTGTTTTTTGGTTCGTAGAGCTTAAAGAGCGGATCTTTTAGAAACTCCTCCACTTGAGATTTTGGGACGCGGACAGTTACATCTCCGTTCCTGGTCGATCTAAGAAGTGTTACCTGTTCTTCATTCATTCTTCCTCCTTTTATGAAATAAAAAAGCTCGCGTTGTATCGATACTCGCCATTCAGAACTTGGCCGATGAGTCGAATTTCTTTTCCTTGAATCACTCTCAAGGTGATCGGGGGAAGATCGACTTGAGTTTTTCCTTGCGGGAGATTTTGCGGAGTCGGTAAACTTACGTTATACCTTTCGTTTAATTTTTCATACAGATCAAATGCCAGGTCTTTCGATCTTGGAAGAGTCTTTGCTATGCACAAAAAATCGATCTGCGTCTTCGAAAACGGATCGGGGTTAGTTGTAATATTATGAATGACTAAAATCTTCTCTACGGCCTCTTTAGGGGTCTCTACGAAGGGCTGAAGAATGTTTGTATAGGAAGAAAATGAAGGCTCAAGTTTCATCCAATCAACTAAGTATTCAATCAAATATCTGTGAGTCGTTACGTCGCTCATCCGAAAGTCTTTTCAAAGAGATCGCCAAAATGATCGGACACCTCTTCAACAATTTCGTTTGAGTTAACTGGTTCTTGAAGTTTCTCAATCCAACCGGGTCCAGTTCCTGGCTGTTTTCCTTTGAGTGTGATTGGATTTCCGGCTACTTTACTTTCTCCTGACTGTTGCACTTCCGCGTAGGGAGCTTCGTAAATTGTTCTTGCTTCTAAGTCTGCGATGTCTGCTAAAGCAGGGGGTAGTTTAAACTGTGATTTATTTTTAGAAGTAACTTCTTCTTCGTCTTTAACGAGTTTGTCACCTACATAGATCGAGTAGGCGCCTTGCATGTATCCAGTTTGTCTCTGAGGTTGAATCCCTGTTTGAGAACTTGCAACTTTGGCCGGAATTCCAAGGGATACGATCTCGAACGCTTTTTTTGCGATCTCAATTATCTTTTCCGGGAATATCTTCCCTAGTCTTTCTTTGAATTCTTTGTCGTCTACTTTCCAACCCTGACTCACTAACCCTCAATCTCGATATGATGAACGTTTTGATTGGCGTCGGGTGCTGGATAGAAGTAGAGAATAGAAAGGTAGCGACCTCGAATTGCAAAGTCTTCTTTTGAAATTCCTTGCGGCCACTTAATTAAGTCGGTCGGTCGAATGTCCTCATTTGGTAAAATAACTGCATAAATGGTCGTATATGCGATTCCGTTATCTGAATTTCTAATTCTCGTCTTCGGCTTCCAACTTTCGGCAAAGATTGTAATGTGTTCGGACCTTTCTTCATCGAGTGAGCTATCTGCAACGTTGTAAACGGGTCTTAGAATTTCGAAAGGAACCACTATGCCACGCTCCTTTCGGGGATCGCCTTACCTTGTTTTTGAAACCAGGATCTTGCGAATTTTTCGTTCGATCGAGAAGCAATGAGAGCAAAAAGTTTCCGGTTGGTAAGGATCAAAGGAAATAATCGGTGTGAACATCTTGGATGATACCCCGGTTTTTCCTTTTCGGTAAGAAGTTTAAAAACGCCTGCCTTTGCTAAGGTCAGGTCTGTCGTATATATCTCGTCTTCGTGAGGTTTACAAACTTCTGCAGTTGTGTTGTGTCCGGGAACTGTGTATAAAACGATTCCGGCCCGAGTCCCTTCCTCAATCGAGGCCGTAACTTGGCTGTCTGTGATTCTTGATCTTGTTACGAGCTCCGCATAACTCTCGATTTTGAAATGAATCGGGTTTCCGTTTCGATCCAGGATTTGAATGTATTTCTTTTCTAAGAGTTTGGAATTGAGGCGTTCTAATTTCTCGAATTTCTTTTTACCAAATTTTTCTATAAAGAATTCTCTTGAATCTTTGTCTCTTGGAGAAAGAATTCGCGAACTTTGACTTTTCGAAAAATCTGATTTGTAAAAAAGCTCGATTACATTTTTCTTCGAAGCCGTCGGAGTTCCCGATTTCAAAAGTCCTTTGGCTACTGCTTTGGATAAGTCGGACTCCGTTAGAGCGCCTTGTTTCGAAAGTTTAAAGTAAGTTTGAAACATCATTTTGGATTGTTTGATCGCTACTCTAAAATCATTTGCCGCGTCCCGGATTAAGACCTGCAATGCTTTTGAATCGATCGGGGTTCCGGCAATGTTCATCCCCGATTCTAAAATCAAACTTTCCGAAATACTTCTTCCGTATCGGTATGTTTGAGAAAGAGTATTTCCGATCGATTCGTAGAAAGTGTTTAAGACGTTATCATAGAGGGTGAGAATCTTTTTATATCTTCTTTCTAAAAAACTAAGGTATTCTTTTTGATCGGGTGTCACCTTAGAGAAATGATTCTTTGTTTTCCAAGTGATTTCTACGATTGAAGATTCCAATTCGCGAATAGCATCAGAAAGATTTTCAAGCAAAGTCTCCACTTGCCTTCTGCTCATTTCGCGGAGTAAATCATCGTGAATTTGCATTTAGTAAACCGATACTCCCGAACCCGTCCGGAAAAGTTTACCTGTAGTTCGACTCCCTTCTTTTTTTACAAATTCGTAAACCGATTCCGGGATGTCTTTCACGCTTCCGTTTTTGTAGGTGTAACTCTGATCGGAAATCGAATACGATTGAATGCCGTTGGCTCTGTTTTCTGCATGTTTGTTTGTAGGAAATTTGAATAACTCCAAAGCGAAAACGATTTGAGCTTTTTTTAAAGTTTCCTCGCTAACTCTAGAGTAATCAAAGGATTCGGAATTTTGAAGACGTAAGTAAGCGGTATTCAGCGCTTCTCTTTTTCTTTGAATGAGATTTGCGAGTTGTCCGACCTTGTTTTCAGGGATTCGCCGGAACCGAATAGGAAGATCAATTTCAAATTCAACCGGCGAAATGACCGCGTTTGAATCATCCAAAACGGATTCCACTTTTACAAGTTGGGATTCTAAATCCAAAGTTTCGCCGGGAAGTAACGGAAGAGTTCCTAAAAACTCAGTTCCAACCCCGGTAAGGATTTCTCCTTTGGCAGTAACTATTCCTTTTTGAAAATACTCAACTCTTTCAGTATCCCTCCAGAGTGTTCCTCCAGAGAAATACTGTAAGAAATCATCGGACTCTTTGATTGTAACAAGCCCGACTTTCATTTTTAGTTTTGCTCCTCTTTTTCTTCGATTTGCTTTTTGGGATTCTGAGCTTCCTTTGATTCCGGAATTCGAAAATCCGGGTGAGCCAAAAGAGAATCTAACTGGCTTTCGTCGGCAAGTAACCCGACTTCGGAACCGTCCTTGAGTTTTTTATACACTTTGATTAGGTTTTGTTTCATGTGGGTTAAGCCGCCGCGAGAACTCTTCCGATTCGTTTCTGATTGATTACTTCCCCACCATAGAGAATGTCATTTTGGACTTTGACACGGAGACCGTCCGACCATACGGAAACTCGTACGGGAAGACCGGCCAACATTGCAACAACGGATCTAACCCCTGTTCCTTCCGGCATTGCTTTGTAAGCTCTTGCACCGAACGCAATCGCAGAAGGAGAAAAGGCTACCATTGAGCGAGAAGGAATCACCGTGATTACTGCGTCATCCGGAACAGCGCTTCTTAGAGGTCCGTCAAAGTAAATCTTTGTCGTAACGCTTGCCGTTTTTTCGGTTCGGATCACCGTATGAAGAGGAGACCCTGTTTCTCCGGCGACCGTGAAAACGTCTCCTGGCCGGATTGGTTTTAAAGAATCGTTAAAAGCATCAACGACCATTTCAGAATCACCGGCCGCATATCCGCCGGAGTGGTTGACTGCCCCTGCAAGATCGGTCGGTGTATAGGATTCGATCGCGTGGTTTTCGGATACGTTGAATCCGAGGGCGCGGGTGATTTTTCCGTCTCTCAGTGCGCTTGTATCTCCGGATTCGTTCGCTTTGAAAAATTCCGGGATAGAAAGAAGAGATCCGTAATCATCCGGCGCACAAACGAGTTGTTTCTCTCCGCTGACTTTGTTATTCGACAGCATCGTTCTGAGTTTGACAACCTTGTCTTTATCCAAGCCAGTCCTTGCATCAACGATGTTGTTCGTCTTCAATGCAAGGTTATAGATAAACTTGTTTACCGTTGAATAAAGAGAAAGAGCCATCGGTTGCGCGTATTTCTCAATCAGGTCGTACGGGCTAAGAGAAAGCTCTGTGGACGTGAGTATGATTGTTTTCTTTTTGGATTCTGTAAGTTCTACTTTCTTCGCTTCCTGATGAACATCGGTTGCGTCCGGATCTTCTTTCGGATCGTAGTCGTCTGCGTCTCCGAAGTCCGGGGTTATCGGAACCGTAACTTTGTCCCCTACTTCCGCGAGCTTTTGTTCGATGGATCTAGAAACTTGATTTTGTAAATTGAGAACTCCGGAATCAAGGGCGTCCCACCCATCAAACCAGAATTCAGGAAAGAGTACGTCTTGTCCTGTGTTAGACATTGAACCTTCTCGTTAATCAACGATGATCGTTTGGATTCCGGCTTTCATCTTTTCGAGCCGTTCTTGTCTTACTTCCGGTTTCGCTAAATCGGAACGCTTATAGGCAACCTGTCCGGTTGTAGTTAAGCGACCTCCTTTCACAGAAGTCCCGGAACCTGGAATTAAATTAGATTTGAGAAGGTTTGCGTTAGAAGGTAGCGCAAGCCACTTGGCGGCCGCCTCTTCCGGGTCCAGTTCTTGAACCCCAGCGCCGTCCCCAACATCGAGTTTTAAGAGAACCTTAAAACTTCCGTCTTCCTTATTCTCAACTACAGTCGGTTGACTGATCGCTTTCAAAAGAAGGAGAGCTTGGTTTTGGTCGTAAAGATTGTGTTTTGAAAGAGCAGAGTAAAGTTCCGTATTGATCGACTTTTCACGAAAAAGAATTTCGTAACGTTCTTTGCTTTTTCTTTCAGATTCGATCGCTCCATTTAACTTCTTTATTTCAACTCCGAGTCTTGCGGCTTCTCTTTCCTTCTCAGGTAGTTTTTCAAGTTCGAGCTGTTGCAGTTTTTCTTGAAGTTCTTTTAATGCTGGATTCTCATCCTTCGCCGCTTCTTCGAGAGTCTTTAACTTACTCGATGCGGTCCTATATTCGGCAGATAATTTTCCAAACCCCTGAGCAAGTTCCCGAGGTATATTGTATGTATTTCCACCGAACTTGAACTCTGCGAGTTCAGTCTCATTGTTCCTTACTGAATCACTTCCTCCTTCGATACTTTGCCCGTTCTCTTCTGTCTCACCTCCTCCTGATCCGTCTCCTTCTCCTGCTTGTTTTAAAACTCTGGAATACTGGTTCCAAAACCTCATCTATGCTACCTTATCTCGGCTACTCGCCGTTCGCGTTTGCGTTTGTGTCGGGGCCGCTCCCCGTAAGTTTTGTGTTTCTTGATTCTTTTCTTCCATGTCGGAGGAAGAGGCCGTATGATTACTTTCTTGATTAAAAAACTTCTCCATAAAACCGGGAAGTTGTTCATCATTGGTAGAATCGATTTCAGAATAGAGTTTACTCTTTTCTGTTTCGCTAAGGTCCGAGAAAACTTTATTTACGATTTCTTTTGCGATCTTCTTTTTAACTGCCGAATAATTCAGGCTTTCGAAAATAGAAAGTAGAGTCTTTACGGTTTCTGCAATGTCGATTGTTTCGAATTTTTTTTGATACGAAATCTTGATTTGATCTTTTGAGACGGAGGTTTTTTGCCAGAGAGCGAAGAGTTCGAAGATTTCTTTTTCGCACTTTTCAAGGCGGGTTGCGCCTGAATGTAAAAATGCTTTTGCCTCTCGAAATTCTAAAGACTTTGCAATTCCTGATTGCGGGCCGGTCTTTTCTTGGTCTTTGTCAAGACCTACTTTTTGAAGAATCTTTTTACAAAGTCTTTCAACAACGATTCCAAGACCTGTAAGATCCTCAATTCCGGGTCCTATAAATGAAGGAGCGGAACTTGATTCTTTGTCGTAAGTGATAAAAGAAAGGGAACCGATTCCTTCTTTTTCTAATTTTTCCGGGAGAACTCCGGGATAGATGAAAACCTTAAAAGCTCCGGAATAGATGACTTCGTCCTCAACGGACAAGAGGTTATAAATTTTACGATCGATAATCGCTATATCTTCAAAGATTGTCTGATTGATCGGCCCTGATTCGTTATCGGACCAGGATACGAAGACTAAAGGAACCCGGCCGAGTGAATGCGGAACCAGCTCACTTGCTAAAATCTTTCCGTCCTTATTTCGAGTAAAGTCTTGATAATATTCTTTTGTCCAAAGACGATACTGGACAATTTTAGTTCTTTCTTGGAATGGATCTTCATCTTCTAAATACGAGTTATCAAGAAGAACCCATAGTAAATATCCTTTCTCATCGATTGAGAAGTCTCTAATCTGGCCTATATCATACAAAACGCAATACGGCCTTAATCCTTGTTCAGTAACGTCCGCTTGAGTTTTTACAGTTTCAGGATCAAAGACCGGCGAATCGACAAGAACCGCGCAGGTGCAAAGTAGCGATTTGGTTGCTACCTCTTGCATGAATTCATCTATACTTTGACGATGATTTACGTTTTCGAGGAACGGTTTTATAGAATCAGGAATATCTCTGGTCGGAGTCGTATCGAAAATTAGTCCGGTAAGGGCTTCAACGATCGGAGAAGTGTGGTTTATAAAAACTGATCTCTTCTTTCGGTTCTCATATGAAAATGAATTTTCTTTCGAGTATTGAAAGAGGTGGTTTTTGTCTATGTAAGAAAGGCCGCCAAGAAAGGAATCTAAGATCAATTCCCAAGCTGACAACTTGGAAGAAATATCCGGGTGTCTTCTTTTTAAAATGATTTCGTATTCGATCGTCTCGGACATGAAACTTTTCTAAGGCTCTATTTTTACTGTATTTCACAGGTGGAAAACAGTCAGGTGCTTTCATGAATTTTTTGTTTAAGAAGCGAGTCCGAAGGATGCAACGAATGTTTTCTCAATCGCCATGTAGTAAACACCGGAACCAGCGTCTACGATGTCATCGTGTCCCTTTCCATCTCCGACAAAGTTATGGAGAGTATTTAAAATTACTTCTATACTCGTATTCGGACTATTTACGATTACTACCTTCCCGATTCCAGCAAGACCGGCCCAAGGAAGCGCCCGAGAAAGTTTGTCTCCATTTGCGGGATAGGATGCACACTCGACACCGATCTCTGCGAGTAACGTTATGATATCCTCAGCCGCCCCCTTCCCCGTTGCACCGGGTTCTTTCTCGACTCCGACTTTTACTTTTCCGTATTTTGCATATTGAATCTTGTCGAGTTCCGACTCTCTTTGGATCCACTTCTTTACGTCATGCCATGCGAGTCGGTTCTGATCGAATTTCAGATAGAGTATTCCGTCTTTAATGCCTCCGATCGCTGTCGCGGTAAAGTCTGGATCGTCCTTAGCCGTTTTCTTAACAGTCGCGGCCAAATCCCAGAAACGAAAGAGCCGTATATCATTTGGAAAATCAGGCGCGTGTCCGAACCAGTGTCGATTGAATACTTTTCCAGCGACTGGTCGAGCATTCCAGTTTCCTTCGAGATAACGTTCCCGCTCATAGTCGGCCATCGACTTGAGATTAGCGAGATACCCCGGATTTTTTTCTAAAAGGATCTTGTTATCATATACGGAAGACTTAATGAAAGTGACAGAGCGAATGTCTGCTTCTGTAAAGTCAGGAAAAGAGTGAATGAGTTCTTTTTTGGAACTGGCAAAGTAGAATTCGTTCTTCACCCGAAGAAAGTAGCGAATCTTTCCATCTCTTTCAGGAATTGGAAATCCGGTTTCACGGTCTATCCACCAATCAAGAAATCTCCTAATCCAAGAATCAGGATCGGGGTTACAAGTTGCCCGAACGTAAGGAAGAACACCGCTTCCAGACCGATTTCGAGAACCCATAAAGAAAAATGTGTCTTCACTAAACTGGTTACACTCATCGAAGTAAAACCCAGCTACTTGAGAACCTTCCCAACTGAATTTTGTTTTCTCAAGTTGGAGGTGATGGTATTGAATACTCGCTTTCTGAATCCGGTATTCAAGAGCCGGTGACTCGCGAGCAACACCTCCGAGGAATGGATAAAGGTTATTTGCTTCGTCCCAAAGACCGCCGGGTTTTCGAAGGTCTGTAGAATTTTTTCTAAAGAAGACAGCGTTGAATTTTGGGATATGGATGTAACGGAGAGGATCAATCGTGATCGCGTAACTCTTTCCTCCCCCTTTGGCACCTCCGAAGAAAGCAATATCAGCAGGAGTAGAAAGAAAGCTCACTTGCGGTCCCGGTTGAGGCTGAATGATCCGGGATTTAGCGGTCAATCTTCGGTATTAGTTTCGTTCGGGTTTACATCGATCGGAGTTCTTCCGTTATCGGGAAGATATACGACAACTTGCTGAACTTCTTTTTCAACTGATAGCTTGTCCTTTCTACCCCACTCATCCGGCCACCGGCGTTCCAAAATCCAAGCCTTAGCCTGCCAGGAATCGGATTTCTGGATGTCGCTAAGTAGTTTTATCTTTGCGAGAGCTTCCTTTTCTTGAAGTTCCTGCACAAATTGCACATATTCGGAATTCTTTTTTTCTCCGGGGTCCGTTCCCTTAGATTTCCATTGATAGAAAGCGCGTTCCGAGATCCCGGCAAGAGCGCAGGAAGATTCGTAAGTATGGCCGTTTGAAATGGCCGCGAAGAACTTTTCTTTGACCTTCTCGCTTAACTTGGAAGGTCTTCCACTTTGTTTAGGCACATAAATCGTTGTCGTTTGTTTCTATCCATTCTTCGCAAATCTCAATCATCTTGAGAAATGCTACTGAATGGTTTTTTACGTTAAGGCGTCTTTTAACTTCGGTCATCACCTCTACGAATCTTTCAAAGTCTCCTAAAACAACGCGGTCCCTCTTTTCATCGACGAGCTTCTTTTCCAAAAGCTCTAACGTCTGGTCGATTTGTTTTAGATCCAGGTCGCTGTAAAAAAGCCGTATCTCATTGAGCTTTATATCTGATTCGGAAATAGGAACTAAATCGGGGATTTGATAGTTGAGAAGTGACTGCTCGTCAATTCCGGAGTAAGCCTTCCAATCCAGTTCTTTGATTTGGAGGTAAAGACTTTTGAGAATTCCTAAGTCGTCCTGTCCGGCGATCGAATTATGTGAAAGCTGAATCGCAAGCTCTCTTTCCGAATCGATGTCCTCGATATACAAGATTAAGATCGCTTCGAGTTTCGCCTTTATAGAAGCAGTAACGCGATGATTTCCAGAAATGATTTTGTATTTCTCTTCGATCTTTACTCCGAAAGGAAGTTGGGAAAGAAATCCGTCTTTCTTTACGTTTTCGACTAAGCGGTTCATTTGGTCCGGCGTCATATACCGGGCGTTGACCGTTAATAGTTCGCAGTCCTTTACCGGGTCTACCCATGCCAGTTTGTAAGGCGCGATATAGGAATTGATTTCTGAAAGTTTCTGATTTACTTCCTCTTTGTTTGGAACCATTCTTTAAAAATTTCACTCAAGGTCGCGTTTTTGAATTCTTGCTGGTAAACGAGTTTTCCTTTCTTACGGTCTGCCAGTTCGTACACTCCACGGTATTTCATGGAAACGGGGTGTGGAGTATAGACGGAAGTCTTCACGCCTCTATACGAGTGTAAATACTGTCTTGTGAGGAGTGCCTTTACTTCTTTAGAAAGAAGGAGCATGATGAGAAGTTTTGAGAGTCTTTTCTCTCCGGATTTAACTACGAAATCAGAAGAAACAAAAACATGATTCATACTACTCATAAATTTCTTAAATCCGGCAAATCCGAAGACTTGACCGTCTGCCTGGAAAGCGATTCCGAAATCTTCTTTGTCGGAGTAATTTACTCTTGAAGACATGAAGATATGTTTGTAATGGAAAATGAGATCCGTAGTCACTTTCGCGATTTCGATCTTTGGATTTTCCGAGAATTGGAAATCGGTTGGAACGATCTTCAATGTCGTAGACTCGTTGCCGGGTGTTGGCGTAAAAAAGTAGGTCTTCTGGCTTTCGAGACTCGTATAAAGCGTAACGTCCCTTTTATTGGAATATCTCACTACCCCTTTTTTGAAGGCCGCGAGCTCCGGAAAATCAACGTCTGAGTAAATAACGGATTCTCCGGATTCCAAAAGGGAAAGATACGTTTTACCCGCATTCTTACTGTCAAAAAGATTGTACGTCGCCCTTTCGTATTCAAAGACTTCTTCCACGGTATTATACATTTTCTCATACCCGCCTTTATAGGTAGGTGCAAAAAGTAAACTTACTCCGTCGCAATCCTGAACGTGTTTCAAAAAATCCCCGAAGTAAAAGGATTCGATCTTAAAATCAAATACTCCCCCCGATTCGAATTTTTTTAAGGTTCGATCATAGAAATCGTCCCCTTTTTCTAAATAAGAATCCCACATTTCCTTTTGGAAGTCATTCTTACAAGGCCGGAATTTGGAAGTTTTCAAAACATACATCACCTCTACGAGCTTTCTGTATTTCGAATCTTTCGGCCAATTTTGAAAAACGGATGAGTAAGTAGGGTCATTGCATTTTAAGGGAGTATCCTGATTTAGAATAATGTCTGCAATGAGCTTAGAGTAAAGGGAGACATCGTTTGAATAAACTTTATATCCAAGTCGGGATAAAAGTCGGTCTGTCGTGAAATTGCCAGAACAACCCACGAAGATTTTTCGAGACTTTGGAGTCGTCGAAATTAAATCTACGAGGATCGCTCTGGCTTCTGGCGGGACGGAGCCTATAAAACCCATTTAAAGAAGGTTCGGCTGGTTCGTTTCTTCTCTACTTTCTGCTTTATACTCTTCGACTTCGATTCCGGTCTTTTCCTTTATCCAATCTGCAACAAGGCGTCTGTGACAAAAATCACCCGGTTTTTCATAACAAAGAAGCGCAATGTCTTCTCCTTCGGAAATAACACCCAAATCAAAAATCACTTTGTGCACATTTAACTTAGATAGCTGGTGAAGGAACTTTTCCGTATATTCCTTCAAAGGCAATTTTAAAGTTTCAGCGTCCGGCGCGAGCGGAAAGTAGTTTAACCCTTTCCAGTATTTGGCATATCTCGCGATCGAAATCGGGATTATTTTTTCAGGAAGTTTTCTTACATTTGCGAAGTAACTCGTATAAATTTTCATCTCATCATTCCCGTAAAGGTAAGTGGATAATGCCGACGACTGTGTTTCGTCGCGATCCGCTGACCGATCTCGTTTAAGTTCTTTAGGTGAGGGGTTGCTAATTCCCTCGCCTTCTCGTAACTGATTTCTTTACTGAGGAGTTGTAACCGAATGATTTGAATCTGGTATCTGGACTCTTCCGCGTTCATTCGATTCCCTCAATTACCGTTTTTTTAGGATCAAGGAAACCTTGTTCTTTTAAGTTTTTGTTCCAAATGTTGCAAAAACCTTGAATGCTCTTTTGAAGTTTAAACGAAACGGCTCGAATTGAACCGTCTTCTCTTAAGAGGTAAACTTCATCGTATCGTCCTCTATGACCATCTTGCACAAAGAGGTAGGGAACCATTTTTAGAACTATCTCTACCCTATTGATTCCTTTTTCTTTTTTGAGTCCATATTCCTCGATAAATTCGAAACACACTTCTGGATCTCGCATCAAATCTCCGTTTTGGATAAAGTTGTGAGAAACGGAAACCGCGTCCTTCCCTTGAGGTCCGGTTCCGATATATTCGATCACGAGATCCATATACCCTTCATTTTTGATTCTTAATGCTCTGTTTTTTAACTCTTTCAATCCGCCGTTTTGTTCGATGATTTGCATTATGGTATTCATACTTTCTTTTCTCCGGATTGATTTTTTGAACGATACAGTTCCAAATAACCTTGTTCCTCGAAAATTCCATCCCAAAGATAGCTAAGGACTTTCAAAGCATTGAGTTTCTTTTGATTTGTGTGTTTGATTTGACCGTCTTCATTCATTTCAAACACTTCGTCCTTCTCCAGCATGTGCTCTTGAATGTATGTATATGGAAAATAGAGAATTTGCTTTTCGTATTTCAGTTCCTCTCCGTCCATTTTCCAAGTTCCGAATAGTATTATTTCAAATTGAATTTTAGGATTCGCTATCCATTCTCCCTCCCTTGAGACGAGTTGAGTCACCTGAATAGCATCATAACCTCTCGGTCCCTTTCCTATTGATTCGATTTCAAGAACGGACTCCTGTTCCTTTTCTATTCGAACACTGCTTTCTTCTATGCCCCTCTTGCCACCGTGTTTTCTTATGATCCCGTGAATCGTTTTCATACGTTAGTATCCTTTTTACTAATTTTGTGATTTAAACCACTAGAAAACGAATCTACTAAGTAAACTTTTATTTTAATATTATGCTTTAATAATATATTATTTATTCTAAAGCCCACTTATCAATTTTCGACCTTACAAATTCCTCATCGACTTCCTTTACGAACTGAATCGTATGAACAGGAGAATGATCTATATAGGTGTAAATCGAAAGGAAATCTTTCCACTTTTCTTCTCCGGATGCTTCTTTCATCATTATAAGCCGACGAATATCTTCTACCGAGAGGTCAAAGATCCTTTGATTCTTGGAATTGTATTTCTCGACGTAGCGTATAAACTTAAAATTATGAACGAGCTTTTGAAGTGTGTTCTGGGAAATCCGCATATAGAGTGCGGCCTCTCGAAACGTCATTCTGAATTCGATTGATTCGTTTGGATTCGATCGATTGATCGAGGTTTATTTAATGGAAAGTTTCCTATGAAGTAATAAATTAAAAGAGCGGTGATTCCAAATACGAAATAACCTGCCGTTAGCCAGAAAAGAAAGATTACAAAAATTCCGAACATCCTATTCGATTGATTGCCTCCACCTGCGATTTAAAAAACCGCAGGGTTCACGTTTGTAATTTGAGTTTTAAGCCGCAATTTTACCGGTTTCAGCGAATTGCGTTAGAATAGTGGCCGCAAGTTTCGCGGTCTCTTGATCGAACCGGATTCGGTCCCCATTATCAAGACCAAACCAGATAGTCGATTTTTCTCCGAGTTCGTTCGTTTCTTCGATGCTCGAACTTCTTCCAAGTGCATCCAGAAACTTCGCCTTTTGATAACCTCTGGGAGTTGTGTGAATATACATTTGTCTTTCTTTCATGCAGTTTTACTTTGCGCGTTTGATTTTACGGTCTCTATTTCACTCATTTTTATCCTATGTTCGTCTCGAAGGAATTCGTCACTCTTTGCTTTCTCTTTGTAATTTGGAGAAATCCAATCTATCGAGCAAGGTTTCGGATCGGCGTCAATAAGCTCAAAGTCTTCGAGTAGTTCTTGATAGGAAAGCCACTTGGTCCTTTTGTCTTTGTAACGAACGACCTGGTAGTTTCGAACTTCCCCTTCTTCTAAAATGAGAGAAGCAAAACAAAGTAGTTTGGATTTTTTTGACCTCACTGTAAAAAACCTTCCACCTTCGAGAATTTTTCTTTGCGCTTCTTTCCGATACCCTTCCTCCAAGGCTTCGAGAAAGTCGGCTTTTAATTCTTGATCCGTCCTTTCCTTCAATTTCTTCTGTGTTAGGCCGCGAGCGTTTCCTTTTTAATTCCTGCTTTCGGGATCTGGCTTTCCAGTTCGTCAAAAACGTATTTCACTTCTTTAAACTTTAACTTTGGATAAGACCATTCCAGGATCTCCCAAGTTTTCATTACTGCATAACCTTCTCGGAAATGCCAGACGATTGAATCTCTTAAATTTTTATCCATGTTTTTGTTCTCCTTTTGGATTTGATTTTTGATTCTAAAATATTTCACACAGCTTCCTTACGTTCCAAAGAATGAAGAATCGGAGAGCCTCCCTCTTCGTTCACATACTTGTCATAAATCATACGAATTGATCCGGTAAGTTCATCCGGACTCTTCGCTTGACGGATTAGTTTCATTGAACTGCTGGTCAATTTTTCCGAGGCCCAATCTTCAAATGACGCGAATCGCTCTGACAATACTGGCTTCTGAATAAATTCTACTTTTTTCGGAGCCTGCGCCGATCGATTCTCGACTGATTTTTTCGATTTCGTTTCAGACAATAAGCAGAGTGCGTTGTAAGCATTTTTGATATGGTCTTTATAAGAAAACGCGGAAGAGATATTTACCGGCCTCGATTGCCAAAAAGTATCGGATTTGAAATTTTCAGAATTTCGAATTACGATTAGTTTCGAAATGGTTTCCAAAACTATTTCCGGTCTGGATCCTTCTTGAAAGGCTTCCCATTCTTCGAGCTTACTTTTTTCCGTCTTTGGATAGTGATCGTATTCTTTCCATTCACGAAGGATTAGGTCTTTTGCTTTTTCAGAAACATTCAACCAAGTGGTCTCGGCTGAAAGCGAGAGAGCTTCCTTTTCTATCTCTTTTTTATGTTCTTCTTTTATTCCTTTAATATCTGATCCACAATTTGAGGGGTGTATACACTCCTTATCCTGGGGAGTGGCATCCACATTTTGTGGAATCCTATCCACACCGTATGGAGTGGGTTCCTCTTCCTGTGGGGTGGCTAAATCGATTTTTTGTGGAGTGGGTTTTTGAACCTTAACGTTAGCAAACATAACCCGCAAAGTTCCGACCTTTGTTTTTGTAAGACGAACGCGGATGACGCCTTTGCGAGCCATTCTAGAAATCGCTTCGGAAATAGCTTTTTCCGATTTCTCCATGATGGCCGCAAAGTAAGCGTTCCCCGAGGTACATCCTTCCTTTCGTTTGGAAAGGTGGAAAATCATGGAGAATAGAATTTTTTCCTGATCGGTAAGATTCAAACCGTTTACGATCGTGAAATCGATCCAAGTCCCGTCCATTCCGGACGGGCGCTCTTTTTTTGTTTTCACTTTCATCGCGATGCCATGACTTCCGACACAAGACTGTCGGGTTGCTCTTCTTCTATAGCTCCGCACTTCGAGCAGTAATTTTGAAAATGCTTGGAATGAATAAAGTCTTCCTCGCATTCGCAATCCCAAAAATCTTCATGGAGTTCCTGAAAATCCGATTCTTCTTTTATCGAGATAAAAAACTTTTCTGTATCGCCGGTCCTGAGATAAAAACAGGTTAAACCATGAAGGAAGCTGTCTAAAATCTCTAAGTTGTCGGTCACAAGTTCGATTTTTCCGAGTCGCCGGACAACAACAGTTTCGCTTAGAAATATTTGGAATCCGAGCGGACCTTTAAATTGCGAATTGCCCTCCTCTCGAAATTCGTAGTGATCCAAGAGGTTCAAAATAGTCTCGTTTTTCATTTCCATTGCTACCTGTTCTCAAACCGAGTCTGAACAAAATAAGTTTCAGCTCTTCGTTTGTTTGCACGTTTGGAAACTTGGTTAGCAAAATTGAGGGCTTTTCGCTCCCTTCTTTTTCTAACGAATGTCTTGATTCTTTCTTTCATATTTCGGAATACTCTCATGCCGCAAACCTCCAGTGCTGTTTTGCGATTTCGATTTCTTCCTCGTCCCAAAGAAAATTGTCGTAATTCGGAAAAACAAATTCTATGATTTCCTCTTTCGAATCCGTATTCATAAGGAGTCTTCGAATTGCCCTCGCGGCCATGCGATAATCATCTACTAAAGATTCAATATCGGAAGCCGGGATTTCAAATTTCCTAAACCCTTCGTGTGATTTGTTTTTCGTAGGTTTACCGAGATAGATAATCTCGGCAGGTAGCGAAAGCGCCTTACACTGTAAGGCTACTTGTCTTCTTACTGAATCTTT
Organism: Leptospira stimsonii; assembly: GCF_003545885.1. Taxonomy (NCBI): domain Bacteria; kingdom Pseudomonadati; phylum Spirochaetota; class Leptospiria; order Leptospirales; family Leptospiraceae; genus Leptospira; species Leptospira stimsonii. Next base: position 33,845 of record NZ_QHCT01000011.1, read on the forward strand.
AAGCTCACTTGGAAAACTCTTTGCTGTTTTCAGTTCGATGATTTTTTCGGGAGTTAAAAAATCGAGATACCCGATTGCCGGAATTTCGATTCCAAGATCAAATTCAAATTTCTTCTGAAAAACTGCGGAGGGAATTTCCTTGAAATAGGAAAAGCCAGCTCGAATCGACGGCTCTATATAGGAAAATTCCTTGTCTCGTTTTTCGGAGTAAAGATCGCGAATCTCCCCTCCCCTTTGAATTAGAAAATCTTTTTCAGATTCTTCAAAAACTCGAAGTCCTGTTTCCAATGCGGAATCGACATCGTATTCGGAACCGGCCATATTCGAAAGAACGCAATTTTTCATTGCGTTCTCAATCGCACGACCGCGCCAAAGTGAAGGACCGTCCCCTTTATGTTTTAGAATATATTTGAGAACCCATTTAGCGGGGTCCGTGATATATTCGTTCAAAGCGGAAGCGGACAAGTGTTCGATTCCGTATAGGTCGAGTTTTTTTCTCAGTTTATTGGATCTTTTTATGGAAGGATACATTAGCGTTTTCCCTCCTTGAGCCCGACAAGTTCCGGTTCCTGCTTCGAGGACGGAGTATTCTTTATGGAATCTTCGACTCGAATCGAATTCTCTGAAATTGTTTTGTCCGATCCAGTTTCTTCCTGCTCGGGAATGTTTGGATCCTCGATCCAGCCATATTCTCCAAGAACGTTAAGAAGCTCGTTTTTACCGTCGTTGAAAAAATAAACTTGGGATTCCGAAAAGGTGTCTTTAATTTTTTCCCAGCTTTTCAGTATTCTCAGAAGTTCATTTTTCTTTTGCTCGTCGGTAAGGTTACTCGCTCTTTGAACCTTTTGGATTAAGTTCATAAGACTTCGGTATTTTTCTGCGGAAGTTTTTTCCTGATTTGTTTTCGCAGAAGGAGGAGTAATATCTTTTTCGCTTTTTGATTGAGTTTCCGGTATTTGAATTTCCACAACCGGAAGTTCTTCGAAAGTATAGAGGCCGGATGTTTCGTTCGGAAATGCTTTTCTAAGTCCCAGAGATTCAGCGCACTTTGCAAGTTGGTTGTCGGACATTTTGTCCCACATTGCATTTGGCTTGCCGTCTGAATTTTTTTGAACATAAGCCTCGTATCTGGCGACTGCATAGAGCGGTTCAACGAAATCTTTTCGTAAGATTCCAATCTTAGCCGCAACGGGTGGCTCTTTTTTCAACCAAACGTCTACCCAAATCCCGTCCGGTCCGCACCACCAAGGACCAAGTTGTCCGGCATATTTTTCAGTTCGATGCGCGATAAGACGAAAGCCATCAATCGACGTTTGAACTTGCATCACGTGTGTTTTCTCTTTAGAATCCCAACGCTTGATTGCATAGATTTGTCGCAGGAAAGGGTCAAGACCTGTTCGTTTGCATTGAATCAGAAAGAGACTCAATTCATCATCACTGGCCCCTTTTGCGACGGTTCTTTTTAAAAGCTCAATTTGTTCGGTAGTAAATTCGAACGGTTTTGATTTTGTTAGTTGTGATTCTTGCGAAATCTCCTTCTGTAGGGTAGTCGTCATACGCACTCCCTTTTTCGGATTTCATCGGCTAACGATTTTAACTTTCTATCCAATCTATCCCAGTTCTGAACTATACGAATTGGATTTATAAATCCTCGTTCGTGCAGAATTCCAATTTTCTCGCGTTCGTTTGGTTCGTATCCGTTCGTTATTCGAAACGCTTCAAACGCAATCTTAACTTCGATCGCTATTCTTCCCATTCTTGAATTCAAATTCATCGAAATTGCTCCATTATCAAAATTTGATTGACTTTTTGAAACAGAGGCATTCACTTGAACTAGGTTTACTTAGTTTACCATGATCCCAAAAAAAGCTCGGTTGCCGCCGGGCTTTTTTCTTTTCAGTTTCAACAAATCTATATCCCAAATGAAATCTATGGATCGAATTAAATCCGAAGGGGAATATACCCATTCACATCTTTTTACTGCTTGCATCATACCGAAGCTCTAAAGAGTATCTCCATATATTCTTTTGGAATATTATTTTTACATATTACACGTATAGGATTTAAGTCAAGTAGGAAAAGAATTATGAAGGCGATCGATTCAACACCGGGCGAGAGGCTTGCAGAAGCCCTCACATTACTCGGACTCAACCAAACGGAATTTGCGGATACCATTGGCTCTTCTCAACAAACGATAAGTAGGAATATAGGTGGGAAACTTAAGATTACGCTGACCGACGCATTAGCTATCGAAGCAGTTCATAAAATTTCTCACGAATGGCTTTTGAACGGCAAAGGACAAATATTTGAATTACCCGAGAGCCAAAAATCCGAAATAGCAATTCTAAAAAAAACAACTGAATTCATTCGGAAAATAAATCAAACAAAAGGACTTTCTTCCTTAATTGAAGATATTATTCTTTTGTCTGAATCAGATCAGGAAATGATTCGAAGTCTAGTTAAACATTTTAAAAGCAAACAATAGAATTTGATCGTTCTAATCGCTTGCTTGAAAAAACAGACTCTCAATTTTCAAAATCTGTTCCTCTATCAATTCTTCGTATTCTCTCTTACCGAAATACAACTCTTGAACGAATTGTAGAATCAATTTCTTTAACACTTCTTTACGAAGATTTGCGTCGCCCTGTTGGATCGGCAGGTCTTTCCATATTAAAGCAACGTCTTTTTTGGGGTTCATTATGAGACTTTTTTCTTTCACGCCTTCGTGATCGCACACATATTGAAAAAGAGTCCATTCAAGAATTTATCGATTAAGAAAAAAGTTAAGGACTGTCCAATTTTTTTTCTTCTTCCAAACTCAAGCCGCCGTTGACAAACCGCTTCGCCAAATGGTCTCTTTCTTAGGTCGATTTTTACGACATTCAGAATATTCATAACGTTGCACGGAATAGCTCACTCCAGGCGGTGCCGACTGCTGTAACCTTTCTGCCTCAACAATCGCAGTTTGTTCTGAATTTGGACCGGAAAACTCTTGGCCTATGGCTCCCCAAACCCTCTGTGTATTTGGGGTTGGATCAATATGCTTATATATGTGATATTCGATTCTCATTTTACGCCGCGTCATTGAAAGTATGATTCTTCGATTTTCTTTTTGCTTCCAAAAACTTTATAGCATCCCGGCGATCCATATACAAAATCTCTCCATCTTCTTCACGAAAAAAGAAAGTATCGGAGTCGTTAAGGGGTTTGAGAGTCTTTTCCAGTTGCGCAGGGGCTTCCTTAATATTAAATTTTGAAATTCTCATTTAGTTCTTACCTTTATGGTTTAGTATTTTGTTTCTACTTTCCGAAAAGACCACATTCTATTTTTTAATTTCTATGTTTATGATAACCGACGTGCAATAAGCAATCACGGGATATTTGATTTTAAATCTACGCGACTGCAAGATCACTGTCGATGTCTACTGAGTAAAATGAACAAACGATTCTAATTTGTTCCTGACAGATCTCAAATGACCGATTTATTTCTACGTATCCGAATCTTTGAAGCCTTTGAATATATCGAAATACAAATGCAGGAGAATCCAACGTTCGATCAGAAACGTCCTGAATTTTGATCTCTTTTTTGGATTTCATTAGAAGAGCCAAACTTAGTATCCCGACTTCAATTTTACTCAATCTCGAATCAAAGAGAAAGGACCCCTTTGCTTCGCCAAACATATCCTTCGCTTTTTCAGTATAAAATTCGTAAAATGCCAATCGCGATTTTCTCATGCAATTTCTCCTAAAAATGAATCTGAATCGTAAAATTCATTTGTAAGATTCACGAGCTTTCCACCTTGAAATAGGCTATGGCCTTTTTTCAATTTCGAGTCAAAGCATTCTGTATTTTCTATTGAATATTGCCTGAATAGGTAAATCCGATTCTCCCTTTCCCGCCATCGACTCAGAGAAATTACGTTCAAAATTTTTCCGTTATTGCTGATTTTCTTTCCAGAGCTTTTGCCCTTAGTATTTGTTCTAGTATCCAACTGTTTATCCTAACTTTAAATATTCTATTTTCGAATTTTTTATTTCGCCTAATGATCGCTAAATTTCGATCTACTAAGTTTAACTTCATCAATTTTCAATTTTTAGAATGTTCCTTTCAATAAAGCCTTGCCAAAAAGACTGATTTGCAAAATATATCTCCAGCATTTCGGCACCGATTTAACCAAATGAAAACATATTTATTTTCTTTCTTGAACGATATTAGCAAACCAGAATGCGTTATGAGTCCCTTTTGCTACCTTCTCGAAACAAGATCCGTTCTTGCGACCACCTATCTTCACCAATTTTTCTTAGTTTTACTCACCTTCCAATGGGTAGGACAGGAAAAGGCCTTTTTTGCCAAAAACCATAATAATTATGGTTTGTAAAGACATATAATCCATAAATATTATGCCCACAAAGAACACATTAAATTCTAATTTCAAAAAAATCCAAAAAGAGCTGAATCAGTCTAACGAGCAAATGGCAGAGGTCTTTCGGTGCTCAGTTCCTACTTTTGAGCTTTACAAAGCTGGAAAACAGATAATCCCCGAATATCGCTGGGATTATTTTGAGGCGAAATACCAAATAAGACGTGAATGGATGCAAACAGGTAGGGGAGATAGGGAAAAGAAAAGCTCAAATGATATTTTACGAGAGCTTGGAGAGGAAATGAAATTTTTAAAAAAACTTAAAACCCAGAAGCTGGCCGATCGGCTCGCAAAGATTCCCGATGATTTGCCCCCAAAGAAGTTAAAAATTTTGCATGACTTCCTTGATCTTTATCTTGAAAAAATTGAATAACCTTCTCTACGGTATCATCTACAGATTTAATCGGATCTTCACCTTTTACAAAGTTTTCAGCGAATTCGACAATCAATGTCTTTAATTCCGTTCGTAATTTGCTTTCCGCACTGGATAACATTACTTTCTTGCTCATACCAGAACGCTTCTCAACAGACAGTAGGACAGTCAAACGATTCGCAATTAAAAGAAAGTCCGTACTATAACTTGCAGAAATATCGTTTTCTTAGAATCGGTATATCAATTATTAAATTATCTATTCTTAGGCCGAAATGGCAGTTTCATATCCATTTTATTTCCTTTTGATTTTACTCTCAAATACGGTTTGAAAGATGTTCGACCTATGCCGCTTCCTGTTTTTGATTTGAACCCGGTTCTTGAAAAAAGATTGCGATCTTTTCTATTATCTCTTCCGTGAAATACTTAAAAACGATCATTCTTAAAGATTCAGGTATTGCATTTTTAATCAAAAGAGATCCAGAACGTTCTTCCACTTGAATTTTCTCGAGAATTTCGATACTCGACTTGGTTAAGCGCTCTTTCGACCAGTTAATAAAATCTTCCCAAGAAGAGCCTTTTTTACTATTTTCATGAAGTTCACTTTCATTTTGAAGATTTTTACAAATTCCTAAAACATACCGAAGGTTCGACTGCATCCCTCTCGTTGTAGCAATAGCCAGAGATTTTGCGAATACTGACTTTCCAAATTTTTCTTCTAAGGCTTGAGCGGTCAATTTCGAGTCTTTCGATTTTATTTCAGATGTTACAACCTTGCTCGTTGCAGTACTTAATATATTCTCTGTACTAAAGTCTTGTACAACCAGCCCACCCTCTTGGTGTACGCCACTGGAAGCGCACTCATTAGGATTGGTATTCTGGAAGACCACGATAGGGATATTTTTTTCATCAGAATCGTCTTTTTTGGGATTCTGTATATCCGTGTTTAATTGAGCTATCTCAAACAACGTAATAGTGTCATTATCTCCCCTACCCTCTCGTTTCGGAGAAATCCAACCCAGTTCTTTGAGACGCTTTTTGTATTTTATTACAGTATTTTTAGTTAGCGCAGATCGCGAACAAAGAGTGGCTCTTTTGATCTTTGGATTCTCTTCGTCATCCGGACCTTTTCCTATTGAGGCATAGCAGAGATTGCCCCGACCGCTAAACGACCACATGGCACCGAAGACGATTATCAACTGCGCCTTCTCTTTTGGTTTTATTCGTTTGTCCCGAAGAAATGCTCCGGGTACTCGTAGATGAATGCCTTCCACGATTTTTTCCTTTTCTGAGGTGCGGACATATAACGGGTTACGCACGGCAGATTGATTTGCCCTACTTCAATTCGGGGAACTCATAGGAATAGCTTGGAGCCTGTTCGGATGGTCCTCGATTCTTTGCAATTCGGCCGTATTGTGAGATGGGCCGTGTCTAAGTTATGTCTCCTTAGACGGGTACAAATCTAGATAAACTGGTTAAAAGCCGTCAAGCAGAAAAAGAGACATAATTTTATTATTTTGGAGGAATCGGACGAGCCTGCGGGCATCTCACCTCCACACAGGCTGTCTGCAAAGAATCTCGGAATGATTCTCTCGGTACATTAAATCTGGTGTACTGATTTGGGTACTGTTTTTTTGAAATAAATTAAAAAAAATTGAATAGTTCGTAATTCTTTATTTAAGGGTTAGGGTTTTTGAAGTTTGTCAATTTCCTTTTGTTTGCTTTTGATTTGCGTTTGAAGGGATATTATTTCATTTTTAAGCGCCCTAATTAGAGCTTGTTTTTGCTTAGTAGTGAGCGGAAACTCCTGATGTTCGGTTTGTTTTTTTTTGGAAGACTGAGTTTTGCCATCCCTACCTTTGCGTTTTTCCAGGTGGGGAATTTCCCCACCTGATTCCAGCCGCTTTCGAATAGTGCTAACTGTTTTGTGATCCACGCCAGCTTTTTTTGCTATTACTCGATCCGATTCCTCTGGAGAATTACGAAGTTTCCACTCAGCAATTTTCCTCTTTTGGTTATTTGTGAGATGGCGGCGCTCTAAGTTTTCCCCCAAGGCAAAGTCGATTTTCTCTTGTCTGGAGCCGCCTTCGTAAACTTCAATATCAAGCGTTTCGAAATTTAATTTTGTAGAAATTTCTAGGCGGTTTGCACCAGATAATACTAAGAATTTGCGGTTTTCTCCGAAGTATCCACGCAATGGGTCTTTTACTCCAATCTTAGAAATAGAAGTATATAGCTTTGCGTAATCCTCATCGGAAATTGGCATCATCCATTGTACTTCTAAAAGTTCGGGCGCAAGCTCCATTTGAGAAATTTTATATGGACGCGATCCGACTTTTCTCAGTCCATTTTCACTCATTTCTTTTTCTCCAAAATAGAAAGTACGACTGATACCAATCCGTCATTTAATGAAGATGTTATTTTCCTGTCCTCCGAAGCTAATGAGCTAGAGGTTATGTTTTTTGGGAGAAATCCAATCTGATATTTATCAAAATGGATTCTGAATAATCTCGCGTATCTGGCTTGAAATCCATCCCCTTCCGGCTCTTTCCAGCCGATGTAGATGATTTCCGGAGTTTTTTCTAGGTTTAAAATTGATTCTACCGTATAAAGAGTTGGATCAAAAGAGGGAGGTGTTGTTTCGCAAGGGACAATAATTCTATTCGCGAAAAGTATCGCTGAGCGTGTTATCCCTTGGACAGTTGGCGGCGTATCAATTAAAATATAATCGTACGAATCCAGAATTGAGTTTTTGAAAGTGTCTCGAAGTGCAAACGGCTCAATCGAAGCAAAAATTTTATCTAATTTGTGATTCGCTGGAATAATGTGAAGAATCCCATTGTGTTTGGAGTGATGTGAGGGATGGATGTTTTCATTCAATTTGGGGGTATCGCCCATCAGAATATCAAAGAGTCCCTTTCTCGTTTCCGTCTCTTCGGACCTATGTAGGTGGAGAGAAGATATTCCACCTTGAGGATCAGAATCAATTATGAGTACCCTTTTACCTAAGTTGGCTAGACTTTTTGCAAAAATCGAAGTTTCAGTCGTTTTGCCGGCCCCGCCTTTTTGATTAACTATTGCGATTATTTCCATCGATTATAAGCATTCTAGTTGTACAAAAATTGGGAAAGCGAAAATTTTGAAATACCTAATTTGCTTAAAAAAATCGTTTACTGTATGTCAGTCGTTGAGAGGAGGCGATTACTTAAACGGGCAATTATTGAAAATTGGAGTAGGTTCGTCTGCTTAGAAGTTACCAATGTCAGGGAAGCCAGGTGGGGAAATTCCCCACCTGTAGAAGAGTATATTCAAGTAGCCAGGTGGGGCTAAAAAATAGTTACACAAAAATTGATCTTCAAATTCTCAATCTATAGAATTGGTAGCAATCGCATTAAAGGCATCTCGCAATCTATCTATATGGACGGAAGGTTACTAACAAAATGTAGGATAGTCAAATGACTTTTCTAGAGAAAGTATAGTTTATTTTATTATTTCAATAAACGTATTTGATTGGATGAAGGGTGCTACTCGGCAATAAATTGAAGAGGGATTGACAACAAGTAAATCAGGTTTTGGATAGTTCACTTTTCAATCTTTCAATTTGAATCGTTAGCTCTCTATTCTCTTCAACTAAGAAATCCCGTATTCGTTCAGCTTCATGGAGTTTATTTTGAAGGGATATTTTTTCCGAGAAAATAACTTTCAGTTCGTTTCGATACCAATCGGCTTTACGCTTCAGAATTCTTTTTTTAAGAATGAGACGGCTCGTAAATATATAAATTTTAAGTTCCTTTGGGAGCGTCTCTTTTATAGTACGAAATTTTGCCGCGACGGCGATCTTGCGTCTCAATATTGGCAGGCTTCCTAATGAATTTTCTAACTCGTGGAGATCATACCATTTAGGCATATTTTGCATTCTCCGAAGAAAAATATGTTTTTCTATTTGAGTTCCAAAGAACTAACATATGCAATTGATCCGAACATTGCGTTTTGCGAGTTGCCTTTTTCGGTCGGCGGAAGTTATCTAAAAAAAACTCATTTTCTTTATTCAATTTTCTTTTTAAGATTGTCATAAAATGCCTTTAGCTTAATGTTTTAGTACAATTCAGAAGCGAGCTCATATCTTACTGATGAGCAAATTTGTGATGCATGTCAAATAAAATTATCACAATACCATTAGAAAATATCGACCTCTCGTCTCCCGGAAAGCGGCTTCGTTATGCTATTAAAAACATTCTCGCTATGAACGACGAAGATTTTGCTATTTCCGTCGGGAAGTCTCAAAACTATATAAGTTATATCTGCAATGATAAGCGACCATTGCTCGATAAGCTTGCCGCAGAAATCGAATCTGTTCATAGAATATCTGGTCTTTGGCTTATAAGGGGCGAAGGGAGTGCGGAGATAAATTCTGTTTCTGAAGGAAGCTCTGGAACTATTCAAAAAATGAAGAAAAGAGATTATCTTTGGAATAAAATTTCTAACGACAAGGCAGAGGATATTCTTTTGGCATTTTACGACCATATTCCGGTCGAGACACGAAATCTTATCTATCAAATGATATCCGCAGTATCGAAACAAAATCGATCTACTTAAAATATTTTCCAAATTTCTTCGAAAGAATTTGTGCCCGTTTTTCCACGGAGAGTTCCCCGGCGCCGGTTGCTAAGTTGTAATCCTGAATCAAAATCTCTTTCGTAATTTCCTCTTTCTGCTTTGAGCTTTTTTGAACATATCTTATTGGATCGAGTTTTTCTAATACTCGCAAGAACCAACTTGAGGCCATCTTGTTGATGATTGGTAAATCCTCCCCTCTTATTACCTTTGATTTAATTTGAAAGGCATCATAGTGTAGTATGGCGACCGCCCAAAATAAGGAAGCGATGATTAAACCGATTGAAGAGAGGTATGGTTTGTAAATTCCGAAAAGGGGCAAAAAATACACGAAGATCGTCGTGAGCGGCAAGGCAAGGATCGCTCCTAATAAAACTAAAAAAAGCCTGACTTTGAAATCGCCCCGCGAAATTAGCATCTTCCGGATAATAGCACAAATCGACAATATCATCCAAAATACCAAATAAATCACCAAAAGATGATAATTTAGATTCAAATCAAATATGAAGTTATTATGGTCCTTGAGGGTCGCCATATTTTGCGTTAAACACACAATGGTAACATATGCAAGTCCGAAAAAGCCGAGAAAATACGACCATATTGGTAGCCTTTTATCAGGGTTTTCGATAATCGAACTAAGAGCATATAACGTGAAAGTAGCATAAGAAATCGGAAGGAAAGTAAGATTTAGCGCTATATTGCGAAATTCAATAGGAAGAAATACTCTGAATGCCTGTATGATCATCCATGAAGAGAGAAATAAACTTAAGATTAAAAAAATAGTCGGAGCCTTCTGTTTTGGTTTTAATTTAAAAACGTAAACGCCAAAGAGAATATGCAGAACGCCAGCTAAGATTGGAAAGAGAATGTTTAGATTCAAAGTGATAACCTGAATGATAAAGTTTCGAATTTAAAATATTTAATTAAAGATTTTTGTGTCGCTTTTTAACAAATGCTTCCATTTTAAATTTCCAAAAAAGTAATTGTCGTGACAATAGGTATTATAATAATACATTTGTCAATAAAAAAGTATTATTTCTGGACTTAATTTGGAAGAGCAAAATAAACGATTAAAAATTATTCTTTCTCATTTTGGCGGGAATCAGACTGAGTTTGGGAAAACCATTAGTAAATCAAAACAAACTATAAGTAGTTGGCTTAGCGGTAGGTTTACTATTCCTGAGGATTCCGCGATCATCATTGAAATGGTTCACGGATTTAGGCGTGAATGGATTTTACGTGGTGAATCGCCGCAGAGGGTTCCTGATTTTCTTTCTCGTAATAACGAGCTAATCAAAAGTATCGATTCCAAAAAAGGTTTGCGAGAATTGGTCGAATTACTCATGCGATTGTCGAAGAAAGAGTATGAAATCGCGCAAAAATTGCTAATCGGATTGGCAGAAGGGAGCGCCAACCGCAAAACTTTGTGAAGCTATTAAGAGGCTTTCCATTCAAAATAGTATTGTTATGGAACTTAATTAAATATAAAACCTGTGTTCTAAGTAAGTGTAAATGATATCTTACTTGACTAATTTATTGCAACGTTGTCTTTTGGCAAAAGGATTTTGTGATTTATAAAGTATAGTCGCATCACATATGTGGGCTTCCGACTTCGGATCACGAATTGCTCCGAAACAAATGAAATTTTATGTAGTAATCTTTATTTCCGCTATGTTGTTTTCTTTTACATTTGAGATTCATACAAAAGAAAAAGGGAAAGAGAATTTATTACGACTGAATTTAGAAAAAGCAATTCTAATCGGGATCACAAACAATATTTTTATAAAAAATATTGAAAGACAAAACGAAGTTCTTGAATTAACGCTCAACGAAAAATGGAGAGAGTATCTTCCTAAGTTAGGAATTTCCTATTTTGGATTAAGAAATCTAAATCAAAATCAAGTCGATTCGGTTTACAATGATATTCGATTAACCGTTCAACAGCTCCTCTATGACGGCGGTGAGAATTTTAAGAATATCGAAATAGCAAAGTTGTCTGCTGAGCTAAATAAAGCCGAATTCAAAATTCAAGTTCGAAAAATTAAAATCGAAATAGTAAGACAATATATGAAAGTTCTTGCTACTAGAGGTAAGTTACTCACTTCTAAAAGACTTTATAAGAGTTTTAAAAATCAATTAAACGATATTATTTCCGAGTATCGAAACGGGCTAAAAGCCCGAATCGATGTTCTTGAAATCGAACAAAAATTGAATGAAGCGCAACTTGGTTTGATAAAGGCCGAGAAAGATCATAAGGCAGCGGTCATAGAGCTAAAGTTATTTCTCCAATTAGAAGAGACGGACGAAGTTGAAATTAACGAAAACGTATTTTACGATTATATTCTCAGTGATCCTTTTCCAATATTAAACAAGGATGAAAGCGATTTAGAACATAACCGACCTGATCTTAAAAAAACGAAGATTGTCGTCGATAAGTTGAAAGTCGAAAAAGATATAGCAGAAGACTATTGGAAGCCTAAATTTCTTATCGGAGGATATGCCGGTAAAAACTCGAACGATACGAATCCAGTAAATCATTACAATTATGGGTTTAATTTCTCCATAGTATTGCCTCTGGGTAGTTCAACGTTCCAAACTCAATCCAACTACGGTGTTCAGACTGATGGAACCGGAATTCAGCGTATTCCCGGATATGGTCCTCAGTTTGTCGGCCAAGGTGAAAATACGTTCAATAGTGCGAATCTGCAGTTGTTTGATAATCTATCCCAATCCCGTAAAATATTAGAAGGCGAGCTAAAGCTTAACGATGCTGTCGCGGCTTATAATATCGCAAAAAAGCAAGCAGCTTTTGAAGTTGTAAAGTCCAAAGACAAGCTCACGGAAAACTTTTCTGTGATCTATGCGGTTAGTAGAAAGGTTATTCTATCCTTAGAAAATTATAAAATAACCAAAAGTAAATTTAAAAGCGGCCTTATAAAAAGGACTGAATCGTTAAAGGCTGAATACGAACTTTCAAAAGCACAGGATGAGCTTGCCGATTCGTATGCAGAATATTTGAGATCTTGTTACGAATATTTCAATGCAAGCGGAAGGGATCTCGTAGATCTTCCTTTTTACAATATCGCAAAAGGGAAAGGGAACAGCATAGTTTCGCAGTTGATAAAGGAAAATCGTGAAAATTTGGATCTCTTTCCGGAAAGAGGGTACTAATGGAATTCTCAAAGTTAAATCGAACGTTATTTTTGAATTTCGTAATCTTTGCAGGTTTCATTTCTTGCAATAACATAAATGATAAAGCCGGAAAATTTTTGCCGTATCTGAATTCGGGAGAGAATCCAAAAATCCTCGTCTTCACACCCGGTTCGAATGAAGCAAACGTTTCTCCGAATACGAAAGTGCAGGTAACGTTTGATCGTTTGATGAAAATTGATACTTGTGTAAGTTCTCTTTCCATAAGTCCAAATGTGACAGGCTTTTTTCATACAACACCCATAAGTATTGAATTTACCCCTTCCGCTAGTCTAAATGCGGGTACTTATACCGTAGCGATCACGAAAGGTTGTGAATCGGAAGGGGGACAAGACTTAAAAGACGTATTTACATCCCGATTTGCAGTCGGAGCTGCACCAGGAAGCAGTGTTAATTCTCCTTCCATCCTTGCTGTCAATACATTGCGCGGTAGTTTATCTGCTTGTTTAGCTGGAACGGGGTCCTTGTCAGATATGATCGCGAATGATATTACGGACGGTTGTCTTGGTACGACAATCAACCGCAATCCTATTTCTATCTTTTTTTCAGAGCCAATGGATATTGCTCTGACTTCGCTTGCGGTTGCTCTATCGCCAAGCATTCCCTCGGATTTCGATTGGTCAACGGATGGGAGAACGCTTACGATTACCCCTGATTTACCAAATACATTCGGACAGAGGATTACTGTAAATGTCAGTTCGAATGCAACGAGCGCTTTGGGATACAAAATGGCAAACTCGAGTTCGGTTAGTTTTGTGGCGGGCGGTATATTTTCATCTCCTGCGGTTCAGGCTATCGGACTTGCAAGTCAAGGTTGTGCAAACGCATTGCCCGGGGTAGGGGCAGTGCTCGGGGGAGACTGGACTTTGGGGTCGTGTTTTTGGGATAGCTCCCTAGCGTTGTTGGGTGCCGGATCTTACAGGTTTAGAGGAGGGGATGACGGAACGGGGTTAGTCGGATCTCCGAACGCGTGCGCAGATGTAAACACTGATAATTTTCGAATCATCTTTAGCAATTATATGCAAACGGCTGTTACAGCGAGTGCGGTGCGCATTCAAAGAGTGTCACCTCCTCTCACAAATGCTCGAATTGCAACGTACGTTTGGTCCGATTGTCAGGCAGTTTTTCCTTTTGGTTGTCGAGCTTTAACAGTTTCTTTTTCAGAACAAGAAGCTTCTTGTAATGGAACCTTATTCGGAGATGCTTCTACAGGAGGAGACTTTAATCTTCTACGAACAAGCACGGCTCCCGTCGGATTCCCTCTTTATAACTTAATCGTAGACACTACTGCAAAGGATGTAAACGGTGCGAGTTTACAAAGCCAGTTCATATTCGGAGTGGAAGGGAAATGAAATTTAACAATAAAAATCTGAGCGGTGTTATCGTTTGCTTTTCCTTACTACATTCCTGCTCTCTCATACCATTCTATTTTTCGAAACCGCAAAGCGCAAAAGATACGGGAAAAAATGGAGTTGTAGTTATCGGGGATGTAAGAGTTCGCGATTCAACCGGTGCTTCGTTTGTTCACGATATTTTTCGTGAAAGTTTACAATACAATCTTTTGACCGAAGGATACTCACCGATCGTAATCGATGACGAGGTAAAAGAATTTACCCCTTTTAAAAATTTCAATTTTATACAAATCGAAGAGGACTCCAAGGATAAACCGAAGGCTAACTTATCAGGCTCAGGACCATTAGAAGTGGCGCAGGAAAATCCGGTAAGAATACTCGGAAAAACGGAAAAGGAACTTCGATCTTTTCAAGAAAAAGTTAAATACGATTATTATTTGGATTCGACTGTGATTCTGAAAGAAGTCGGCTCTGTAATGGAAGGTAAAAATTCCCTACTTATTTTTATCCGAACATACGACAAGTCGGGTAAAAGAATCGGCGAGGTCGAATATATTACTATAGGCCCGAAAGATAAACTTGATACAGTAATTTCCGAAAGCGTTAAAGAAATATCGAAAAAATGGAAAGGTTTAGCGGGTCATTGATGAACATTATAGAATCAGCGAAAAAGTATACCAACAAAATGAACGTTTTTCTAATTATAGGAAGCGCGGCAATTATCGTAGTGGGTCTCTATATTCGTTCTTATTTTCTAGAAAAAGAAATTGCTGAAATCTATTTAGAGGGGATTGCACAATATTCGTCAAACCATCTTCCAGAGGCTAAGAGCGCATTGTTAAGAGTATTAGAGTTAGATAATAGTCATGCAGACTCCTTGTTCTTGTTGGGAAAAATCGAATTTTTTTCTAAGAAGTTTCAAGATGCGGAAAACTATTTTGGAAAATGCAAAATAGAAGATTCAGGGCGGCTCGACTGCTTATTTTGGAAAGCCAAATCCGGTTTTTTAGTTGGTAAACACTATGATAACGTTGAAAGCGAAATCTCTTTTTTAAAAGCAAAAGGTTTTGAACATCCCGAATTAAGCCATCTGCAAGGAATGCTTTATGAAAGATCCGGAAAGCTATCTCTTGCACTTAAAAGCTATGAGGAGGCGCTAGGTTTTACCGTAGTCGCGCTTCCGACATTACAAAGATTGGAAGCGATCTACTCGAAAGCCGGATTTAAAGAAAAGGCGGAGAAATACGAAATTTTCAATCGTTCCATCCGCGAATTTCATGCAAAAAATATTACTAGATAAACAAGAAGGATTCTCTCCATGCAAAGATCGCATCTATTCAAACTGAAGGCACAAAAGATTTTCCAGGATTATTTTAAGAGCACGGAAAGCGATATCATCGAAAATTCAAAAGGATTCCTGTATAATGTATTTGTTGCGCAAGTCGCTCTTATCCTAATATACTCCATTGGAAATATAATCGTTACCTATAGCGTCAGTTATGACGAGGTAAATGCTTTGAATATGAGAATGAAGTTGCTTTTTGAACAACGAGGAGTTTCCCCGTTATTATATTCGATGAACACTTATCCTTATACGATATTGTGGGCAGTTTTTTTCATACTTCTCTATCAATCGTTTTCTATTTTAATGAAATACGTCGTGCTAAAATCCTTTTCCGAAAAAGAAGTAAGTCTGAGAAGTCTTGCGGGATTAGAAATCACTTCCTATTCGAGATTTATTCTTTGTTTATTTCCGATTTTACTCTATGCGGAGTTTTTTCCGGAAAGCTATAAACAAGAGCTACTACCTTTGCTCTTTTACTCTTCGATTTATTTGATAACGCTTTTGACCGGCGTGTATTTATATGCGGTCAGATACGTAACTCTATCCAAAACGCTTTATTCTCAGGCCATCGGCCGGTCAATATTTACTTTTTCAACGCCTATCCTGGCAGTATTCTTTCTCGTTATCTGGATAATCCGTTAAATGAGTTTTAAAAACGGAAAAAAGGATCGGCTCATATTCGGTGTGATCGGAGTTTTCGGTCTGATCGTATTTTCAGCATTCGTGATTTTTCCAAGAATAAAAAACAGCATTCGATCTGACGCTTATCGAAAGGTCCCAGTAAAAGTCGTTATAGCCAATACGGTGGAAATCGCTCCATCCATCGAATCGACCGGTTCCATCGAACCGGAGGAGAAATTGGATTTATATTTTAAGGTTCCCGGTCGGCTTGATAAACTCTTTGTGGAAGAAGGCGACCGGGTCAAACAAGGGAAGCTGCTTGCTTCCTTAGAAAAATTCAATTTCGACCAAGAGAAAAATCGTTATGAGGCTTCCTTGGATTCATCAAAAGCAAATCTGCGTTTGGCCCAGGAAAAATACGAAAAGGCAAAAAGGGGTGTAGAGGCTCGATTTATAGAAATTAAAAAACAAGCCGAACTTGTTCATAAATACAAGGAAGAATATGAAAAGGCCAAAAAAACATACGAGGCTAAGGAAGCGGTTGTAAAAGACGGGGGACTTAGTCAGGAAGAGTTGAATGTTTCAAGGGTTGAAATGATTTCTCGATCTACGGCGTATGAAAACGGGAAAAGAGATCTTGAAATTCTTCAAATCGGCATGCGCGATTCGGATATCAAAGAAGCGGGCTTTGAAATTCCCAAAACCGAATCTAAAAAACTGTCCATTTTAAAAGAGATTGGTACGAAAATCGAAAAAGCCGAAATGGATGTCGCCTCTGCAAGCGTTCGTTCTACCGATGCGCTTTTAACTTCAGCTAAACAGAATCTTAAAGAGTCCGATCTATTTAGCCCGATCGATGGAATCCTGATTCGAAAATTTAAGACGAGAGGGGAAATTCTAAGCGGCGCGTCCGCACAAGGACAAGCGGTCTTTACAGTGGCGAAAATGGATAAAGTATTTGCCGTTTACAATGTTAGTGAAAAAGACTCGGTGAATATTCAAAAAGGTTTAAACGTTGAAGTGGTTGCCGATATTTTCGAAAACAAAAAATTTTCAGGATCGGTCGCGAGAATTCAGGAATTTATCGATGAAAAAACGCACACCTTACAAGTGAGTGCCAAAGTTTCCAATGAGAATCATTCGTTAAAACCGGGAATGTTCGTCAGAACCAAAACCTTTCAAGGCAGGAAAGAGAAGATGATCGAGATTCCGAGATCCTGTTTTACGGAATCCTCCGAAAAAGAAGGTTTTGTTTTCGTGATTCGAGGTAAATTCGCTTATAGAGTCAACGTTACTATTAAAGAAACGTTAGGCGATTCTTTGTTAGTTTCCACAGGTATTCATGAAGGAGATATGGTCGTTACCGACGGAATCTCTAGATTAAAGGAAGGTTCCGAGGTTGAAATTGAACAATCAAAAAAAGAACCTTAGATCCGCTTATATCAAACGACCCAACCCTTGCAAAATTTCCTAAAAAATCTTATTTCGAAAAAAGCCGGAATTCTCTCTTTCTATTTGTCCTTGATGCTTTTTGGAATCATTTCCCTTTTCGATTTGAAACTGGCAATCTTGCCGGATATTGGTTTTCCTAAAGTTCAAATTGAAACAAAGTATCCCTACGCGGGGATCGAAGAAGTAGAAGGTCTCGTTTCAAGACCCCTTTCGGAACGACTCTCCGGTGCAAGAGGCGTTAAACAGGTAACTTCCGTGTCCGAGCCGGGAATCAGTAAAATTACGGTCACGTTCGTTAACAACCAGGATCTTGATTTTAAAATCTTAGAACTCCGGGAAAAAATAGAACAGGTTCGGGAAATTTTACCACAAAATTCGGAAAAGCCAGTTCTTACACGTTTTGATCCGTCCAGTAGCCCTTTTTTAGAAATGGTATTTTTTCCAAAAAAGGCCGAGGATTCGATCGGACTACGAAAATATTTAGAGAATCATTGGAAGCCCGTATTGGAAAGGATAGAGGGAGTTGCAAGCCTCCAGATAGGCGGCGGGTACGATCGTGAGATTCTCGCGAAGATCGATTCCAAAAGAATGCTTTCCTACAATCTCTCTCCGGAGGTAGTAGGCAAGAGAATTATATTATCGAATCGTAATGTCCCCGCCGGAAGCGTTCCTTCGGGAGATAAAGACGTTCTAGTAAGAGTAAAAGGAGAGTCGGAAAATCTAAGCGACCTTTCGGAAACGGTCGTATCCGTCGGTCCAAATGGCGAGACTGTCAGACTTAAAGATTTTGCCGATGTGTCGATTCATTACAGAAAAAGATCCGAGAAGGCATTGTTCAATGGGAAAGAATGCGTAATATTCTATTTTTATAAAGAGTCCGGCGCTAATCCGATTTCTCTTTCCGGGAAGATTTCCAAAGAAGCAGATTTTTTATACGAATCATCGAAAGGGGAAGTGGAATTTGTCAGCGGCTACGATGAGGCGACGTACGTTCAGGAATCAATTCACGGCCTCAGGCTTTCCCTTATTATTGGAGCATTACTCGCTTTTTTAGTTTGTTTAGGAGTGATCCGTAATTTTTCAACTCCGCTCGTTTTGATTTGTATCGTTCCCGTAGCGGTGCTATCTAGTTTTTTCCTTTTTTGGGTTTTCGATCTTTCCATAAATATGATGTCTTTGGGAGGTTTAACCGTCGGAATCGGGATGCTGTTCGATAATAGCAACGTGGTTTTATCTGCCATCGAAAAAAATCATACCGGGAAAACGAATGCTTTCGACGCGGTCGTTTTCGGTTTGGAAGAAGTTTATGTTTCCGTTATTTTAGCGACTTTATCCACTCTGTTCGTCTTTATTCCGATGATCTTTTTGCGATCCTTTATAGGTTCGATTTTCAGCGAAATGGCGACAGCAATTTCCATTTCCCTTATTTTAAGTCTTTTGATCTCCCTCACTCTAACACCAGTTTTATATTCTTTGTTTCCTAAATGGACGCCAAAGGAAGGTTCGCTGATAGCATCCTTATTTGAATATTTCGCTAGGCTTGAACAGGCTTTAATCCGTTTACAAAGAGATTATCTGGAAATCATTCTTCGTTTCCCTAATAAACTCGTCGTAATTCTAATTGTTCTCGTTTTTTTATCAGGATTTTCCATCTGGTTTGTCCGTAAGGAAATTCTACCACAAATGAAAACTGGCGAATTCGAGGTTCAAATCAAGTTTCCTCAAGGAATTATGAGGGAGCGGGTCGAAGATATCAGTCTAGGAATCGAATCCTATATTAAAGATAAATATCCGATCGAATTGAGCATTGCTAGAATCGGTAAAGAAAACGTTTCCAAACATTCCAGCGGTTTTAACATCGATCCGGTTACCGAAATCCGTTTCGTAATTCGAGCTTGGGATGTTCGAAATACGACCGAAATCGTTGCCGGTGTTCGTACCGACCTCTTGCGCGAGTTTAATCAATTAGAAACCAGCGTAAAATTTTCCGGCGATGTTCTATCCTCTTTGCTCGGAAAAAAGAACGAAATCGAAATCGAATTGCGTGGAGAGAACATTTCGGATTTAGAAATGACCGGAAAAAAACTTAGGACTGAAATCGAAAAAATTCAGGGTGTCAAAAAAGTCTCCGCAGTCCTCGAAGATAAAATTCGATCCTATTCATTACGATTGGATGAATCGAAATTGCTAAGTTACGGATGGTCGGCAGACGCAGTTAGCGAATTTCTTAAAATAGGTACTTTAGGCGGTTATTTTTCCGGATTGGAGATTTCGGGGGAGGAAGTTCCGATTCGACTCGTTTTTCGGGAAGAAGATATTCCGAACGCACATTCATTTAAAAATTTATACATTCCACACTCAGGGAAACTTGTACCTTTGAGTGAAATTTCCGTTTTGGAGGAATCCTTGCAGTTCCGCTCCTTATACGGTGTCGATACAAGCAGGGCTAATTTTTTAAGCGTTTATACGGATGAAAGCAAAAAAGAAAGCGTAGAAATGGAGACGGCAGGACTTTTCAATTCAAAGAACAATCCCGAAGTTGCGATCGACTTTAGAAATAAAGACGATTCCAAAGATG
This sequence comes from Leptospira stimsonii, assembly GCF_003545885.1. NCBI lineage: Bacteria > Pseudomonadati > Spirochaetota > Leptospiria > Leptospirales > Leptospiraceae > Leptospira > Leptospira stimsonii. The sequence goes on from NZ_QHCT01000011.1 coordinate 53,808, forward strand.
TCCTATTCGAACTCCTATTTACGGTTGTACTCGCTTATGTTATTCTTTATTTATTGATCGCCGGTCAATTCGAATCGATTCGAGTCGCCAACAAGATTCTTCTCACGATTCCATTTGTGGTGTTCGGAGCGTTGCCAATTCTTGCCGCGACCGGAAAATCCCTGAACGCGAGTTCGTTCGTCGGTTTAATTTTATTGATGGGAATTTCGATCGATTCCGCCGTTTTATTTTACGAATATTATATATTAGAAAAAAAGAAAATAAGATCATCCGAAAAAGCCGCATTTAGCGCGTCCGCGATCATTTTTAGACCGGTAATTATGAATTCCGCAACCACCTTTGCAGGACTTCTTCCGGTGATGTTAGAATTGACGCCCGGCTCGGAATTTCAATCTTCAATGGCCACCGCGATTGGCTTCGGACTTATTTTGAGTGTGTTAAATTCTCTTTTTTGGATACCTCTCCTTTTTGCCAAGGAAGAAAGAAGCTAAATTTTTCGCAAAGATAGCCTATGTTTATCCTATTCGACATGCTTGCGAAACGAAGACCCGGGTTCCATTTATCGATCCTCGCTTTATCGCTTCTGATGACTGTTTTAAATTTATTAAACGTTAGTTGGGAAGTTTATCCTTCGTTTGCTTCCGGAAACGTCGTAGTTACGACACAACATGCGGGGACCGATGTTCAAAAAGTGGAATCCGATATCACGTTTCCTTTAGAAGAAGCGTTGTCCAGTACGGGCGGAATTTCGGAAATGCGTTCCGTGACCGAAGCTGGCAAGTCCGAGATCCGATTGAGTTTTGAAAACCCGGACAAAATTCTAAAATATATCGCCGAAATCAGGGAAAAAATTGAACGCGTTACCGCAGGTTTTTCAAGAGAGGTTCGTAAACCCATTATCGAATCTTCCGGCTCGGGAGAAAGTCCCGCCTTGATACTCTCGATTCAAAAGGATGCAGGAGACCCTAGGGAATTGCGCCTATTTGCCGAAAAAAGACTGAAAGCAAAAATCGAGACGAATTCGAATGTGGGGAGAGTCTTATTAGTCGGCGGAGAATCGTACGAAATACTAATAGCGATCGATCGAGATCGTTTGGAAGCGGAAGGGCTTACGATTGACGACGTGATTCGAAAAATAAAATCGAATCATACGTATTCTCTTATCTCTGTTTCCCGTGAAGGAGAAATTCAAAAACCGATTTATTTGAATTCGAAGAAAAAAGAGCCAAGTGATTTTGCGCAAATTCCGCTGAGTCAAAAAAATCGAGGGAATCTTTTTTTAAGGGACGTAGCTAGGATCGATTATCAAACAAAAGATAAGGAAAACTTCTTTAGAAGGAACGGTAAGGAGGGTTTAAGTTTATACATTTACCCTTCTTTTCGAGGAAATCTCAGTTATTTAAGTAAAGAAGTGGAAAGTCTTCAAACGGAATTTCAAAAAGACGGAATTCTTCTTGAGATCATATACGATCGTTATTCCCAGATCCGAAAAGAGCTATTCGACCACTTTCTATTTTCAGGTCTTTTGTTTCTCTTTTCGGTCCTATTTTTTTTTCGAGACTCTGCGGTTTCCCATTTACTTCGTTTTGTTTCCACAACGATCATTGTTTCGGGAATTTTTCATGCGTGCTTCGGAAGTATTAACGTTCTACTTTCGATAGGGGCGAACGTATTTATTCTTCTTTTTTTAATTTTGCCGAATTTCGCTATTCAATTTCCACAAAAACGATTCGGGATTCCCGTTTTTCAAGCGGTTTGGGCAATCGTTCTTTTCTTTTTGTTTCAAAAAGATTTCGGAATCTTTTTATTTCAAACGGCCTTTGCCAGTATCTGCTTTCTAATCGTTTGGAATTTTACGATCCGTCTGAATTTTCATTCCTTTCCTTTCTTAAATCGATTTTCCGAAGCGGATCGTTTTTTCATACTCATTACCAATCCTTGGTGTGATCGCATCAAAGTCGCAGGTTTTAAATTTGCTGAGACCGCGCGCATTTACCTGGGGAATACGGCTTTTCTTTCACGCTTTCAAACATTTTACCAAATGATGAAGTTTCGCTTTAACGAAAACCCGATCTTCGGATGGATTGCGATTTCAATCATTTCTGTTTTAGTCATCGTATTTACGTATAAAAGTTATTCGGTTCGAGTTCAAAGACAGATTCTTTTGTGTATGGTCGAGTTGCCTTCCGGTACAGGAGTGAAAGCAACGGATACAGTTTCAAAAAAAGTGGAGGCTCTTCTTTTACAGTCCGATTCGATCGAGGAGACCGTTGCAAAAGTTGAAAAAGATCATTCTCGAATTCTAATTCGTTTGAAGGACGGTTTTCAGGCAAATTCGGAATTGATCTCAAAATTAAAAAAACTCGTCGGCAAACAAAGTCCCGCATTCGTTTTTTTTACGACCGATTCCGATCGGAACTCCGCAGAGGAAAGCACATTTGAAATTTTAGGAAGCGATCCGAAGACGATTCACGATTTAGTTCAATCCGTTGCAAAACAAGTGACAGCATTTCCGGAAACAGAAGAAGTCGTTTTGCGTTACAAGGGTCCAAGAGAAGAACTCCTCATGAATGTCGACCCGGGAAAATCCTCTCAATCTCTTTTGGATAGTTCGAAACTCGGGGAAGACTTAAGGCTTACTTTACAAGGAGGTATCGCGGCAAAGACATTTTCAGACGGAAAAGAGTTCGATGTTCGGGTTCGAGGTTCGGCGGAATTCAGAGGGTCCAAAGATTCTATGGAAAAAATTCATGTCCGCAATTCTGAAGGAAAATTCGTTCCTTTAGGAGAAGTCACTTTCGGCCAAGAAGATTTCACTCCAGTAAAAGTCTTTCATAAATACCGTTCACGATATCTTGCGTTTAGCGTAAAATTCAGAGATAAGAGTTCAGGAGATAGAGTCGCTTTAGAAAATCGAATTCTCGCATTTCCACTTCCTTTCGGATATCGAATCGAAAAAGCGGAGCAAAAAACTTCTAAAATCTTCGAAACTTTAGGCGATGCGAATGCCGGTTTTTATCTGTTTCTTTTCGTTTTAATCCTTTCGCGCATTTTCCAAATTGCGAATACCGAAAACCGAATACAAGAAATCGCGCTCTATTTACTCAGAGTTGCTGCGTTGTTTTCATCGATTCGATTTCTTTGCGGCGAATGGAAGGCAGACTCTTATCTGTATTTCCTCTCTTTAGGACTTTTTTTATAGATAAGGAAAATAGATTCTCCCTAAAAAATATACGCAGTTTCGGTTAATCGGTTTCCACTTTGCGCCCGTTGTAGATAAAGAATTCGGGATTTTGTCCTTTCGGATATTGAAAGTAGTAGACCCGTTTGATCGAGGTCTTGGGTTCCAACAACATCGCTTCATAAGGAGCCCGGAAGGTTATAAAGGTCTTGGGATCGAAAGGGACGTATTCGATATGCTGCGGTTGTCCCGTGTGGATTTCGACTCCGGGAAATTGAGCGGGATCGGAAACTTTCCTTTGCAGTTCCCAGAGACTCGGATAAGGAGCGAATCGAAACGGAGTAACCCAGGCATTGGCGTCCGAAGCATTTTCGTATTCGACGGTAACCTTGACAAAGTCGTCCTGTTCGGGATGGGTAGGGGTTATCTTATCTTTTCTCGGCGGACCACCTCCGCCGACCACACTTTTATAATACGAGTCCACTTTTTGCACGTCTTTGATTTTTGTTTTCAGAACATAGGTTCCGTAATCCAAAGGCGCGGTTTTTACCACTTCGTAATCGGCAATAATTTCATCCGAAAGCTTGGAAACTAAACGAGGATCCTGCATTACCGTTCGGACGGATTTATATATATTGGGGTCGATCACCGTTCCTTTCGGGTTGAGCCAATAAAACGGCAGTATTAAGATTTGGGTCCAGGTTTGCGCATAGATCGCATTTTCAGAAATCGAAGAAATCTTTTCCGAAATTCCGTTATTATCATAAAGTTCCGCATCGAGCTTGAAGTCCCGAGTGTTGACGGTCGGGATTATGAACGCGGTCAGAATCGAAGCGTAGAAAGTCCAGTTGATCCAAGACGCGAATCTGGAAAGGCGAAGAACCAATACGTTTTTTAGATTTCCTACCGGTTTCGCATAACTTTCTGTAGAATGAACTGCAATCAATTTGAGTCTGGGATGTTCGGCAAATTCTTCCTTTAGGTCATCGCTGATACTCAATTCCGTGAACGATCCGCGCGCGTATCCGAGAGGCGTGGATTCGTAGATTACGATGACTCCGAGTTTCGGACCGTTTCCGGAAAGAGAGGGGATCTGAAAGTCGTCCCTTATTGAATTTCTATAGATTGTTATGCAGGAAAACGATAGGAACAAAGGAAGAGTCAGGACCGTTATGCATCGCTTGAGTACCATTGTTTATTCCTTATTGCAAGAGTTTGATTCCGAGTGATTGATTTATTATTAAAACTAATAGGAGAGGGTTTGTTTTTTAATAAAAAGAATTTCCGGCTTTTTTATTTCCGATTTATTTTTTAGTTGTGTCAATTCTAATTGTGATATTATTTTGACAAAAACATCACAGAGATTGGATGGATTTCTTATGTCGAATGCGGTAAAGAAGCGATGTCAACGGTTCATTATTTTCCTTTTTGGATTCATTATTTTTTTTAGTCATGAAAAATCCAGACTTTTTGCGCAGCCAGTCGGCCCAATCGACTTAAATACGGGTAGTTATCAGGCAAACGACTGGAATTCGCTTTTCGAACAAGCGTTTCATCTTTCGAGTGTCACTTCCTGGGATCAATTAGTGAATCAGCAGTTTGTCTCCTTTAAGGCTGATTGGGAGACGCAAGCAAACATTGAATTTACAAATATTCTTTCCACGGTTACACAAACCGACGGCGTTGTCGGCAATCAGGCATATATCGACTACGTTACCAATTACTTGAATCTTGAAAAGGAAGACGCGGCGAAGAACTGGGAGGCGTTGGCGTCAGCGCGTATTCAGGAAGAACGAAATTATTTTCTTGCGAGTCTACAAGGGACACAGGTGGACGCGTTAGGCAACACCATCCCGAATCCTTCCAATGGAAGCACCTCTCAGGCGTTGGAGGAATGGAACTCCAATTTTCAACAGAATGTGCAGGTAGGCCTTTACGAATTTCAAACCGCACTCACCAATCTTCAGACGACCTTTCAATCGATGTGGAACTCCATTTCCTCAACGGACGCCGAGTTTGCCGCCAACCTTCAGCAGATAGAAGCGTTTGAGTCTCAAGTCCGCAGTACCGTGCAGTCGAATAACAACGGTTTAAAAGCGTATCTGTTACAACAATCGCTTTTGCATAATCGGAATTCAGCGGGGGTATCGCTACTTGGGGATTTTAGTACTCTTACAAATGCGGAACTCTTGACCGCATACAATAGCATCGATGAGACGAAGCTAAATGCGGCAGGGAGACGATTGAAGGATTTGATCGACGATTTAAGTGCGGCCTTGGATCCAACTCAACCTGCGTCGCTTACGGATATTGCCGATACGATGCAGGATTATCTGCAAGAGCAACAGCAATATGCAACCACTACCGCGCAAGGGTATCGGGACGTGGAGTATGATCTTTGGTCTTACGGTGACGGAACTCTGCACAATTTTTCTCTTAACGGTTTTACAACTACTACATGGAACGATCCCGTTGCAGTTTTGGCAAAAAATTATATCGATAATCCTACAACCGCGAATTATACAGCTTTACTTGCTCAATTAAGCGGCCTATTAGGAAATCCTAATTTGGTCGTGAGCGACGTAAGTAATGTAGATTTAGTCGCTAATTCTACTTCGGATTATGTAAATCATTATCTCGCTTTTAATTCTGATGTGGGAACTCCGTTTTTAGGTTTGGGCGGATCTTATCGTTCCGATGGAACAGGATTTTGGACGTTTCAAGGTCTTTATTGGGCTGGGTGGGCAGGTGTTTTCTGGTCGTATACAGAAACATATGCGGAAAACAATGTTTACTTCCAAGGAAATGTTCAGGTTCACGATTTAGCGGCTCAGAATAACGCGCAGCTTTACGAAGGATACAGGGACGAGTTGAACGGGAAGTTCAACCTGTGGCAGGGGACGCTTTTGCCCGCGATTCAGAACTGGGAGCAACAGGTAACCGATTACAAGGCACGTTATACGGAATGGCAGGCTAAAAAAGTAGAGTTACAGGCGAATTTACAAACGCAGTATCAATCGCAGTCTGCGGAACTTTTTCAAAATCGTGATAGCTGGTTAACGGAACTATCGAATCTGAATGCGGACGCTAATTCAGTTGCGAATAACGCACCGTTGCCGGCTTTTTCGACGAACGTAAACACGAATTCTTTGACATCAATCTCTCAACAGATCAGCCAGTTTCAGAATACGGAATTACCGAATGCAAACGTAATCAATCAGTTTGCCACCAATCTCCAACAGGCGGTCAACGGCGCGTATAACCTGAGTTTGATCGAGGCGAATCAGATTGCGGCCTTACAAAGTCAGAAGGAAGCGCTTGAAAGTCTTGTGCAGAATTTAGAAAAACAAAGAGAAATGAAGGATGAGGTTCCGGATGACGTTTTGGCGAAGTTTACCGGAAAAAACTCCAATGGAGACGATTCCAATGCTCCGGACGCCGGTATGTGCATGGGGAGCAAATATAAATCGAACCAATCCGCTTGCGATGCGATTCAAAACGACGATCGGTATTTTCAAAATAAATATAAGAACGTTTATGCGGACTCGGCAGGCAATATACATGTAGTTTATGAAGAGAAATCGGGAGTTGCCACTTTAGAAGACGGAAAAGATGCGACGGATTTTGCAAGCTATCATTTGGAAACGAAAACGTCGGATCGAGTGATTGGGAATGCGGGGACGGTTAAACTTGCAGATACGAGCAAGTTAGGCGGAATTTTCAATTCGAATTGGCTGTCGGAATCGAAGGAAGACGAGTTTGTGTCGTATATGAACCAATCAAACGCAAATCGAACGAAGGATTATCTCAACGACAAGTTTATCGATTCCATTTCCGCCAATATGCAAAATTTGGACAAGGTAGAAAATCAGAATAGCATCCTTGCTCAAAAAAGTGCCATAGCCCAAGTGAATTTTCATAAAACCGCGTCGAGTCTGGTTCAAGCAATGATCGGAGGCACGTCCGGGACTGCGTGGGCGAAACAACAGATAAAGGATATGACCGTTTCTGCGGTTTCGAAGGCGATTTCTAAAGCGTTCCCAAATATATCGCCTGATTTGGTTGCGGCTTGGCTTGGGAATCACGAGAACGAGAAAGCGCGTAAAAAAGCGGAACAGCAGATGCAGACCCGAACGATTATAACCGCCGGTGTGATTGGGGCAGGATTCACGGTTCTTGGACCACTCGCGATTACAGGCACAGGTCTGTCTGCCGGTGCTTTAGGAACGTTTGCCGCAACCGGAGCCGCTTCCGGAATCATTACTGCTTCCGCTTTAACTTATGTGCCTGGTTTGAAAGAGATAGGAAAGCCGCTCGGAACGATTATGAATAACGCGACGTCGGAATTACTTGTCGGAACAACGAAATTGTTGACCTCTTCGGATTTGGCTTACGGCGCTGCTAATCTGGGTCTTGTATCAAAGGATACATTAAAACATTATAATACCGAAGGAATTGAAGCCGCCGAATATGTCAGAGGCAAGGACTTAAAGGCGATTCTTGCGACAGGCGATTTACAAGCACAATACAAGGCCGCGATAAAGGACGGTATGTATTTGAAGGTCTCGGAAATTGTTGCGGCGGGAAGTGGGGGGACGATCGATCCTAAATTGCTGTCGGCACTATGGCAAGAACAGGATCGAAGGATTGCGGCAAACAAAGCTGAGAGGGAGCAACAACAGCAGATGCTTTCTACAGCAGTTTCCATCGCCGCGGCGATTGCGATGCAGTTTGTTCCCGGACCCGGTAACGTAGCCGGGGCAAGTCTAATTTCCCAAGTGGGAAATTATTTTAGCTCCGTAAAAGGAATGATTGCGATTGCAAACGCTACCGTGCAGGGAGCAATCGCTTCCAGACATGGGAATATGAACGAAGTATTTGCCGGTGTAACGAACGGATTGTTGCTTGGGGCAACCGGTCCCGGCGGACTTGCGGGATACATCAGCTATACACCCCCTCAGAATATCAACACGTTAGGCGGATTGATCGACCGAGGGATGAACGGAGCGCAGGCTAACGGATGGGGAGGCGGTTTTGCGTTAGGCAGTTCGGCGTTGAACGGAGGGATCTCTTTCGCTCCGGGGAGCGGGTTTAATCTGAACGTAGGGGGCAAGATCTTTGATACAGCCGGGTTTTACAACTTAAGCTACAACTTGCAGAGCGGACATACGAGCGGTAGCGTTGGAATGGGTCAGGAATATGGAACGAACGTAGGAGTTAGCTTTAGCACAGACCACAGCCAACCGCCCGGGATCTTTGCCGGATACGGTTGCGATGTAAATGGAACGAATTGCGGAGGCGGGAAGAATGCGTTAGGTGCAGGCGGTTCAATTACACTCACAGCGGATGGAAATATCACGTTTGGTGCGGACGTCTTAGGGAACCAAGCCGCAAGCATCTCTTATAACGTGAATACGGGAAGTTGGAGCGGTGTTCAGGTAAGCAACACTTGGGCTCAGGACTTTAACTATATGAACGCGCAACAGGTGATGGATGCGAAGATCAAGGCACAAGATGCCCTTAGATCGAGCAAGGAACTGGATGTTGCGAGCGATCTGAATATCATCAACAAGAGCGAATATCTAAAAGGTCTTGCAAGCCAGATGGGTTTGAGTCCGGAGAAGTTTGCCGAAGCGATGACACAACTTTCGAGCGATCTAAAGAACGGTAAGTTAGACGGTCCGCAGTTGGATGCAGCGATTAAACTTGCAAACGACGTAATGGGACTCATCCACAACGAAGCATATCCCGATCCGACTAAGGCTACACCGAATACGGCGTTACAAGATGCAATCCATGATTCACCTGCCGTATATGGGACCGCGAATACTTCGAACACTTCCAATAGCGTATTGAATCAGTTTTTGGGTCAGGCGAATATCTATCTAAATAACTTAGTAGGGAACGCGTTTGGAGAGTTTTCGTATGTGGATTCGAACGGTAACTTAGTCTTCCAGCAGTGTTTTGTCGCGGGGACTTTGGTTCATACAAAGAGGGGACTTGTTCCGATCGAGACGATTCAGGTAGGGGATGAGGTTCTTTCTTACAACGAATCCGGCGAAACAACGGAATACAACCGAGTGTTGAAGACATATATTCGAGAGGCAGAGAGTATTTACAGACTAACTTACGAAAACGGAAGAGTAATCGAGACAACAGCGAGCCATCCGTTCCAAATTGCGAACAAAGGCTGGGTAGAAGTGAAGGACTTGAAAGTCGGAGACAGATCGATCCTTTCGAACGACGAGACACTTGGAATTACTTCGATTACTATCGAAGGAAGACAAGAGACCGTTTACAACTTAAAGGTAGAGAATGCTCACACGTATTACGTAACGGAAGATGCGATTCTGGTTCACAACGCGAATTACAATGAGAATGCGGTTCTTGGAGTAACCGAGTTTATGAGGAGAGCCGCGACGATCGACGAGGCCACGAAGAAGCAGGTTACGGAACTTAGTTATCTTGAGAAGACGAAGGCCGGCTTTATCGACCAGATCGGTGCGTTGAAAAACGATCCGAACAGCAAAGAATTGGTTGAGAATATCAAGAAGACAGTAGATCAGTTGAACAAAAAGATTCAAGATACACGAAACTATATCGTTACAACATTTACTAAAGCTGCTGATGCTTCTAAAAACGCCAATGGGGAATATACGGGAGTATTTGCTGTATTGAATCGAGATCCGGTATTGAAGTATGCTACAACCTCAATTTCAACTGATTCTATCAAGAACGTTACGAAGGATGTATTGACTGCGAATCAAATTGAACGTGTGAAGAATTATCTACTCGCGGGTGGAGATTTATTATTGCCTAAGAATCTAACGAAGGCCGAAGTAGAAGCGATTGCGGAGAGAACGTTTGCTAATATAACTTTTGATCCGAGTTGGTCTGTAGAAAGGAAGAGAGCGGAAGTGGAAAAGCTTACCTCTGTTTTATTTGGGGCTCAGAGCGGCAATCAAGGCACAGCAATTCAGCTTACTATGATTATGCAGGCGATTAAGGAAAGTGCCGACTTTAAAAAGGACTCTTTCAAACCTGCCGCTAACTTGACTCCGGAGCAGTTAAAGAACTTTAACGAAGTAAGAGATTGGATTTTTAGTCCGAACCGCTCGGAAAGTGATGCGGCGGCCATATCCGCTGCAACCTGCCGGATCTATGCAAACTGGATGCAAGGAGTAGCGGAAGGGAAGACGAATGTAAGCTTTGCAGAATTTTACACTTACAAAGTTAAAACAGGCGATCTTGCACTTGCAGGCAATCCAAAAGCGCCTGTAGTGGATGGCGGGCATACCCCAGGTTATATGGCAAGCTACGGAAATCCGGTAGTGACTGAAAATGATTTTGGTAATATTTCTATGAATGCAAATGGTTCGTTGCAAGGATTTTCGAACCCGATACCTGTTGACGATCTTAAAAGCAAATTGGATTCGTTTGCGCCGGGCAAGGTGATTCAAGTTTGGGATGACGCCAGCGGTGTTGCCGGTCCGAATCATTTCTGCTTGTGGATGAAACAAGAAGATGGATCTTGGGTGAATATGAATCATACAGGTGGAGTTTCTGGTGGCGGTACAAAATATAATGAAGTAATAAGCATCAATAATAGTGTTAAGGTTTACAAGATATACTATTGAGTTTTAATATTCAAAAAGGAGCAAAAGATATGAAGAAAATTATATTCGTTTCATTTATATTTCTAATTACTTTTCAATTTTGTCGCGAGAATTCTGCTGGGGATGCATCATCTAAATCTCAGAATGTTTCTGAGATTTCGGAGAATGCTAAGAAGAAAATTGAAATACTAAATATTTCTGATAAAAGATTAGTCGGATTCTATGGTTTAAGTGGTACGGAATGGCATGAAATTGTAGCCATGGAAAGCAAGTATCCGTATTTAAAACTGGCACATGCGAACGCAGAGATGAATGGGAAAGATAAAGCATTGTTTTTTAAATTCTATAATTATAAAGAGGATTATCCTGAAATCTATCGAATTGATTTCAAGGAAGCTGAGAATGAAGCTGAATATTATGCTGAGTATAATGGAAAACGAATATATAAAGTTCTTTTTGTGAGTCAATTTCGAGGTGGAACTTCTTCGCACATATATGTTAAGTTTTTTAAGATTGATGAAATGAAACTTGCTCCTGATCTTTTTGATGGCCTTGTTGCTAGAGCTTCGAAAATTGGTGACCCTTATCCAATACACGTTAAAACGTATAAGACACTGATTGACGTTGAAATGGATGATCGAATTGGCGCATGTTTCGAAGAACCTAGCCCTGAAGGACGTGAGTGGCCGAACTGCAAACCACCTGGCTACAATAATCTGAAATAATCTACGCAAGTACTAAAAAGGATCTTGAACTTAAGGAAGACATTCAAAATGGATTTGTTCAATCCGAAAGAAAGACAAATTTACGAAGAATTGAAACATGTGATTGAGCCGAAAATCAAAATGTCAGTAATTGACTTAGGTTTGGTATATAATATAAAAGTTGAAAAGTATTCCGCTAAAATTGAAATTACACTTCCTTCGCTTGCTTCACCATTTGGTGAATATCTTCAGGAGGAAATCAGAAATCGAATTCTTCTGATTAGCGGGATTAAAATAGTTCAAACCCAGGTAGTATGGTTCCCAAGATGGAATTTCGATTTGATGGCGGGGGAGAACTCGAAAAATAAATTAGGAATTTATTATTAACTATAATAAATAAGGAGTAAACTTTTGTGAGTTATTTAAAGAAAATGAATGTTCGAGCGATCTGTTTGACGGTTGCCTTTTTATCCTTCGGAGCTTTGTTGACAAACTGTGACGAGAAAAAAGATACTACATCAGAAGCCATAATGCAACTGTTGATAGTAAATTCAGCTCCAAAGACAGTGAATGTTGGATCTAATTCTTGTGCACTTTGTAATAGCCTTGCGTTTCGTCTTTTTTCCGGTTCGAATTGTTCAGGTAGCGCCCTGCAATCAATCACAAGTCTTTCGGCAGGTTCGTCTCGTGGGTTTTCAGAACAAGTATCCGGACAATTTAGTGTTCAAGTGATGGATAACGTAACATTAACAACTCTCTGCTCGAACGCATTTACAACAAGTGGGTTTAGAGGAAATCCTTTCTGCCAGGTTACATTTACAGGAACAACGCTTTCGAGTATTTCATGTGGTCCTTAATTGCAGTTGAAAGGTGATACTGCAAATTGTAATCTTTTTTAACCGAATCTCTGCCTGGTTTTCCATAAGGAAGCCGGGCTTTCTTTTTCCATCCAGAAGCTATTCGAAAAGCAATAGTTAAACACGCAAACTATCTTTCCTAAGAACAAATTTAAGTAAAACTTAAACAAGATTCAAAAAAAAGCTGGAAATGATGTTTTCCATGTGACATAATTTACTTATGTCACATTTAGTTTTAGAAAAATCTTCATCGAATATAAAACGCAAAGAGACTGATTTTCAGTGTCGAAAAATCGTAGGATTGGAAAATCCGAACGAATTGAAACGAGTAAAAGAATTCATACACTCCGTTTTTGTAGCAGGCGGTTATACAAAGTCAGCGTACACTGCGGTTGACTTGGATCTCTGGTCAACCTGGTTTTATGTAGTGAATTCCGAGAACCAAATTCTCTCGGCGATGAGGGTAGTTGAAAAGAAGCCGAATAATTTTCTTCCAATAGAAATGGCCGTGATTGACGGGAGCTATCCGCCCAGACGCTACGCACTTATCGAAGAAAATGCGGCTGATTGGAATAATGTCGCATTCTTAAATTCGCGAAATGGCTGGCGTGCCGCAGTTCTCAATTTTAGTACCGTCGCAAAACACTGTTTAGAAAAAAAATACGATACGACGTACGGATTCTACGATCCAAAAATGAAATCTATTGTCCGGATTTATAGTTCGGCGGGAGCTAAAGTATCAAAAGTATACAATCAGCTTGTTTTTTTCCCTGGTTCTTTGCATAACGACGAACGCGTACTTTTAAACATAATTGAAATACCTAAAGCCAGTTTACAAATAATTGCATCAAAAATACCATAATTTCTGAGGAAAAATTATGGGTATTGTTTTTGGAGTTAGTCTTTTTTGTTCATCGTCAATCCTTCTCTTAGGTATTTACGTATTCCGTGTTGGAGAAAGGGCATCTTTTGATACCCGAACTAACTTTTTAACGTTAGCCGCAACGCTAAGTGTCTGGGTTTTTGGATCTGGGGTGCGCGAGTTTATTCCCGAATCATTGAGCCGAGTCGCCCCGAACTGGATATTAATAGCCGCTGTCTTTGTTCCCTTTTATTTAAAAGAACTCTCTCTCTCAATTTTAGAAAATAAATACGAACCTTCTTACAAATTCCGTATTTTAGAATATTTTCTTATTTGTTATCTAGTTCTTTCTTGTCTTTTCTCTGCAACGATTGACGTAAAGGAAGAAGGGATCTCCGTTTATAAACCCAGGTTTGCATACCACGTTCTAATCTTTTATTCTTTCGTGAACATAAGCATTTCAATTTTCTTTTTGTTGAGAAAGGCTATTCTGCATAGGGGGATCGTACGAGTAAGATCCACATTGCTAATGCTCGGAACATTATTTGGATTTATAATATCAATTCTATTTGTTTATGTTTTACCTTTTTTTGGAATTTTCAAAGGATATCTATCCGTTTTTGGAATTTTAATTTGGGTTTTCCTATGGTCCGTCGCTATAATTCAATACAATGCCTTTGAATCGCGTTCTTTATATCTTAAAAGCAGATTCGTTGCCAGAAGAAAACTTCCCTTATTAAGCCGATTCACTTATAAGCCTATTTTAATTTTACATTCCTTTGTCGATCCATTGGATTATCGATTACAGCTCCGGAATAGCCGTGCGGAAGTAGTAAAGTATATTATGGACTTTCATTTATCCTATCAAAAGAATACAAACATGAAGCCAAGCGTGCGTATTCGAAAAATCACGCGGATTGTAGAAAGATTTTTGAAATAATCGATTTTAGAAAACACATTTTTTGACACATAGAATCATTTGGCATAAATTTCCTATTTAAGAAAGGATTATTGTGGTATACTCATAATCCTTGTTCTGATGTTTTTTATGTGTAGTCGATTTGCACAATCTAATCGTTGGTCAAAAGCGAACTCGTTCCAATTCGCAAAGCCAATTAACGAAACACGGAATCGCTTCAACGTGGTCTATACAGAAGGGGCGACAATTATCCTCAAGCCCGACGAAGATTATACCGTCGAAGACGCAATGTTTTGGCTTGTCTCACCTTGGGCTGAAAGTTTGGAGCAAGCCTTCAAATATACGACTGCTAACGCAAAGTCGGAAACAATATTTGAATTACGTTCTTTTCGAGATCCTATTTTTCAATCACGTTGTATTATACCTGCGGACGCTGTTTTCGAAAGTATTGGAAAGCCCGGTTATAAACAACCGTATGCTCTCCGTCTAAAAAATGACGAGCCGTTTGGGATGGCGGGCGTTTCTACAATTTGGAAGGATCCAGCTTCAAACGATAAACTCCGAACTTTCTCTATCATCACAGTTCCCGCGAATGAAATTTTTTCAATTTACCATGAAAAGAAGCGAATGCCAGTGATTCTTCCCCCGGAGAAATATGAATCTTGGTTGGATCAAAAGTTGAAATCGCGAGATGAAATTTCTCGTTTTTTTCAATCTTATGATTCCAATTTGATGCGGGCTTATCCAGTTTCTAAACTACTATTGTCTCAAAAGAGCAAATTAAATACTGAGGAATGCTTAAAGGATATTTCAGAAACGGAAAAATCAGATTCACTTTTCTAAAATGCTTGCTCAATATTTATAAAAGCATATATTTGTTTAGTAAACAAATATATGGCACTTAAACTTTTAAAACCTTCTTACATTAAAATTCCACTCCTCAAAATTCCATTGAGGGCGAGTTTTCCGAGTCCCACTGACGATTATTTTCAGAAGCGTCTTGATCCAAGAGATCTATTGGATATTAACCAGAACACATCCTTTTCGATGGAAGTACAGGGACATGGTTGGTCTGAATATGGGATTCTCGATAAGGACATATTGGTCGTCGATAGATCATTACCGCTAACGAACAATCGCCTTGTCGTTGTATCCTATCAGGAGGAATTTGCACTCCGTAGAATCGGTAAGGTTGACGGCGTTCTTTGTTTTTTTACAGCTAAAGAAGACGGTGAAGTTTATCACGTAGAACCGGAAAGCCCTGTTACTATCTGGGGTGTAGTGAGCCGTGTTATCCGAGTATTCTAATGGAATACAGCGCTACTTCGCGCTCGTCGACGTGAATAATTTTTATGTATCTTGCGAGCGGTTGTTTCGTCCGGAGTTAGAGAATAAAGCTCTCGTCGTACTCTCAAACAATGACGGCTGTGCTGTCTCGCGAAGTGAAGAAGCGAAGTCGCTCGGAATAACAATGGGTCAACCGATTTTTAAGGCGGCCGGCCTCGTCGATTCCGGTCGGTTGATCGCTGTATCTAGTAATTATACCTTGTATGGAGATATGAGTCATCGATTTCAAGCCGTCCTCGAATCGCTCTGTCCAAGTGTCGAAATCTATTCTGTTGATGAGTGTTTTTTAGAACTAACTGGATTCGTAAAAACAGAAAGCCTTATCGAATTCGGAAGAGAGCTTAAAAGAAAAATTCAACAGTACCTTGGACTTCCAGTATGCGTTGGAATTGGAACAACAAAAACTTTAGCGAAGGTTGCGAATAGGTTGGCTAAACGTGATAAGGCGAACGGTGTCTTTTTAATTTCTCCGGAAGAGCGTCTTTCAATTTTAGAAAAGTTCCCGGTTTCAGAAGTTTGGGGAATCGGGCCGGCTTATGCCGCGCTTCTTGCAAGAAAAAATATTTCAAACGCGCTCCAACTTACTAAGGCACCCGACCATTGGATCCGGGACCAACTGACCGTGGTCGGTTTACGATTGGTTTATGAATTGCGCGGGATCGTCTGCTATGAAATAGAGGATTGCCCTCCACCTAAAAAAGAAATCGTTGTTTCAAGAGCATTCGGCGATTACGTTTCGGATATTAAAAGCGTTCTTGAGGCCACGACTACTTATCTGTCGCGCGCAGTCGAAAAGTTGTGGCAAGAGAATCGGTATGCTCAAGCCCTTTCCGTATTTCTCCGGACGGACCCGTTTAAAAAAGACGATCCGCAGTATAGCGAGAATATTAGAATAAAAATTCTGACACCGACAAAAGACCTTTTTGAATTACAAAGTTATACCATTGCGTGTGTGGAAACTATCTTCAAACCGAATTTTCGATACAAAAAAAGCGGTGTGATGCTTTCGGATTTGATCGGCGAAAACGGCCACCAAGCAGATTTATTTTACCGAGGAGGGGGACGGAACGCAGTAACGGGGGCAATAGTTCAAGTAAACTCAATTACACAGTCTGGGAAAGTCAGAACTGCTATTACAGGATTTGGGTCGAAGCCTTGGAGGATGCGCCGAGAAAAAATTACTCCAAGTCCGCTTCATTCCTGGAAAGATATTCCAAAGATAAAAGTTTAGGATCGAAGTCGCATTAAAAATCATTGAAATTTATTGAGTAATCGTATATAAAAAATACGAACTATGAAAGGCGAGCGGTTATCAAAGAACTATATAGGAAAAGAAGAGCTAAATCAAAAATTAAAAGTAAAAGGCTTACGCCCGCTTAGTGAAAGACTATATGTATGGGTCGTTCTAACGTTCAGAGGGAAAAATCATTTTAACTTTAAGACTTTTTACGCGTACTGCAAGGCGATTGAAAAATATCGAGAAAAGATTATTGGCAAACGAATTATCTGTGAAGATTGTAAAACGGAAAAGTCATTCTTAGAATTTAGATACTCGGCCAGGATTGAAGGATTTTATCATTCGTGCAAAAGTTGCGGAATTAGAGATTATCATGGATATAAGAAATATACGCAAAGACGATTAGAGAGAGGTCAAGAAGTTGGAAGCATAGAAAATTACAGACAGAGCAAAAAAGAATTTAAAACTTCAAAAGGTTCGCTGAACGCATTTCGTCCGAAAGCGATTGCGCGAACGGTGAGACTATTTGGAGAAATCGCAAAGAATAGCTCGAGGATTTGCCAATTTTGCGATAGAAGAAAGAAACTCCAATACTTCTCAATTCAGAAAAGCCAAAATACTTACTACGTATCTCATTCCTGTCTAGATTGTACCGCAGAAATGCAACGTCGAAGGAGACAAAAAGCACGGAACGCAGCTCTTAATATTCGGAATCAATAATATAGGGCAAGGGCCGAATTTGTTCTCAAAATTGAGAAAATTCCTAATCCTAAAATATTAGATTTTAAACACTTCTTTTGTATCTAAAAAAGTAATCTTGACTTTGAGTTTCGATATTCAAAAATACAGTTATGGCACTATCAGAGAAAGAATTCAAATTCGCGAAATCTAATATTGAGAAACTACAAGAAATTATAACAGAAATTAAAAATTTGAGAGAAGAACTTCCGCCCCCGGTCTCAAAAAAATTGAATGAAGGTTTAGGGAGTCTTGAGAGCGGTCTTTTTATTTTATTGGATTCCACTTATAAAGGATAGTTCGGAAAAGAGGAGTTTTGAGTTTATTATAAAACGGAATGACATATCATTCCGTTTTGCTCGATAATGCCATTTATGATTTATTTTTTTTCTTCTAAATCCATAAATCATCCTTTCCTAATTTGTTAATTTAAAAATCCATCAAATCTCATAATTAGAATGTGTTATCAATAAATTCCATTGCATCAACCTCATGATAATCAACATTCACATTATAGAATATATTCTTTACTCTTATTTTCATTCTATCGTCAATATATTTATTAACAATATGAACTTCCTTGTCCTGATTCAGGAAACCTTTTCCACTACCTTCTCTTAGCATTCGCTCAAATAAAAGATCCGATTCAGGGAAAGAATATCCTATGAAATATAGTTTATTACTAACCTTCATTCGGGAAGTTGCTCGATACCAAATATCATGTATAATATTTGAATCCAATTTTTTTCCGAATACTGGAGGAATAATAAAAGGTGTATAAGGCCAATTCAGTCCAAGGCTTTCATTATAAAATGAAGATTGCGTTGCGTCTAACCACATTAGATTTTCTCTCGTATTAGGTGGATTCAAATAACATTCATTTGTTTTCCATGGAGCCTGATGAACAGGAACAGCCCAATTCAATGAGCCGTGCAACTTAAGCAATTTTATTTCCGATTCACAATAATAATTCGAACTCTTGAACTGCGATTCTATATTTCTGGTTATATGAGGGACGGGATCCATGATTGGTCCATAACCAGTTCCAGGGAACCAGTAACCGGAATTGAGTAATAAATTGTCCATTATCAAATCATAATTTGTTGTCACAACTCCCGATTTATTACTTAGGATATATTTTTTTAATTTTCCTAATATCTCTGAATTCTTATGCGTTCCATTTGAAATTGATTGAGATATTTGTCGATTAACGATCGACGATGTAATGAGGCCAATTAGTTGATCAAATACAATGGAATAGATAGCTGTATTTTCTCCCTCCAATGAAAATGGAGAACTATGTAAAAATGTTGCCACTTTTTCAAAATTAACATTGTCCCAAGAATCTCCAAAGTATTCGTTAATATATTGAGTAAGTAAATTTCCATGGAAATTATCCGGAATTTTATTATTATTCTTAGCTTCAATTAATAATGAATTCGATAGCGGAAATAAATTATCAAATGAATGACTAAAACCGGCACCTAAAACGAAAGTAACTATATTCATTATATTTTCATTTCTTTATTTTGGCAAACTAGAAATTTCAAATTAAGTTCGCGGGATTCTTATTTTTCGTACCTGACTTTCATAAATGGAAACCATTGATAATCATACGACTTGCTTGTAGGTTCTTATTTCTTTCAGTTCTTTTTCCCGATCATGTTCAATATTCCGTAAATCGTATTCATTTTGAAGATTCAACCAAAATGAATCAGTCTGTTCAAAGAACCTTCCAAACCTTGCCGAAACTTCCGCAGAAATTCCTCGCTTCCCTGATATAATATCGTAAATGTTTGGAGAAGGGACGCCTGTCTCCTTAGCCAAACGGTAAGCTGAAATTTCCATTTCTTCTAAAATGTCACCCAATATTTCCCCAGGATGGGGGTTTATAATTTTTGCCATTAGTATTACTCCTGATTTTTTAATGATAGTCAAGAATCTCAACATCGCTTGCGCCTGCTTCGCTCCAAGTGAACACAATCCTAAATTGCTTGTCGATAGAAATTGAGTATTGTCCTTTTCGATCGCCCTTTAACACGTGCAATCGATTACTTGGAGGTATCAGTAAATCTTCTGGGCGTTTCGCGGCATTCAACATTTTTAATTTCTTAACTGCCCGCTCGTGAATTTTGGACGGAAACTTTTTTGATGGCTTACCAAGGAAAACTAATCTCGTTTCTTCATTTGCAAAACCCACTATCACATTGATTTATATATCACTATGATACACAAGTGTCAATATTAAAATTATACAAAAGAGAGAATGGGGTGGAACTACGAAAAAATTAGATTGCCTAGAAAATAAATACCATACATCTGATTGCTTAACTTCCGATAATGGTAATTATGTCGCTTAAAAATTAAGCCTTATTTAAACGTACGAAAATCAACTTTATGCAAGGTCCATTTTAATAGAATCTCTACTAATATACTTTTTCGAATCTTTAATATTAATGGGAATACCTGGGCCCTGAACAAATTCTCCTGATTTTTCTTTTTGGCTGAGATTATGATTTAATTTTAATAAAAATTCAAGTATGTTATTTTTCTTTTTCATTCCGTAAGCATTTCTAACCGCTTCATCTAATTTCGTTTGAATTTGTGAAATCTCATTGTTTGGACTTTTTTCTGATATTCTATATAAATCTCTTAACGACAGATTCTGTTTATCCATTAATTTCCTTCTTTCTTTGTAAAATGCGTGAGCTATAGTAGCGACTTCGTCTACCATTTTAATTGTTGGGTTTTGTGGCCAAGGAAAGGAATCAAATACCGTGTCGGAAGTATATCTCCAATCCCCTTTTAGAGTAGAACATCTCGCTTTAAACCAAGCCCAATGAATACTTGAACTTAAAATTCCAAATGAATAATCATCCGGTAGCGGGAATACTTGTAATGCGTCGTTTGGATGAATATCTTTATCTACAAATTCGAAAATAGGTCTTTTAGTAACACGGGAGCAGACTATATAGCGTGGAATTATTCTTATTCTATTCATGAGTTCTTCTCTTGGATAGCCTAGATGCCACCAGGAATTAAGAAAATTTTTGTGGTGATGATTAACTTTTGCAGAAGGATTCTTTTCTAATAATTTTTTGTTCTTTGCTTCTTCTTCTTTGGCTTTATTTTTTCTAACAGAAAACACGGTAGTTTCTATTTGATTAAATAATTCTTTAAATTTCTGCGCTTCAAAAACTGAATAGTTACTAAAATCTATAACATACCTTTTAGGGAGTGAATCTTTTTCCTTAAGTAAATCGTTACCTATTAAATAGGGAAATAATACTTTAGAATTATTTTTATCTTTTTTTAATAGCTTCTCAGCTACATCTTTTTTGAGGAGGAATCCTTCGTGGCCGTGAGTCTGACCCTGATAGCATGCCTGGGAATTTTTATTTATATTTAAGGACATTGCATTCCCTACATCAAATTCCATACTTAAAGAAGAATTAATATTTTTAGGATGGTGATATTCAAATGGAGAATCTATGTTATCGCCTATTTGAATACTTAAAGTTTTTTCTTCATCGTAACTACCTTTTATCCAACTAACTATTGATACATATACAATTGCTTCACCTTGGAGTTACCCCCAAAAATCATACAGCCAATGTTAGCTCTTTTTCGATAAATTCCTTCGGCGATAACATTTGCAATCCTTTATGTGGCGCAAAGGAATTGTAGTCGTCAATCCAATTGTGTATTTTCAGCATAACTTCTTCAGCATGATTTAAGTGATTCACATAAACATAATCTCTTTTGAATGTTTTTACAAAGGCTTCGGCCATTCCGTTACTCTCCGGAGAATAAGCAGGGGTATGACAAACTTCAAATCCCAGCGTTTCAATAAAAGCCATAGTGGCAAAAGAAGTATATTGAGGACCATTGTCTGATAGGAACTGCGTCGAAGGGACTTTGGAATCACCAAATCGTTGCTCCTTTGCTTCAAGAAGCATATCTCGAATCATCTGACCGTCAATGCCAATCG
>NZ_QHCT01000012.1 GCF_003545885.1 Leptospira stimsonii
CGAAGAAGAATCGAATGGAAACGTTGAAATTCCGATGCTGATCGTGATCTTTCGTTTCTCCCAGGGAAACTCTCGAACGGCACGTAAGAAAGTTTCCGCGATCCCAAGAGCCGACTCGGCTGAAGTGTTCGGTAATGCAACGATGAATTCTTCCCCGCCGAAACGACCGACAATGTCTTCCCTTCCGGCGTTCTCCAAAAGGAGAGAAGCCAATTGGATTAAGACCTGATCCCCTTCCGGATGACCGAACTGGTCGTTGAATGTTTTGAAGTGATCTGCATCGATCATCATCAAAGAAATTTGGCTTTCCTGCTTTTGCATGAGAAAGAGGAGACGCTGGAGTTCCTCGCCGAAGGCTCTTCTGTTTTTGAGTTGAGTCAACGGATCCGTGGAAGCTTGTTCAAACAATCGATCATTTGCTACTTTGAGTTCTGCGGCGAGTTGGCTGATCTTTCGATTGGACTCTACAAGATCGGTGATATCGCGACCCGTGATATAAACCAAACCGGATTCGAGGTCGGGAAAGCCCGTCCACGAAAGATAGCGATAGTTGCCGTTTGCACAACGCAGTCGATTTTGAATGGAAGCTTTTGGAACTCCACTATTGAGTTTGGAAAATTCTAGTATGGTTTCCTCGACATCCTCCGGATGCAAAAGATCGAAAGGATTTTTACCGAGGAGATTTTCCGCCGACCAACCCAGTATTCTTTCGAAGGCCGGATTGACCGAAATCACCGTTCCGTCCATCCTTTGGATGGAGAAAAGATCTAAGGAATAATTGTAGAATTTCTCGAGATTGTATTCGTTGTTATACGTCATCGTCAAAGTCCTCAAATAGAAACCGGATCAATCCGGAAGGGAATTTTTCGGATTGGTTTGAGGACAGGGAAGAATCTCCTTCGGGTCCAGGAAGGAATAGTGCGTCACCCTGTTTCTTCCGTTGACCTTCGAGTGATACAAAGCTTTGTCCGCATTTGCGATGAGAAGTTTTTGCAAATCCATTTTTTCGCCGAACGAAGAAGAATCGAATGGAAACGTTGAAATTCCGATGCTGATCGTGATCTTTCGTTTCTCCCAGGGAAACTCTCGAACTGCATGTAAGAAAGTTTCCGCGATTCCAAGGGCCGACTCGGCTGAAGTGTTCGGTAATGCAACGATGAATTCTTCCCCGCCAAAACGACCGACAATGTCTTCCCTTCCGGCTTTTTCCAAAAGAAGAGAAGCCAATTGGATTAAGACCTGGTCCCCTTCCGGATGACCGAACTGGTCGTTGAATGCTTTGAAGTGATCTGCATCGATCATCATCAAAGAAATTTGGCTTTCTTGTTTTAGAGTAAGATGAATGAGATAGTGAAGCGCTTCGTTGAAGGCTCTTCGATTTTTGAGTTTTGTAAGAGGATCGGTCGAAGCTTGTTCAAAGAGCCGATTGTTTGCTTCTTTGAGTTCCGCCGCAAGTTGACTGATCTTTCGATTGGATTCCACAAGATCCGTGATATCGCGACCGGAAGTGTACAACAAACCTTCGTTTAAGTCCGGATAACAAGTCCATGCGAAGAATTTATAACTTCCATCGGAACATCGAAATCGATTTTGAAACGCAAGCGTAGGAATTCCCTGGTTTAATTTTTCAATTTCTTTCAGAGTAGAATCCAAATCGTCCGGATGTAAGAGGTGAAACGGATTACTACCAAGAAGATCTTTTTCAGACCAACCTAAGATCCTCTCAAAAGAAGGGTTCACTTGTATGACTGTTCCGTCCAATCTCTGAATCGAAATAAGATCCAAAGAATTGTTTACAAACTTTTCTAAATTATATTCGTGTTCGAAGTTCATTTTGTTAATTTAATATTTCCTCATCCGTTCTATTCTAAGGTGTTTTTTGTGGGTTTTAAAGAAGCCACCGTTTCTTGATTTCAAAATCAATTCGAGAGATTCAATCTTTTGATTTTTTAAAAATCGGAAAACCGATCTAAAGAATTTTGAAACCATCTCTTCCTGGAATGGACGTCGATAGAAAAACAATCCTTACGAGAAAAGAAAATGAATCCGTCCACGCTACAAGGATTTAATGAAAAATAGTATATCTGAATTATATAATATATCTAAATAAAATAGATAATGTTATAACAAGAAAGGACCGCTCATTCATCGTTAGAACGGGTCGTTCTGTTTGTATGAACGTTTTTTATCAAATGGTAATTTGAATATTTAATATCTCGGTATTCTTTTTGAACTCTGTAGAATTTTGACTGAAAGTTCTTTTGCAGGAAGGAATGAGGATCTGAATTTCCGGACTAGGTTGTCGGAAAAATGTAGAATTCCAGGGCTTCCCGTCCTTGACAGCGGCGCTTTCCTTCCCGAGACTGGAATGAAGTCCATGGGAAAAATCAGAGAACTAAGTCCCGAACTCATCAATCAAATCGCCGCAGGCGAGGTCATCGAGTCGGCACATTCCGTCGTAAAAGAACTCATGGAAAACTCCATGGATGCCGGAGCGACACAAGTCGATATCGAATCCAAAGACGGCGGCCTTTCCTTATTGAGGATCACGGACAACGGTTCCGGAATCGATCCCGAAGACTTGGAACCGGCCCTGAAAAGACACGCCACAAGTAAGATCAAAGACTACGGAGATCTGGAAAACGTTTTGAGTTATGGGTTTAGAGGGGAGGCGCTCGCTTCCATCGCCTCCGTATCTCGCCTAACGTTGGAAAGTGGGACGAAGGACCGAAAGACTGCGTGGAAGATTCAATCCATAGGCGGTAAAATTTCCGAAAAAGAGGAAATTCCCGGTTTTACCGGAACAAAAATTCTTGTAGAAGAATTATTCTTCAATACTCCGGTTCGAAGAAAGTTTCTTAAATCAATTCGTTCCGAAGATAAAAAAATTCGAGACCGTGTTACGACTCAAGCTTTGGCGAGAGAGGACATTCGTTTTCGTTTGTTCCAAGACGGAAAGGAAGTCTATGTGCTTCCCGCGAGAGAAAACAAAAAGGATCGAATCATCGATCTTTTTGGTGAAAACTTCCGAGATCATCTTTTGGAAGTAAGTTTGGATCGAGGTGGAATCAAAGCTTTCGGTTATATCAGCGATCCGGATTTTTATAAGTCCAATCGAACCGGTCAGTTTATCTTTATCAACGGACGTCCGATCGAGATCAAATATAGTTCGGTCCTCTTAAAAAAAGCGTATGACGAACTCCTTCCACCGAACGGTCATCCGTATTGTTTTTTATTTTTTGAAATCGATCCTTCGAGAGTCGACGTCAACGTTCATCCGGCAAAAAAGGAAATTCGTTTTTTGGACGAAGAAGGATTCAACGGATTCTTCTTAACGCTCATACAAAAGGAACTTCGTTCCAGTACTCCGGTTAGTTTTTTAGAATTAAAAAAACGTCTTTTGAGGCCAACCTCCGATACGTTCAAAAGCAGTTCTCTTTATCAAGCGCATTCTCCGGCGGGAAACGGACAAAGTCCTCTTTTGAGCAGGGAACTTTTTGCGGACGTTCCTCGTCAGGAAGGTTTTGATTTGGATCGGATGGGACCGGGGGCTTCTCTGAACGCTCTGACGGACAACGTCGTAAAACATTCTTCTTTTATTCCGAAAAAACATTTCGGCGTTTTGTTTGAGACCTTTATTCTCGCGGAAGCGGAGGACGGTTTTTATATCATCGACCAGCACACCGCGCACGAAAGGATTCGTTACGAAGAAGTTTTGAGAAAACTCGAAAAGAAAAATTACGGAATCCAACCTCTTCTGACTCCGATTCGAATCGACGTTTCCAAACAGGAACAGGAAGACATTTTAAATCGAAGAAAAGAATATGAGGAAGTTGGAATATTCTTGGACGCCTTAGGAGAGGACAGCGTCGTACTGCGCGAAATTCCCGCTTATATGGAGCCGGGCCAGGAAAAAGAAATTATTCTCGATTTTTTAAACCGAACCGAAGGAAAGGAATCCAGCGAACCGGAGTTATACGATTTGATGGCGAAATGTGTGGCTTGTCGTTCGGCGATCAAAAAAGGAGATCATCTTTCCGATCCGATTCTCGCCGAAATTTTGAACCGATTGAGTTATTGTGAAAATCCTTCCCGTTGTCCTCACGGACGACCAACCTTAGTTAAGTTGAGCAGAGATGACCTCGAAAGAATGTTCCACAGAAAATGAAGAAGTTCCGGGAAAAGAACCGGATCGAGTCGTTCGTAAATTATTTCGTCAAACGTTAGTCGGAATCGTGATTCTCGTTTTGGGAGTTGTTTTTCTTGCGAGAGTGTTTCCGGAACCGGTCCTTGCGGTTTCACAGAAGTTTATCGAAATCACGGGTGTTTTCGGCGTCGGAATCGGAATTCTTCTCGCGGACTCCTTACACGTTTTTATTCCGCCCGACGTATTCTTGATGATCGCAGTCGCCGGTAAATTGAATTCCATTTTGGTGATCGTTTCCGCATCGATCGGAAGCCTCATAGGCGGAACAATCTCCTATCTTACCGGCAGAATTCTTCTCCCAAAGATCCAAGGTGTTGCGAGTTTTGTAAAGAAGCACGAGCAAAAGTTAGAACACTACTTGCATCGTTACGGATTTTGGGCTGTGGTTTTGGCGGCTCTGACACCGCTTCCGTATTCTTGGGTTTCTCTCGCGGCGGGTGCGATGAAAATGAGATATGTTCTTTTTTTTCAGGGTTGTCTTTTTCGAATTCCTCGGTTTATAGTATTCTATTATCTGATCCAATTCGGTTGGGTCGGGGGCGGAATGTAAACCATCTGCTCTTTACAGCAGTCTTATGATAAGAAGAATCTATTGCAATCAAGGTCGAATTCTTGGAAACCAATCAACCCAATTTATTTCCTAAAACGAGAGAAGAAGTCATTCGCGAAAACTTGAATCTATTCGATCTTCCGATTCGCATTTCGGCATTGATCGAAAATATTCTTCAGGGGAACGTGAGAGAACAATCCTTAGTCTGTTGTCACAGCGCCTGCGACGTCTGCAATGCGACGATCCGAACTTGCCTTCGAAAGATTCGAAACGAACTGGAATCCAATTGAGCGACCTCTTTACAAAAAAACCGATTCCTCCTTTAGCGCATAAGATTCGTCCTTCCTCTTTCGAGGAAGTGATCGGACAATCCCGTGCCACCAAACAACTCGTAAATTATCGTTCTCCGGTTTCGATCATTCTCTACGGTCCTCCCGGAACCGGCAAATCGACGTTAGCCGGAATTCTTTGTAGAAGATGGAATCTTCCGTTCGTGGAATACAACGCGGTTTCCACCGGAGTCGCCGAGATCAAAAAATTATTGGAAAGAGCGGAAAGAGAAGGAACCATCCTTCTTTTTTTGGATGAGATTCATCGATTCAGCGCTTCGCAACAGGACAGCCTTTTAAAAGGTGTGGAGACCGGTCATCTCGTTCTGATCGGAGCTACGACCGAGAATCCTGCGTTCCGAATCACAAGACCTCTTTTGTCTAGATGCCAGATTCTTAAAATAGAACCTTTGAGTTTGGAAGAACAGTCTTCGCTTTTAGAAAGAGGTCTCTCGAATCTTTCACCTCCGATCAAACTCAGCGACGAAGCGAAAGAAACTCTCATTCGATTCTCCGGAGGGGACGGGAGAAAACTTCTTTCCAACTTGGAAGGAATCAGTTTTAGTTTCCCTCCCGAATCCGAAATTTCAAAAGCGGATATCGAAGAATATCTGGAGAGCAGGGTGATCGAATACGATAAGAGTGGAGAATCACACTACGACGTCATCTCCGCTTTTATCAAGTCGGTGCGAGGAAGCGATCCGGATGCCGCGTTATACTACCTTGCCGTTTTACTCGAAGGCGGAGAAGATCCGCTTTTTATTATGCGAAGACTGATCATTCTCGCGAGCGAGGATATCGGAAACGCATCGGTGAACGGTTTGCCATTGGCCGTTTCCGGTTTGCACGCGCTCGAGGCGATCGGGATGCCGGAAGGAAGATTGATTCTCGCACACGTTACTACGTTTCTTGCTTCTTGTCCGAAGTCGAACGCGAGTTATCAGGGAATCGGAGCGGCTTTGTCCTTCGTGAGAGAACACGGAACTGCAATCAAAATTCCGAATCGTCTGAGAAACGCTCCTACCTTTCTTCATAAAAAAGAAGGAGCTTCTCAGGGTTATTTATATCCGCATGATTTCGGCGGATTTAAGGAACAAAATTATTTCCCGGATGAGATTGCAGAGAAACCTCCGCGTTTTTACTTTCCGACCGGAAACGGAATGGAGTTAAAACTCAAAGAATATCTGGAAAAGGTTTGGGAAAAATCGGCTTGGAAGAAGGGAAGTTGATTATTTGTCGTAGAGCTCGGGTCGAATTCTAAATTGTTTGCTCGTAGTTTCTAAAAAATTGTCTTTGGTTTCTTTTTCGTTTTTCTGCATTTGATGTTCGCCGGTTCGTTGAAGAGAGCTTCTTTGAACTGCGGAGTTCGTTTGTTTTTGTTTTGCTTCTGAGTTGAACATATTTCCTCCTTTTGAGGGTAAGACCTTTTCGGTTTAGTATTCGTTTCGTGTATTTTGAGAAAATACTAAACCCTTTTTTTCAAGGGAGAATTGCGTTTCGATTACAAATTCGTTTTGTTCGTTCTTTCGAAGACCTCTCCCGTCATTTTCCAAGTTCTGTTTGAATTGTTTTGGGTGGAGATCGGTAAGAATGGAATTCCAAAGTTGATCTCTTTTGAAACCTGGACGTCCAAACTCCAAATTTACGATCCTTGCGAACTTTCAAAGCGTATCTACCCGTGAAAATGTTCTTTGAAAGTAAATCTTCCCGAAAGGAAATTTGTCGGAGTTCCGACAAAAGAAAAGAGCAAGTTTTCCTCTTGCAAAATTATGATTTTCTGATAGAGCAAAATCTTCCGAACTTTCCCGCCACCCGCCCCTCCACCCAAGATTAGGGTGGGGCCCGCGACTTTTACGGAGGAATTGTCGTTGTTCCGACGGATTTTTTTTAGGTTGCGTTCGTCTCGGGAGCGAAAGGGATTCCCTCCGGCGATTCGGACTCTGAAATTGTGAATCGATCGACTTCAAAAATTATGAAATTCTTATATGAATTCCGTTTTTAGAGCCTCCAAAACCTTATCGTTTTGCTCGGGTCTTCCGATCGTGATTCGAAGCGCGTTCAGTTCGTAGCTTTTCAAATCTCTCAAGATGATTCCTTTTCGCAAAAGCGACTGCGCAATTTCCGTAGAAGACTTTCCGTGTTTCCTTGCAAAGAATGTAATAAAGTTCGCGTACGAATCGATGAATTCTATACTCTCTTCGTTCGCGAATTTTTCGTAACGTCCGAGTTCTTCCAAGTTGCTCTTGAGATAATTTTCGACGTGGCTTTCGTTATTTAAGGCTTCGGTGGCGGCGAGCGCCGAAAGATTGGTCACGCTGAAGGGTGGACGCATCTTGTAAATATTCTTGATCAACTCCGAACTCCCGATTCCGTAACCGATTCTCATACCGCCAAGGCCGTAAACCTTGGAAAATGTACCCGTAAAAAAAACGTTCGGAAATAAATCCGTTACTTCTTTTGCCGGAATGAACTTGTTTTGGTCCTTTTGTTTTCCGAATTCCATATAGGCCGCGTCAATGACGACTAACGTTTCGGGTGAAAGTCTCCGAAGAAATTCGTAGACATCCGATTTGGAAAGGGCGTCTCCTACTGGGTTTGACGGAGTACATAAGAATAGAATTTTGGGTTTTACGATTTTGGCGAGATCTAAGAATGCATCCAAGTCATGAGGAACCGTTTCCGTTGAATGGACCTTTGCACCGCACTGAAGCGCGTAGATGCGATACATCGCAAATGTGATTCGATTGATTAGGACGGAATCACCCACTCCTAAAACGCATCTGCAGGCAAAATCCAAAACTTGATCGCTTCCGTTTCCAGGAATGATCCGATCCGGCGTAACTTCGAATTTCCTCGCGAGTGCATTCTTCAAGTCCAGATAAGAATCGTCCGGATAATACGACATCTTAGAAGCGAAGTCTTGTACTGCTTTGATAACCGCGGGAGCGCAACCGAACGGATTCTCATTTGATCCGAGTTTAATCACGTCCTTCGGATCGATTCCGAATTCGCGAACCACGAGTTCGATCGGTTTTCCTGCTTCGTAGCTTTTAAGAGAATTGAGTATCGTTTGAAACTGGACCATCTTCTCCCATACTTTTGAGAGCAAAAAAATTTGGGAATCGATTTAAGAAGAATTTCAGATCTCGTCTTGGAAAAAAATATTTTTCGCCGTTGGTTTTATCGGTTTTTTCCCTCTAATCTTAACGTAACCGAATCACTTAAAATCTGGAACGACAATGAAAGATACGCAGTTAGAACAAGAACTTCTCGAAGCAACACCGCTTACTTCCTACGACCTGAAGAACGGTGAAGCATTACTTCAGGAAATTTTAAATTCCTTCGCAAATTTCGATCGCGCGTTAGGGAACACTGTAAAAGAATTCTTTCCTTTGGATGAAATCAAGTAGATTCGGAACAACTCTTTCTTATCCGATTCCAATTTTCCATTTGAATCTCTCGTCTTTGCGTTTTGAGACCTTTGGAAAAATCCTTTGCTCTTTGAATTCTACTTTGATTATCCGGATGTGTGCTCAACCAATCTAAGATCTTCGCCGGATCCCAATTCTTCTTCTCTTCCTCTTTGGGGTGTTTTTTGTTCCGTTCTTTTTTAACGGAGATTTTTTTGGCTTCTTCCCTTTCAAAAAAATCGATGAACCCTTTCACTCCCACTCCCGATCTTTTGAGAATTTCGAATGCGTTTTGATCCGCTTCCTCTTCAAACTCTCTGGAATATTTTAGAATCGTGAGCGTGTTCACAATTTCCGTAATTGTTTCCAGGGAACCGATATCGTCAAAGCCGAGTCCGATCGCCAGTTTGATTACGACGGAAATTCCCAAAAGCCGTATGACTTGGCGGACTCCGTGTCTTTGATCGACGTGGGAAATTTCATGCGCGAGGATCGCGGCGATTTCTTCCGGACTTTCCGATTCTTGAATCAATCCGGAGAGGAGATAAATTTTGCCTCCTGGAAGAGCGAACGCATTGATATCATCGCTCCTCAGAATTTTAATTTCGTGTTGCCCTTTTCTTTTTTTGGGGAGAATGGTTTTGGTTATTTTTTCGATTCCGTATTTGAGTTTGCGATTTTTGCATTCTGAGTAGTTCGCTTCGAAACGATCGCCGATTAGGTTCCCTAAGGATTTGTCCGCGGTTTCCGGAACAAATACATACAGTCGATCTAGTTTCGTAAACAATAGAAATCCGATTCCAAAGGCTAAACATCCTGCGATAACGATTTGGTATAAATTCGGAAGTTGCAAAAATCTGGATAAAAAACCTCCGAATCCGTCTCCAAACGTTTTGTATTGATTCTTCTTGATTTGTTTCGCTTTTTCTTTGGATTCGAACGTAAGAATCAAATCGAATCCTTCTTCCTCGCTTTTTAGTTCGAGTCTAAATTCGTTTCCCAATTTTTCCAAGGATCGAATTTGAGTATAAGAAAAATGGAATGTATTTGGAGGGGAATCCGAGGATTGGAAAACCAAACCGGTCTCTTTCGGAGTTAGAACTCCCGAGACCGGTAAGGCAGAATTACCGTCGTAATAAAGATCGGGCATCCTTTTTAGTTGCCGAAAATACTTCCGATTGCATCGCTCGCTTCGGTAAGTCCGTCCGCTAAAGCGCTTGCGTTCGGATCTCTTACGCTCTGGATCGAAGAAAGATCGGGAGCCGATTCTAACGATAAGGATTGAAGTAGAATTCTTAATCCTCTGAGATAGGCCCAAGGAACTCCGATGCCGAGAGTGAAAAATACAAGAAAGATCGCGATGAGAGAATTTAGGAATACGCTTCCACCTTTGAGTTCGGAACGAAAAGAGATTCCTTGAAATTTGGTGTGATTCCAGAAATAGTTATGAACGTTTGCGTGAAACCAGAAGAAATAAATACCGGCAGTAAAAGGAGTAAAGAAGATTCCTTTGAGATAGATAAAGAATAGTTTTTTCCCGTTCCCTTCGTATTGAAAGTCTGCGTTCCCTAAATGGGATTTTTCGATATAGAATTTTTCCAGATGATTGATAAACCAAGCGGAATAAATTCCTAACGTAACGATCGAAAGAAGCGCTCCGGGAATAAAAACCTTCACCAGTTCGTTTACCTTTCCGTTAAATCGAAATCGAATATTATTAAACGAAGTTCTGCTCAGGAAATATCTTCTGGAGCCGACGGAGACGTAAGGTATAACGTATAACAAACCCAAATAGACTGCGATGATGACGATAAACCTGGCCCAAGCGCCGATGAGAGAAGCGATATAATAGATTCCACCAGCGAGAATCGTTCCCGCAAGAATCAGTCCAAATCCCTTTAGAAAACCTAGAAAATTCTCCTTTCCGGTTCCGTGATAATCGAAACGTTGGCCTTGAAAGAGAACGTGTCTATGCACGAACTTTTGCGTGTTCACCTTTGCCCAGAAATAGTAAATTCCAAGAGTAATGATGGTAAAAAAAATATTCTTTAAATAGATGAGAAAAAGTTCTTCTCCCTTCGCGTCGGTCGAGAATTTCTGATTTTCATTCTGCATTTCTATCTCCTAAAATCCTATACGTAAGAGTGGAATAGGGTTGATCGATCAAGTTAGAGAAGAATCCGATTCGTTCAAGAAAAAAATTTCCAGAGGGAATGTCTAAGCCGTGAGTCGCAAATACGTTCCGCTAAAATCCTCGAAAAATTTGTTTTGATTGAGTGCGTATTCTAAAACAAGCGCTCTCGACTCGTCGTTTTTTAAAAGTTCTCGATCGTTTGGAATTAAGAGCGGCCCTTCCAGGCCTGCTTTTAAAAGGACGTGGAAATAGCTATTGTCGAAATAATACGGATTTGCGGTAAACGATTCCGCTCCCAACCAACCGATCGTACGAGCTCCGGAGATCGTGACCAAGTCTTTCACATTGAGATTCATCTTTCCAAGGCAGGGGAGCTGATCTTTTTGAGTCAACATTGCCAATGGAAGAATTTGTTTCACCGGGGAGATCGTCTGATCCGTCCTTCCTGGTGAGACTGCAATTCTTGGACCTCCCGATTTTTCGAGAGCGACCGCGCCGGCTAACGCTAAGAAGTCGGCGAGAGAATAAGAGGTTCCGTTTTTTTGGAAGAAATTTTCTTTGGCCTCGATCAACCGATCCAAATTGGAAAGGATGTCCTGGTTTTCGGGAAGGGATCGAAAGTTTTGAAAGCTCACTGCGGCGCTGAGTCCCAACCAGTTTTCATCTTCGTCAAAGAGACAAGAAAGATGATAGACTAGTTTTAACCAACTCCCTGTTTCCCGAACGAGAATGATTTTTCGCAGATAGTTTCTCGCTTCTTCCCAAGTATTGAGACTCGCTTTTTTTAGAATCTCCTGGATTTCATAGAGTTTGTAATCTCCCGTTTTTCCTTTGAGTTTGGTGGAGAAGATTCTTCCTTTTCGAACTCGATCCTTCACTTGTTGATAGAACGATTCCGAAATGAGAACGGTAGCTCCTGCCTTTTTTGTCTTTGATTCGATTCGGCTCGCCATGTTTACGGAATCTCCGATCGCCGTAAAAGACATGTTAGCCGGATGTCCCAATTGTCCTAATATACAACTTCCGTAATGTAGTCCGACTCCGATTCGAAAGGAAATGTGAAAATGGGATTTCAGATATTCGTTGAGAGAATAGAGTTCCAATTCCATCTCTTTCGCCGCGCGCAAAGCGCTGATACAAATTTCTTCGGCGGAACCTCCGTCCACTCCGAAGAGGGCCATAAGTCCGTCGCCGATGTATTTGTCGATCTTACCGCCGTGTTTTAAAACGATGTCTCCCATTTTGTAAAAATAA
Source organism: Leptospira stimsonii (assembly GCF_003545885.1). Taxonomy (NCBI): domain Bacteria; kingdom Pseudomonadati; phylum Spirochaetota; class Leptospiria; order Leptospirales; family Leptospiraceae; genus Leptospira; species Leptospira stimsonii. The sequence goes on from NZ_QHCT01000012.1 coordinate 11,885, forward strand.
CGATTGAGAATGTGGATGACATCGTATGGGAGATGCGATTCCGAAAAACTGGTGAAATCACGGATGTCGCTAAAAAGAATCGCAATTTCTTTTTCTTCACCGGAGACCGCTGTCGAACCCGGAATCGTTAGATTGTAGTCTTCGTCGTCCAACACGATTCTTCTTACTCGAACGTCGCCGAGAACCTTGGCTTGGCACGCAAGTCGAACTGCCTCCGGAAAGCCTTTCTTTTGAGACAGATCCTTTTCTTTTTGTTCCGGTTCGGAAAGATTGGAAGGATTCTCCAAAACTAAAACACGACAAGTGGAACATCTTGCATTTCCACCGCATGCGTGAGTGTGAGGAATTCCGTTCGATAAACTGATTTCTAACAGGCTCTGAGCCGAGGAATTTTCTGGTAAACTAATTTCTCTTTCGTTCTCAAAATTAACAAGGAGCATTCAAACCTTCCGGATTTTAAAGGAATAGAAAAAAATCATTGGCGTTCTACGGGGAAGAGTATAATTACAGACCCGGTTGTCAAATAGAAGAACTCTGAAGATTTGGTTTGAGCCTTCGTCCATAGAACAAACTAACGCGAGTTAGGAATGGAACGGACGAGAAATCTTTCGATTCTTTTTTAGATTGAGAAGGTGAAAAAGGGATCGATATCTCAGAATCATTCTTCCGATGAAATATTTTCCATCCCGAAGATACGATGTGAAACGAACCACTGTTTAGGATCATGAATGAACGGAAACGAAATTCCTAAGAAAGAAAGCGGAGATTCTAAACCCGTTATACTTTTGGTCGACGACGAATTGATCATTCTGAGAGGGCTCAAGGAACAACTCAAACTCGCGTTCGGAAAAGAATACGATATCGAGACGGCCGAAGATGCGGAGTCCGCTTGGGAAATTTTGGAAGAATATATGGCGAGCGGGATCGACATTCCGGTCGTGATCTGCGATCAAGTGATGCCGGGTGTGAAAGGTGATGAACTTCTCATTCGAATCCACAATCGAAATCCGGACATTCGTAAGATCATGCTTACCGGCCAAGCGTCGGCCGACGCCGTAGGAAACGCTTTGAATCACGCGAATTTATATCGTTATCTTTCTAAACCTTGGGACTCCAACGATTTGATTCTTACGATTCGAGAGGCGCTCAAATCGTATTTCAAAGACGTTTCTCTTTTGGACCTCAATCAGAAATTGGAGAAGACGCTTCTGTATGATAGGGAAACGGATCTCCCCAATTTAGAAAGTCTGCGTAGGGAATTGGAGGAAAAGGAAGGTAGAAAAATTCCTTCCACTTTATCCGTGATTCGAATCGAATCCTCCACTTCGACCACGCATCATTTCGGCGTCGGCGTCTATCATAAGGTTCTCAACCGATTCTTAAATTTTCTTTCGACGTTTTTAGGAAAGTCGGGGAGATTGTTCCATCTTTATCAAGACGAAGTGGCCGTTCTTTCCGACCTCGAAGAAAGTAAATTCCATTCTCTTTTGGTCGCCTTCCGAATTCTTCTCCGATCGGAATATCTGGAAGCGGACGGAATTTCTTTTCGAGTCAACGTTTCCATAGGAGTGGCCACCGACTATTCCGCGTTATACTATAAAGCGAGGATCGCGATGATGAATGCGGCTCAAAACAGGGAACTTGAGCTGATGCAGTATTCAAACTCGATGGAAGAAGGGGATCAGTATCAAATCAATCTTGTTTTGGGCAGAAAACTCAACGACGCGATTAACGCCGGTAATGTGATTCCTTTTTTTCAGGGGATCTACGACAACAAATTGGAGAAGATTACAAAGTTCGAATGTCTCGCAAGAATTCAAGAAGGGAACGAAGTTTTTTCTCCCGCGAGTTTTATCTCCATTGCGAGATCCACCGGAGTGATTCGACGTTTAACTCCGATCATGATCGAAAAATCACTTCGTTACTTTTCAAAACATCCCGAATATTCCTTTTCGGTAAACATTTCCGAATCCGATTTGGAAAAAAAAGGGTTCACACTTTGGGTGATGAGTCGTCTTCAACACTACGGAATTCCTCCGGAACGATTGACTCTCGAAATTTTAGAAACGGATCGACTTACCGGAGGCGACCGGGGTTTGGAAACGATCAAAGAGCTGAAGGAATGCGGTTGTAAAATTGCCATAGACGACTTCGGGGTGGATCAATCCAATTTCGAAAGACTGATGGAGATCGATCCCGACTTTATCAAAATCGACGGCAAGTTCATCCAAGGGATTCACTTGAGCCGGACTCCTTTGCTTCTTACCTCTGCAATGACGGAAATGGCACATCGTATCGGTGCGAAGGTAATCGCGGAATTCGTCGCTGGGAAAGAAGAATTTGACACGGTTCGATCCCTTGGGGTGGAATATTGTCAGGGTTATTATATCATGGAACCTTCTCCCGAAATTCTTCCGGTTCCAAAAGTTTCGCTTTAAAAGAGGTCGATCTTTTTTTCAAAATTGACTTGCCATTATTTTTTTTCCAAATAGTGTAACCCCTTGCGTTTTTTTCTCATTAGGCGAGTCGAATAGAATAGGTGAGTACCTCAGTTGGATAAGGCAATTCTTTTTGTAGACGATGAAGCTCTGATTCTTATGAGCATGAAATCTCAGGTGAAACGTCATCTTGGAGACGGCTACCGGTACGAAACGGCGTTAGACGCCGGTGAGGCTTGGCAAATCATAGAAGAGCTGGTTCACGAAGACGTCCGAATTTTGGTCATCATTTCCGATTGGTTGATGCCGAACGTAAAAGGGGACGAATTCTTAAGACAGGTTCACAGCAAATATCCTGAAATCCAGAAAGTGATCGTTACGGGTCACGCGGACGATTCCTCCATTGAAGCGTTAAAAAAGGAAATCAATCTTCGCTCTTATCTTAAAAAACCTTGGGATGAAAGAGAATTGGTTTCAACGATCACCACCGCATTACAGGGATAAGATTCGTCTTCGCGTTAGCGCTTTTCCGAAACACGTCTTCCATTTCGGTTAAGGTTTAGATTCCTATATAAAAACCAATCGAACATTTTCCGTCTCCACCAAAAGACCGGATCTCTCCAATTTGTATTGAAAGCATCAAAGAAGAATCATCGGAACCAAATTTACTTTGGCGAGAATGGAGAAAAAAAACTAAAAAATTTATCCACGACTATTGGTAGAAAAGAGTCTGGTCGCATTATAGACCGCTCATCCCGGTCCAGTTGAGTTTCGCGGATCACTTCGAAATAGGAATTCGTAAAAAAAGCGTATCAAAAGCATATTCGAGGTTGGATCGCCCGAAATGCACAATGGCGTTCAGGCATGAATTATCAATTCACCCCGATTCTTATAACGCGAACTCGTTTCCATATTCTCTTTCTCTCTTTCCGGGAATCAATCCTAGATTAACCTGCAGAGATTCATACAGGTTGAAAAATTAGAAAGACAAGTCTGTTCTTTTTCATACGTTTTTCGAACGATGACGCCGAACACCTGTTTCCTCAAATAGTTTAAAAATCTAGTTCAAAAGATGCGTGCCTCGAATATATATGAATATCATTCACTTATTTTGTTGACATTAATTCGGTCTGAGTTATAGATTGGCCCTCGAGAGGAATTCTATGTCGAACGCTAAGCCTGAAATCAAAAAAACCGGATCAAAACGTAAGCCGCAGGACAAGAGTGAAAAATTCTTAATTATCGGCGCCGGTCCGGCCGGTCTTGCTACGGCGAGAAACCTTCAGAGATATCATATTCCTTTTGAAGGAGTGGACGGGTATAAAGACGTTGGTGGACTATGGGACATCGAAAATCCGCATAGTACCGTCTATGAAACGGCTCATCTTATATCTTCAAAAAGAATGACTGAATTCGCAGAATTTCCGATGAAGAAATCCGTTGCGGAATATCCCTCGCACACGGAGTTGGCGACTTATTTTCGAGACTTCGCGAAAGAATTTGATTTATACAAATATTATAAATTCAATACAAAGGTTAAGAATGTAACAGCCGTTGATCAAAACTGGTTAGTAGAATTTCACAATGGCGATTCCGCAGTTTATAAGGGGATTCTGATCGCGACGGGGACTCTTCATCATCCGAATATCCCCGAATATCCGGGAAAATTTTCCGGCAAGATCATGCATTCTTCCGAATACAAAAGTCCGAAAATTTTCGAAGGGAAAAGAGTCCTCATCGTAGGAGCCGGGAATAGCGGATGTGACATTGCCGTCGATGCGATTCATTACGCAAAAAAAGTAAAGATGAGCGTACGAAGAGGCTATCACTTCGTACCAAAATATGTTTTTGGAAAGCCCGCGGATACGTTAGGCGGTCTATTTAAACTCCCAGCCTGGGCAAAACAAAAAGTGGATTCTATTATATTGGGCATGTTCACCTTGGATCCGGAAAAATACGGTTTTCCAAAGGCGGATCATAAATTATATGAAAGTCATCCGATCGTGAATTCTCTTATATTGCATCATTTAGGACACGGCGACATTGCTATCAAACAGGATATTCTAAAATTCAACGGAAAGACCGTTTATTTCAAGGATGGAACATCCGAAGAATTTGATCTCATATTGTATGCGACGGGATATAAACTCTATTATCCATTCATAAGTCCGACTTACTTAAATTGGAAAGGAGCCGCTCCCGATTTGTATTTGAATACGTTTCATCCGGTATATAACAATTTATTTGTTATGGGTATGGTCGAAGCATCCGGGATCGGATGGGAAGGAAGATATGAGCAGGCCGAAATGGTCGCGGGATTTATAAAGGGATTAGAAGAAAATACAAAAGAAGCAAGAAAATTAGTAGAAGAAAAGTCGCACGGAAACATAGACCTAAGCGGCGGATTCCATTATATAAAATTAGACAGGATGGCCTATTACGTAGAAAGGGATACTTATCGCAATACGGTTCGTCAAAAAATTTCACGGTTAAATAAAGAATTAAATGAAAGGTCAGAGAGCAAGGAATCAAAAGGACAAATCGAAACGAAGAGAAAAGTTGCTTCATAGCGCGATGAAGCAGTTTTGCAAACTCGGTTATGAAAAAACAACGATCGGAGACATTACCAAGTATGCAGGGCTAAGCACCGGGACGTTTTACATTTATTATCAGAGCAAAATTGAAATTTTCAAAACCCTTTTAAATATCGGGATCGACGGCTTGAGAAGGGAATTGATGGACGCCGTTAAAAAATCGATCAAGCAAACAAGGGGAAATGCATTGCGAGAGTTGTCTCTCGCCTACTGTAATTACTATAAAAAGAATCCGGAATATTATCAGATTATCGTAATGGTGACATTACAAGATAACGACTTACGGGAAAGAGGAAGTAGGATCAGCAAGTTGATCGACAAAAAGACACTTAGGGTTCTTAGATTAGTAAAAAATAATATCCAAGATGGAATAAAAACCCGTGAATTCAGGAAAGTAAATCCCTGGACGACGGCATACACTTTTTGGGCCACTCTAGACGGCGTTTTGACTTTACAAACCCGTAATAATCTAAAAGTAGTGGGTATTGAATTGAACGAATTAATTTCAAAAAGTATCGATACCTTATTATTGGGTATTCAGAATGTTCAAAAAACGAGTCGTAAGTAACAAATAGACAAAAACAAATCGAAAACCGACTTATGAAAATGATTTCAAACGACCTAAAGAGTTTTCTGTCTTAATACTTTATTGGTCGTTTCCATCGGCGGAGAGATGTTTTTATGTGAATGTGATTCATATAAACATTGACTAAATGGCAAGTTAACGGAAATTAAAGGCGTTCCAAAAGGAGAAAAAGTGGATATAGATACAATACACTTAAATTTCAACCCATATAGTTTAATTGCATTAAACGTAGTTTTAGCATTCATCATGTTTGGTGTAGCTTTAGATTTAAAGTTGAAAGATTTTTATAGCGTTTGGAAGCAACCGAAAGCGCCCATTATAGGCGTGATCGCTCAATTCATTTTACTTCCTTTTAGCACTTGGATCTTAGTGCAAATCATTCAGCCAGCACCCTCGATTGCCTTAGGAATGATTCTGGTCGCGGCCTGTCCTGGCGGGAACATATCAAATTTTATCACTCACTTATCTAAGGGAAATACCGCTTTGTCGGTAAGTATGACAGGCATTTCGACTGCGTTGGCGACCGTGATGACTCCGCTCAATATTGCCTTTTGGGGATCATTGACTCCGGGAACGGATAAGATTTTGAAAGAAATTCAGTTGGATACTTTTTCGATGGTGATCACCGTTTTTTTAATCCTCGGTATACCGCTTGCATTGGGGTTGTTCTTTTCCCACAAGCTTCCCCAGCTGACTCAAAAAATTAAAAAATCTTTCAAGTATGCATCGATTATTTTCTTCATCGTTTTTATTGGTTTGGCGCTGACCGCGAACTTTGAAAATTTTAGAAAATATATTCACTTAGTTTTTTTTGCGGTGTTTGTTCAGAATTCGGTCGCATTTGCTGTCGGTTATTTTTCCTCCAAGATATTCCGGTTAACGGAATATGATTCCAGAGCGGTCGCAATCGAAGTGGGAATCCAAAATTCCGGATTAGGATTAACACTGATTTTTGATTTTTTCGGAGGCCTTGGTGGTATGGCTTTGGTGGCCGCGTGGTGGGGTGTTTGGCATATCATATCCGGACTTACTTTGGCAAAAATTTTTAATAAGAGACCTATCGAATAGGTTCCTCTATGGATCGTTGATTGAATTCCTTAAAAAATCAAAACATATTGATTACCGGCGCCTTCGGATTTATAGGGAAGGCAGTTTTAAGAAAAATTTTCCTAAACATTGATCGTCCAAATCGGGTGATCGGATTAGACATTGTGTCTGAATCTTCAGATCTGATTCAATCATTGCGGGATGAAATCGGGGAGTTTCCGGAATACTTCGAATACAAAAAAATGGACGTTCGATCTCCGGAAATTGAAAATGTATTAAAAAATAATAATATAAATTCGGTAGTGCACCTCGCTTCGGTTATGAATCCTATCGGAAAAATGAGTCGAGAAACTCAGCATGAAATAGATATAGGAGGAACCAAAAATTTACTGGATGCGTGTTTAAAAGCTAAAACCGATTATATTATTGTCACAAGTAGCGGAGCGGCGTACGGATATTACGAAAATAATCCTGAGTGGATTGTCGAAACGGATGAAATTAGAGGGAATGAAGAATTCGCTTATTCCGCTCATAAAAGAGAGGTGGAAGAATTACTTTCTAAATATAGAGATGATTCCCCGCACTTAAAACAATTAATATTACGTCCCGGGACAATCTTAGGTAAAAACGTAAACAATCAAATAACCGATCTTTTCAAAAAATCCGTGATCATCGGAATCGTAGGAAGCAAGACACCGTTCGTGTTTATTGAAGACGAAGACGTTTCCAGCATAATCCTGCAAGGTTTAATCACGAGAAAAGACGGTATATATAATTTAGCAGGCGACGGGGCGATACCTCTGAGAGAAATCGCGGCACGAATCAATAAAATCTACCTACCAATACCGGCGATCGTCATCAAAACGATTTTGTGGTTTTTGCAGAAATTACACCTCACTCAATATGGACCCGATCAGGTAAATTTTTTACGATATAGACCCGTATTATCAAATCGGAATCTAAAAGAAGAATTCGGGTATGTACCCAAAAGATCAAGTAGCGAAGTCTTAGATTTTTATTTGGAAAATAACGATGTCACAAAATGAACGGAAAGTAGTCGCTATCACCGGAGCCGCAGGTGGAATCGGTTTTGAATCTGCATTAGAATTTTATAATAATGGTTGGGATCTGAGCCTATGCGATATAGACGGCGCTATGATGACACAAAAACTGACCCAAAATAAATTGAATTCTAACCGGATATTATCCAGTGAGTTCGATATAACAAGAAGAGAGAGCTGTGAAACTTGGATTGGAGAAACCGTCGAGCGATTTGGAAGGCTTGATTGCTTAATTTGTAACGCCGGCATTGCCCATCGGTCGCTTTTTAAAAACACCGATCCGGAAGTAATTTTAAAGGTAATGTCCATTAATTTCAACTCAGTCGTCTTTTTATGTCATGCGGCAATTCCACATTTGGTCAAGGGGAAAGGATCTTTAATCGGGATTTCTTCCGTAGCAGGATTTTCACCTCTATACGGCAGGACAGGTTATGTTTCTTCTAAACATGCGTTATCCGGTTTTTTTGAAACAATCCGTTCCGAGTTAGAACCCGAATTACACGTTTGTTTAGTTTACCCCGCATTTGTAAAAACGCTCTTTGATAAAAATACAATGGATGGGGATGGTAAAAAATTAACCAGAGACAAGCCGACAATCGGTAGTCATTTGCTTCCTGAAGTCGTCGCAAAAAACATATTTCGATCTGTTGCGAAGAGGAAAAAACGAATTGTACTATCTCCAATCGCAAAACTATCTTATTTACTATCACGACTGTTTCCGAATTTTTTTACTTGGATTATGAAAAAAAATACACAATCGGAGTTTCTGTGATGGAAATTCTTATTCTTTTAGGCTTGATCATATTTTTGTGTTATACGATCGAAACGATTACCGGATTCGGAAGTATCGTGATTGCAGTGACATTCGGTTCTTTTTTGTTTCCTATTCCGGAATTACTTCCAGTATTAGCGCCTTTGAATATAATTCTTGGAGTTTATATTGTAAGCAGATATTATAAAAAAATTGATCCAGCCCTTTTGTTTGGAAAAATTCTTCCAGGGATGGTGTTGGGATTTTTGTTAGGATACGGGATATTTCTCCAGTTGACAAATACTTACTTAAAGAGTGCGTTCGGCATTTTTATCATTCTGGTTTCATTTAGGGAATTGATCTTTAGACTAATACCAAAGTTAGGTGGAATAAAACCGCATTCGACTTGGTGGATGCTGGTATGTACCATCGCCGCCGGCGTAATGCATGGTATCTATGCATCCGGAGGTCCAATTTTAGTCTATGCTTTGTCAGGTTTGAGAAAAGGTAAGGCTGAATTTAGGGTCACGCTCTCTTGCGTTTGGTTGATTTTGAATTCTACCCTTAGCGTTCTTTATTTTTTTAAGGGTCTCTATAACGCCAAGAATTTAGAAATGTTGTCATATTATTGGATTCTAATACCTCTTGGTATTATTACCGGCGAAAAACTCCACCACGTGATTCCGGAAGAAAAATTTAAGATCGTCGTGTATGGTTTGCTCCTCTTTGCTGGAATCGCGCTTCTTTTATAAAAACCTCGACTCTTTCGCTTTTTCTTGAAGAGCGCGTTTGTAAATCTGTAGCACGGCATTCTTATTTTGAAAGAATGTAAAGGAGAAGGTTCTTGCATTCCGGTAAAGACGGGTTTCGTAAGGACAACCACAAGCGAACATTCTTAAGAGAGTTCCCTTTCCGTTTTATGGTATAGATATAATTGTTCCGGTTTCTTCTGAAATCGAAATCAGCATTGAAGTATGGAAAAAAATTATTTTGAAGCAAAAAAAAATCGGCTAACTTCTAAAGTACGTTTTCGGCAAGAATCGGAAGGTAAATCTTAAACGAAGTCATTCCCGGAACACTTTCCAGTTCTATTCTTCCTTCGTGTTTTTGTACGATCTTTTTTACGATATCGAGACCGAGTCCGCTTCCTTCTCCGGGAGCTTTGGTCGTAAAGAACGGTTCGAAAATCTTTTCCTGAATTTCCGATGGGATTCCTGGTCCGTTATCTTTTACTTCTACCATCAATTCATCTTTAAGTTTCTTGAGTCGAATTGTGATTTTTCCTTTGAACTGCATCGCCTGCAAAGAATTGTAAATCAGATTGGTCCAGATATGGAGGAGGTCGTCCGGAAAACAAAGAATCGGAGAAACTTCTTCGAAATCCTTTCGCAGGTCCACGCCCTTTTTTAACTGGTTGTGATAGATCGTAAGAACGGTTTCTATCGTATCCTTGACCGACGCAAGGATTCGTTCCCCTGCGATATCGAAGTGTGAGAAGTTTTTGAGTGCGTAGAGAATTTTGGAAATACGGTCTACCGCGATTTGGATCGTCTTTGTGTTCCTAAAAAAATAGGACTCCAAGGAGGAATATTCTAAGATCATTTCCGACTGATCCAAAAGGAGAAGGGGTACGAATTTTTCAGGTAATTCTCCGATGCCCATATCGACTAACGTGTCGGCGTAGGAAACGGCCAGTCGAGCAGGTATTTTATGGGATTCTAATACGCTGGCGATCCCTTTTTTTCGGTTTCTCTGTTCCATCCCGGTGAAATGTTCGTTTCCGGAAATAGCCATTTCTATGAATTCTGCGAATAGTTCCCTTAGAGTTGCATTGAGCGATCCCATCGCGATTTGAACATCGGGGAGAAGGGATCGAAATCGATTGAGGCATTCTTGTATGTTTTGGTTTGAGGCTTGTACGGCACCGATCGGGTTGTTGATTTCGTGCGCGATCCCAGCCATCAATTGTCCGAGTGCGGCCATTTTTTCGGATTGGATCAACTGGGATTGTGTTTTTTTTAAATTCTCAAGAGTATGTTCCAATTCCGTTTTCTGAATTTCGATGAGTTTGTTTCTGACCCTAATTTCGTTATTTACGATTCGGAGTTCTTCGGCTTCCTTAAACGGAGTCGTATCGATGACGTTGACGGAGTAAAATTCAACGCCCTTATTGATAAAGGTTCGAAGGCTTACGATTGCCGGAAAGAAGTTTCCATTTTTTTTCCTTGCGACGATCTCTATGGAATCCTTACCTCCGAGCGAAAAGTTTCTTTTTCTCAGATCCTTCAAAGAACCTCTTGAGAGAAGACGTATCAAATTGAGTCCGGTAGCTTCGCTTGCGGAATATCCGAAAAGTTTTTGAAAGGCAGGATTCGAGTCGTTGATAAGAATATTGCCTTTTTCTAATAGAATGATCGCTTCGTTGGAGAATTGGTAGAATGTCTGAAATCTCATTTCGGAGGTTTTGAGTTCTTCCTCCGCTTTTTTTCGCTCCGTGATATCCGTAACGGTTCCCACGAGGCGAAGTGGTTGAGAATTTCTATCTCTGTAGAGTTTTCCCTTCGCTTCGATCCAAGCGAGTTCCTCGTTGGGAAGGAGCAATCGGTGTTGAAAGTAATAGTCGTCTCCAGGATTTTTTCCGGCTAAGAGATTTTGAATCGTTCTTTCGAGAAGCGGTTTGTCATCGGGATGTGTTAGCTGGTAGAGAGCCCGAAGGTTGGCTTTGAATTCGGAAGGCTGGGTCCTAAATATCTGGAAGGCTTTTTCGGACCAAGTGATTCTGTCTTCCTTGATATCCCAACTCCAGTTTCCCATGTTCGCGGCGTTCAGAGCGAGACGAAGTCTTTCTTCGCTGTCCTTTAACATCTCCTCCGCCTTTTTCTTTTCGGCGATATCGATCATCGCTCCCATCATTCGGAACGGCTGATTGTTTTTGTCATAGAGGAAAACTCCTCTGTCTTCGACCAATATGTATCGTTCTTGTTTCGTTTTAAACTGATAGATGGACCTAAACTTCGTATGTTTCGCCATCGATTCTTCCATTTCACGGAGAACACGGTCCAAATCTTTCGGATGAATGAATTCGATCCATTTATCTATATTAAAATTTTGGAATTCTTCTAATTTGAATCCGGTAAGAGAATACACGGCCCCGGCCCAAGTTACGTTTCCGGTGGATATGTCGTAGTCGTAGACAATACTTCCCGTTTGTTCCGCTACTGTTCTGTATCGATCCTCGCTTGCTTTGAGCGCGCGTTCTTTTAGAACATTCTCCGTGATATCGGTAACAAGAAAAACGAGGGATTGAATTTCCCCTTTTTCATTTTTTACGGGAGAGCCATTTACGGAAAGATATTTGATTTCTTTGTTCTCCGTTACGATCGCGTGACGTATATCGTAGACCGGTGCGCCACTTTTTATAACCTGTGTAAATGGCTGGTCTTCCTCTTTCCATTCCGTTCCATCGAGGGATCTTGCTTCCCACTGCGGTGAGTTATACGATCGGGAAGTGATGTCCGTATTCTTGATTCCCAAAACGTATTCGGAACTTTTGTTGGCGTAGAGGATTTTACCTTCCGTGTTTAAAACCGTAATTGAGGTGGCGCTGTTTTCGGTGATCGAAGAAAGCAAGTCCCGTTCCTGTTTTAATTCGTCTTCCACTCGTTTTCTTTCAAGAGCGTTGATGATAATTTCCGCGAAGTTTCTAAGGAGTTGATTTTCAAGTTGATCGAGATCCTGTTCTTTTTTGATTCCGATACTTTCCGAACCGAAGCCGAGTCTTCCTTTTAGAATTCCGCCGATCATGAGTGGAATTGCGAGATAGGACTCGAAGCCATTTCGAATAAAAAGTTCCTGATCCGATCTTGAATGCAATGGAAGATCTCGCTTTTTTTCGATTTTCGCGATTCTTCCGGCTCTCATTTCGCTTGTGAGAAAGCTATTCGGATCGATTTCCTCGATCCGATGCAGATTCTCCCTTTGAATTGATGCTCTCGGATGAATCCATTCGTAGATCACTTGTCTGGTCGTATAATCTTCGTTATAAAGAACGATGGATCCTCGTTGCATGTTGAGAAACAACGCGAGTTTTTCAAGGGCCCTTTGGATCGTTTTCGGAATTTCATGGGAGGGTAGATTGATGATTTCACTGGAGACTTTGGTGGTAAGAGTTTCAAAACCGAGTCGATATTGAAGAAGTTTTTCGTTTTTTCTTTTTTCACTTACGTCCAAAATCGAGCCGATAATTTTAACTACGTCTCCTTTTTCGTTTTCGATCAATTCGCTCTGATTGAGAAGAGTTTTTGTCTTTCCGGATGGTGTTAAAATTCTATATTCTATTTCTCGAATATGTTTGTTGAGAATTGCCTCTTGGAAATAATTTTGAAACCGTGTCTGATCGTCCGGGTGAACGATTTCAAGACCGAAGATTCCTTTCGAAGAGAGATTCTCCGATTCGTAAATTTTTCCAAGATATTCCGAAACGTGCATTTCTTGGCTCGAAATATTATACTCCCAGGATCCGAGACCAGCCAACTTTTGGGAACGGGAAAGCGCCGCTTCCTTTTCCTTCAATTCTTGTTCCGTTATTTTTCTACGATTGATATCCGCGTGGATACCATACATTTTCAGAGGTTTACCGTTCGAATCGTAGTCTTGAAATTTTCCCACGGTGAGAACCCATTTCCAAGAACCGTCTTTGCATTTTAAACGGAATTCACATTCATAGACTGGACATTCTCCGTTTATATATCGTTGAAGCGCTTGTTCCGCAATCGGAGAGTCTTCTGGATGAATCAGAGATTTCCAAGTGTCTATGTGAGGCGAAAGTTCGTTGAGAGAATATCCAAGCATCTCCGCCCAATAGACGTTATACGTATTTCCGTTAGTCGGAATATCCCATTCCCAAAGTCCGAGTTCTCCTCCGTAGATCGCCGATTCCAGACGTTTCTGATTTTCTTTGAGTTCGTCTTTGATTTTTTTCTGATCGCGAACGTCGAGAATACTTCCGCGAATCAAAAGACTTTCTCCCGGAAGAGAAATCAATCGTACTTCGCAGGGAATGATTTCGCCGGTTTTGGATTTGTGAAGCCATTCAAAGGTGACTAACTCGCCTTGACTTGCTCTTTTGAGATAACCGATCGCGGACTCTTCGCTCGATCTTCCGTCTTCTTGAAGGTAAGGGCTGATTTCGATCGGGCCGATCGTCTGAAATTCTTCCAGTGAATAACCGAAAAGATCCGAGGCTCTTTGATTTACGGATTGAAATTTTCCGGTTTCCATATTTAGAATTACGATCGCGTCCGGGGAATTTTCTATGATTTGAGAAATTCTTTTTTCCGCCTTTTGGAGGGAGTTCTTTAAGAATTCATTCTCTCGAAGCGCGTATTCCAACTTTTGAATTTGAAGTTTAGAATCTTCTAATTCTTTTTTTAAACGTTCAAGAGAATCGAAATCCTTACTCATACGATCGATTCCCGACTTCGTTTCCAGCTTTAGACCGAAAGAACATTAAAAAATTATAATTCATTCTGCCCCCGGTTTTGCAAAACTCGATCAAAAAGGAATCGGCTCCCTAAGAAAAATCCGTCGGAACCACGACAATCCCGAAAAAGGCGCGCGCCCCACCCTGATCTTGGGTGGTGGGGAGCGGTGGCGGGAAAAATCGGGAGACATTGCTGTATCATAAATTCATTATTTTGCAAGTAAAAAGCGTTCCTGCGTCGGAACTCCGACAATTCTTCCATTTCGGCTTCTATCGATTCCAAATACAAGGATACGCCTTTTTTTTGGAGGATCGTAAATGACGCGGACCGCTCCTGGATCGAAATCGGGAAGGAAACTCTCATTGTTACAATTGGATTTAAGAATTTGGTTTTACTCTTTTGAGGTGAGTCCTCAGAAAACTTCAAAGCCTGCTTATGTCTTAAATAAAATTTCATGATTCTTTTTTCCGATTTCATTGAGAGACTCAGTTTGGATTTTCAGATTTCAGTCTCCTTCCAAATTCATTCTATCTTAATTCTTCTTTTCGAATTGGGTAAGGCATTTCTTTGCAATTCTATTTTCTCACCGGAAATGAACTGTTTGTAAGTTTGCTGGAGAACGCGGGTCTCAGTTTGCTTCGATTTATAAAACTATACCTCCTCTTTTTTATACGAGTTGAATTTTTATTAAAATTATCTCTAAAAAGACGCTGTTTTGTCTCAATTCTCTTTCCTCCTTTGAAGGAAAGAATGCACTTCTTGAAATTTCAACGAACCGAACTTGCTCGAAAGAAAAAGTTTTTTCTGAGTTGATTCTTGCCTTCGGTTTCTATTTCTGTTATTCTTCCCGGGTTGTTTGTTAAAAACACAGAGCTTCAATTCGGTTTCATTTCTCTTTGAAAATTGGAAAATTTGGAAATAAAAAATTGATAAGGTTGGAAACTTTATGAGGCCGAAGACGTTTCTATTTTTTTTCGCATTTCTCTTCTTTGCATTCCCGATCCTCGCCGCGGATATCGTCCGTTTAAAAAACGGTCTGATCTATCGCGGAAAGGTAATTCTTGAAGATGACGAGAAGATACTCCTCGCGGAGAACGAAGATTTCATTCGTTATATCAATAAGGATAACGTCGTAAGCGTGACCTATGAAAAACCGCAGGAGAAAGGGAAGAATGCCTTGGCGGCTTCCGATAAATCTTCGACTTCTCCAAAAACGGAACCGACTCATACCAACCCTTATGCAGGTATCGCCGCGCCCATTGAAAGAGAACCGCCTCACGCAGGAACGCAAGGGAACGATACTACGATCGACGTGACTCACGAGATCGTCTCCGACTTTATCTGGAGGGGGTTGAGCTTTTCCGGAGAAATCGCAAATCGAAGAAGAAACGATAGCTACCCGGCGACAACGTTCGTACCTTCTTATCAACCTACGATCAACATCAATACCCCGCTCAAAGGTTTTATGGTTCAATTTTGGGGAAACTTTCAGTTGACCGAAAGAAACGATCGAGACAACGACGGAAGATTTCAACTTTCTCCCGGAGGAGCGGGGCCTGCTTATCCAGGACAAGGAAATCCTTTTACGGCGCCTAATCCCGATTTGGCGAATCAAAGTTGTGTCTATGATACGCAGAGTAACTTGATGAGCGGTAACTTATCGACTGGACCTACCTGCGGCGGTCTGACCCCGAGGCCTTACAAAGAACAGAACGGTATGAAACGGGCTGACGGTCTTTTCTACGCATTCTATTACACGTTTGAAAAAACGAGCTGGGGTAAATTCACCGTAGGAACTTGGTTTTACAATACGTTTAACAAAAACCCCGGTTATGTTTCCGCTCCATTAGGAGGTTATAATTCTCTCGCCGCGCAAGGTGTGACGAGTTCGAACAACACGTCCAACCAAATCACGAGGCTCGCCTGGCAGGAGTATTATATCTTTTGGCAACTCCCGTTCCTTTCTTACGTCACTCCTACGATCTCTTTTTATACCCAGATGAGCCAGGAGAATGCGGGTTTGGCCGCGGGCAAGAATTATCTTTCGCTTTATATGAGTCATGAATATTTCAGCGAAAAATTCTTCCGGATCACTCCTGCCGTCAACATCGGCTATGCAATGTCGAACAACATCGTAGACAATCGAAACGGGATCCAGGATATCACGAGCAGTTTGACTTTTTACTTCGGAAAATTCTTTATCAAAGGCAATCACGTTTATAGACCGAATCTGTATATGTACGATACGGACAATTACTACGGCGCGACCGGCGGTTATGTCAACCGAAGTTCGAAGGACGGTTTGATTGTGGATCCTTCCAAGGTAAACGGTCCGATCAATCAATTCTTATTGGATCAGATCGCAAACAGTCCTTTGATTCCGGATGCCGGAGACGGATCTCTCAGACAAGCGATTCGGGAATCCTATTTGTTACAAAAGATTCCTGCGCATTTATTCTGGTTTAGCATCGGATTTTCGCATAGCTTCTAATTATTTATTAAAAACAAAAAAGTTCAGGAATCACATGAGCATACGATTTAGAATTTCGTTATATCTTTCTCTCATTTTATTGGCAGGTAGTTTGGCGATTACTACGATCAACACCATCACTACCTATTTTAAACTTACGGAAGATATTAGAGACTCTTCATCTTTGATTGCTTCGAGATACGCTCTTGAGATCCAGGATTTTTTTGATAAGGCACTCGGAGGTTTAAGGGGATTGGAATTTCAACTTTCCCACGCGAGACCGAGTAGGGAAGAAACGATCGAAACACTGAAAGATCTCGCGAAAACGGATCCGAATTATTTCGGCGCTTGGTCCGTATTCGAACCCGGAAGGTTTGATTCCAAGGACGCGCAGTATATTAATAAAACGGGATATGATGCAACGGGAAGATTCGTTCCTTACATCAATAAAGCGGCCGGACCGGACAAACCCTTGGTTTTGGAACCGGTGGTCTATTACGAAAACCAAGATGCGAGCGGTTATTTTTATAATATGCCCAAAAAAACGGGAAGAGACTATATCGCGGATCCTTTTGCATACCCGGTTTCGGGTAAAGAGATTCTTATGATTTCGGTCGTAAAGCCTGTTAGGAGAAATGGTGAGATCGTCGGCGTGGTTGGGATGGATATCACGATGGAGAATATGCAAAGGATGCTCGCTCCGATTCGACCTTTTCAAGGAGAAGGATATCTCAGTCTGATTTCACCGGGAGGATTTTACGCGGCAAACGGAAAAGAACCGGGATTGGTGGGAAAGAATATTCAAGATCCTGAATGGAAGAAAACCATTCTGGAAGGAAGCGAGAAACAAGATCTTCAGATTCTCAAAAAAGACGGTTCTACTCATTTTTTCTACGCGTTCTTACTCGGAAACTACGACAAAAAATGGATTTTGGAAGTCAGCGTCCCGGATCGAGTTTTTTGGAGCAATCTGGGAAAAATCATCTTGGAAACGGTCGCTTCCTCTTTCATTACGATGATCGCCATCGTAATCGTATTCAATCTTATATTCCAAAAATTGATTACTCGAGGAATCAATGCCGCCATTTCTTTTTCGGAAGAAATCGCCTCCGGAAATCTCGTGGTAAACAACAGCTACGAAAGATCCGATGAAATCGGAAAGTTACTTCAATCCTTGGATCGGATGAAGAACAATATCAAGGGAATCATATTCGAAATCAAGGGCTCTTCTGAATCTCTCAATGCAACTTCGGATAAGATGGCGGAATCCTCTAAGAATTTTTATGACGTGGCTCAAGAACAAGCTTCGGCCTCGGAAGAATCTTCGGCGGCAATCGAAGAGCTCGCGGCTTCTGCGGAGAACGTCGGTGATTCGATGGTGAAGGCCATTTCTCATATGAAGGATATCGACGGGAACGTAGTTCTTCTCAAAGAACAAATCGCCCGGATCAATGAGGAAATGCAATCCTTGGCCTCGCTTGCGGGAGAATCGCAACAACAGGCGACCACCGGTGAAAGTTCTATGAATCAATCCACTAAGGCGATGGATGAAATCGGGGATAGCGCGTCAAGGATCAACGAGATCCTATCGATCATCACCGATATTTCCGAAAAGACCAACTTACTCGCGTTAAACGCCGCGATCGAGGCCGCGAGGGCAGGAGAAGCGGGTAAAGGTTTCGCCGTTGTCGCAGAGGAAATTTCCAAACTCGCTTCCCAGACTTCCAATAGCGTTCAAGAAATCGGCCAGCTTGTCGATTCTACGAATCGCGCCGTGATGAACGGAACGAGCAAAGTAAAAGAGGCGTCCGGGATTCTTGCAAAACTAAGAAGTTCCGTCGATATGTTTGGAGTTTCCGCGAAGAACGTTTTGGATTCCGTCAATACTCAGGAAAAGAATACGGAGAAAATCCATCAAAGCGCAAGTTCCCTTATGAGTTTTAGTCTTCAGATTGAAGAAGCAGTTCGAGAACAGAAACGAGCTTCCGAAGAAATTACAAAAACGATTGTGAGCATTTCCGATGGTACCCAGGATATTGCGAGTGGAGCCGACGATCTCACGGGATTTTCGGGTAATATGCACAAACAGTCAGAGGGATTACTTCGTTTGATCGGTAAATTCAAGATTTCGGAAACCGAAAAAATTTGATATAATAATGACGGACGAAAGAGCAGGAATAAGATTCTCCTTTCCGCTTGTTGTGTTTGATAGTTAGGATCGAACCTTTGAAATTTTTTAAATTCGGATGGATCGCGGTTTTTTCCTAGGAAATGTTTTGTTTGCCGATCGAAGAGAGAAATCAAAACTTTCCGATCCCGACATCAATTACGGTATCAGTAAGAATCTAATTTCTTGCCAAGAATTGATCGAGAAGAACTTTCCTCTTTCGGACGATAGTTTTGAACATTCGGTCCAACCCGTCTGGGCATCGACGATCAACTCTTATCCTTGTTCGGCTATTCATAAAAATATCTACGAATGCGCGATCTATACGTATGTAATAGTCAACTCGCAAGGAAAATTAGAAAACTAATGTATATCCAAGAATCGTTGCGATGATTCGGCTTTTAACGACTCTGCGGGAAAGATGTTGAATGCGGCTCCTGCAAACCTTGTAAGATGGACGGTGTAAGTTCAACTTGTTATCAAAAGATCAAGATTTCGTTCGAGCTTCGTTAACGAGCCGCCAAAAACGAGATGAGCCAATCGTCAAAGGTTCGCCCTCTTTTCGGGTTTGTATATTAGAAGAATCTTGTATAATCGAAAATTGTCATCCGTTCCGCATCGAAAGACTTCGTATATCACGCTCTAATAGGCGCTTTAAATGTCGAACGCAAGGAGAAACGAAAACCGGAATCTTTTAAAAAAATTCTATCGTTTCGTAGGGAACAACACCGGATTCTATCTTTTGAAACGCTTCGCCGCGTTTCTGTCTCAAGAATGCAAATCCCGCTTTACTGCTTTCCAAACCGAAGGATTCTTTGTAGCAAACTATTGAAGAGGTTTTTATGGATGCAAATTTTTGGCATCAGAGATGGAGTAAGAATGAGATCGCGTTTCACGAGCGCGAAGCCAATCCGTTCTTAGTCACCTACTTTCACGAATTGTCCTTGAATCCGGGAAATCGCGTATTCGTCCCGTTATGCGGTAAGACACTCGACATTGCTTGGCTTCTTTCGAAAGGATATCGGGTCGCGGGTGCCGAGCTGAGTCAGATTGCGATCGAACAATTGTTTTCCGGTCTTGGGGTAGAGCCTACGATCACAAAGCTCGGCGAATTGGATCGATATAGCGCGGAGAATGTTGATATCTTTGTGGGCGACATCTTTCAATTGAACGAGGCGGCACTTGGTACGATTCATGCGATCTACGATAGAGCCGCCTTAGTTGCGTTGCCGAAAGAGATGAGAGATCGTTATACGACTCATTTAATGAAGATCACGCACAACGCCCCTCAACTGTTGATCTGTTACGAATACGATCAGACTTTGATCGGAGGCCCTCCTTTTTCGATTCAGAACGAAGAGGTTCTGAAACAGTATTCCGATCATTACCAATTGAATTTAGTGGAAACAAAAGAGGTTCCAGGCGGACTGAAAAGGGTTTGCCCGGCAAAAGAAAACGTATGGCTGTTGCAAAAAAAGTAATACGATCATTCAAAAAATAGAATATGCCGGAATAGCCGTCGATTCCGATCGGAATCGAATGAATATCAAAGTAAGGTGCACCGTTACACTTCCTTGATCACGATTTCGATTCTCGTAATTCAAAAAGCGAAATTTTCAATGTTGATCACTTTCACGGGGGGATTTCGAAGGTTCACATACGACTTTGCCTTTCGATTTGCACTTTAGAGGTGGCAAATCGACGGATAAGTTTGATTGCCGGTAAACTGATGGTCTCAAAAAAATAACCACCAATGTATTTATCCATTTTTTTAGAGGTGTACTCCTTTTAAGGGGTGAATGAGTTTTTCATCCTAGAAAATCATGAGAATGCTCGAGATGGATCTAAAGTAAGATCGCAATTTTACGAAAGGAGACGGAAAGAATTTTTCGATGTAAGGAATCGATGCCGATTTAAGTTCGCTTTTCAGGCGTTGATCCGTAGGGAATCCAACCTCCATTGGTTAGCGAAGAAATGGATTTGAAATAGGAAACGTCTATACTCTTAATCTTTTTTTCGGAAATTGATTCTTCTCGCAAGAAAATCCAAAACGAGGAAATCTTTTTACTTGGCGAAAGACCGAACTAGTCCACTATTTTTTCCCGAAATAACGATCCAAAAATTCCTTTTGCCTTCGACAGCGTGCTTCTTGGATCCCGTTTTTCATTTCGAATATTTTTTGTCGATCGCGTAGAATTTGTAATCTCCAGGTTTTTTTCTGAATCTCGGTATGCACGTAGGATACAAAGGATTCCGCGAAAAAATCGTCTCCACTGATCGCCGAATACAAAGTGGGGAAGGGTGTTTTTTCTAAAATCGGATAGATTTGATTCCAATTGGAATCGAGATCCATCGGTTTAGTCGTATAGAAGCGGATTTTTTTTCTCAAAGGAAATTGTGAATCGAGAATCGAGTCCAATTCTCCTTTCCAGATCCCATTAGAAAATTCGAAAGTACTAAAGTCTCTGATTTTATCCCTAAAGTCTGGAACGATTTTTTCACGAACGGAGATCAGATGTCCGATTTCATGAAGAAGGATGTATTCCGTTGTGTGTTCCAAATCATCGCCTAACGGCGATTCGATCTCAACGGAAACTTTTGTTTTTCCGGGGTAAAACGGAGAATTCTCCTTTTTTGTAATCCATTCGTTCGCAGTTTGGGTGAGCATCCCGGTATCCAAAAAAATGACGCCACCCACTGGACCTTTTGCAGTGTATACAAAACTGGTCAAACCGGTTCCGCCTAAATTCTTACAAAGGACCAGCCGAAAAAGCGACTCGTCCAAGATAGAATTTACGGAATCGGGAAAATTTTTCCTAACGGTGCGTAGGCGATTCTTCCACACTTCGATATTCGGATCGGGGATCGGAGAATCCTCAAATCCGTCGATTCGATTCAATTCTTGAAGAAAGTTTTGTTCGTCTGAATCCAAAGTCGTGATTCGAGTTTCCCAGCTTGGAGTGAGCGTATAACGCTCCACTTTTGTTATTTTATGATTTGAAAAGATCTCCGCGTATGGATTATTTCCCATTGAATCCGAAGACGGTTTGCAAAAGGAAAAACACAAAAAGATGGAGAAGATCCAGATCATTCGGAAAGGTTTTTCCAAGACATTACCGGGAAATAAATGCATAGGAAAGATTTTTCCAAAGTCCGGGTAAAATGTAAACTCGAATCCGAATCCGTATGATTTTCGAAAAAAAAAGAGGTATGAAACGGAATGGTTTGCGCTATTCCGGGAGCCTTATAAATTTGGACGCAAAGTTCCCAGGCTAGGGGATTTCAGAAACGATGAAGTTCTATTTCCTTTTGCCTGCGTTTTTTTTTATGACCCTATCTGCAGTCGCGGAAACCAATCCTTGGAGCCTTCCGATTCATGAAAGAATCATCAACAGAAAACATGTTTCTCATATCGTAATCGAAACTCGCGCCGATCACCTAAGAGTCACACTTTTGTTAAACGAACGATATCCATATAATTATAAATCGACCTCCGGTTCTTTTTTTATTCGCGTGAATACCGAAAAAGAAGCGCTGGAAATATCCGAAAAATTGGATCAGTATCTCGAATCCGGTTGGAATATGAAAATTTATCTTTCCGGATCGGAAATCACACACTATGACTTGGATAAAACGATTCAATAGATTTCGATCCGGCGTCCTGAATCCCTTTACTTTTTTTGATAGGGAATTCAACTACAGCGAGGCGGAGGCTTGGAAGGATCAGACACGGATCGATCAGTCCTTTATTCGACTTGCGTTTCTTCTTCACTTTACGATGTATCCGACCCTTGCGATTCCCGAAGTCCGAAATTCGGAAAGAGGAGTTTTGTATTTGGGAATCATCTTTCTGATCAACGTGATGAGTTTGGTTCTTTCCTTTCAGGAAAAATTTCTTTCCTCGGTGATTCAGATTTCAAACGTCGCGATCATCTTTTTGATGATGAATCTTTTTCACGAATCCTTTTATAGTTTTCAGGATTTGGAAAGCCTACAGATTTATAATAACTACTTCTTACTCATTTCTCTTATCGTAATCTTTCAGATGTTTCGTCTCAAAAAAGGCTCTTGTTTTTTAACGGGAGTCATCGCGATCGCACTGCATATTTTTTTCGTTTCCATAAAGAGGATCGAACTTGGTTTGGACGATTTTCCGAGAATTCTCTTTGTTCCCGATGTCGTCTATGGCCTTTGTATCATCATCGGAACGTCCTCGGTGATCATCGTAAAACGATTGATCTCGATTTCTTCCGAGCTCGATCTCGAATACAAATACATTCAACAAGATCTTACCGTTGCAAAGCAGGTTCAGGAAAATCTTTTTCCGGGACGACTGAGCATCAAAGGAATCCGGTACGAGGTGATGAGAATTACTCCGAATCATATCGGAGGTGATTTTTTCGACTTCGTTCAATTAAGGGAAGGAAACACAGGAATCTTCCTAACGGATATCGCGGGGCACGGTATTGCTTCGGCGTTGGTCGCTTCGATGGTAAAAATCATGGTCTCTACGATGCCTTATATTCTCAAAGTCCATCCCTCCCGCTTGATGGATTATATAGACGATTCTTTACAAAAACAGTTTCAGTCGTATCACGCTTCCGCGATTTATATGTTTCTGGATTTTATTTCAAAGGAGATTACCTTTTCCAACGCCGGACATCCATATCTGATACACGGATCTTTTAAGAAAGAGTTCCATGAAATCGAAACGGAAGGTGCGATCCTCGGGTTCGGGATTAAAAAGCCGATCGCCGAACAGGTAAAACTTCCTCTCATAGAAGAGGATCGATTCTTTTTATACACCGACGGGTTGATAGAAAACAAGAACGAGGAAGGAAAACAGCTTGGAACGGAAGGCCTCTTGGAAATATTGAATGAGAATCGTTTCGAAAAAGATCTGATCGTCTTCAAAGCCAACGTGCAGAAGGCAGTGGAGAAATTTTTTGGGAACGTAGCACTGGAGGATGACACCCTCTTTCTCATTGTGGAAGTGGAGTAAAAATAAGAATGAGTGAAAAATTAATCAACGTAAACAAAGAAGGGCAAATCGCAATTCTAACCATCCAAAGACCGTCCGCGCTCAACGCATTGAACAAGGAAGTTTTGACTCAAATCGGTCAAGAAATCGATTCTTTGGAAAAAGATAAAGAAATTCGAGTGATGATTTTTACCGGGGAAGGAAAAGCCTTTGTAGCAGGTGCGGACATCGCGGAGATGAAGGAATTAGGAATCTCGCAAGGAGAAGAATTTTCCAAACTTGGGAATTCCGTATTCCAAAAATTGCATCAATCTAGGATCGTTTCGATCGCGGCAATCAACGGATTTGCGTTAGGTGGAGGAATGGAGCTCACGCTTGCTTGTGATATGAGGATCGGTTCGGAAAAAGCGAAATTAGGATTACCGGAAGTTTCGCTCGGGCTGATTCCCGGATTCGGAGGAACGCAGAGACTCGCAAGATTGATTGGATACGGGAGAGCGATTGAACTTGTGCTCACGGGAGAGATGATCACTGCGGAAGAAGGTTATAGAATCGGAATTCTCAACAAACTCGTGAAAGAGGGCGACGATCTATTAGGAGTTTGTAAAATGATTGCGAATTCCATCCTGAAAAAAGGACCGGAGGCGATCGAGAGGGTGAAAAAAACGATTCAACAAGGATTGGACGTATCTCTCAAAGAAGGAATCTCGATCGAAGAAAAAGCATTCGGCGCTTGCTTTGACGGAGGTCAGTCCAAGGAAGGGATGAGCGCATTCTTGGAAAAAAGACCGGCTCATTTTTAGTCTTTTAAAAAACGGGAAAAAAGTGGTAGATCCTACTTTTCCGTAGGAGCACCGACGATTTCCCGTGAAAACCTCGCCGGGCCCCGCCCTGATCTTGGGTGGAGGGGAGTGGAGGCGGGAAAAAACGGGAAATTTCTCCTATCACGGAAACGGGTTTTCTGCAACGAAAAATTTCTCTTCTTGTACGTTGTCGGAACTCCGACAACGCGCAAAAAAGAAGAATCAAAAATTCGATTTCCGCATAAACAATGGAAAACAAAAAAAACGAAACAATGTTCCGACTTCGATTCCAATACTTTTTCATTTTCCTTTTTCTTCTCACGATTTCATACAACATATCCGCGAGAGAGATAGAAAAAATCACGATCTATGTGGACGAACATCCTCTTCTCGTCGAAGTCGTGAATACTCCGGCCGACCGTGCTCGTGGATTGATGTATCGAAAATCGATGGGGGAAAACGAAGGAATGCTCTTCGTCTTTTCAGAACCGGATTATTTGAGTTTTTGGATGAAGAATACTTTGATTCCTCTGAGTATCGCGTATTTCAATCGTGACAAGAGAATTACGGACATTCACGATATGAAGCCGAATCAGACGAAGGAACTCTATCATTCAAGCGAGAAGGTTTTGTATGCTCTTGAAGTGAATCAGGGGTGGTTTGCGAAAAGGAACATAGGCAAGTTCGGAGTTCTAAAAATTCCGGATCGTGTAAAAGCAACTCAGTAACCGGGGAAGGATCCCCGATTACTGAAATGTTTTTTAAAGGGCTTCTGCTGTCAGCTTCGCTTCCAATTCGTTTAACGTTTTGGTTTCGATCACTTTTGTAGATTTTAATTTTCCTTGCTCTGCCATCTTCAGGATGGTTTTGGAACCGATCGTTTCCGCGCTCACAGCGATTTCTTCGAGTTTCCCGTCTTTCTCAACGAAAAACTTTCCGGGCTCGGAACGAAGAGTGGAAAGAAATTGTGTCTTTCCTTCCTTTTCCACCTGAAGATCCAGTCTGCTTCCAAAATTAGAATATGTTAAAGTCAGCTTCTCGCCTTGGTTTTCGAAGGTTTTTACGAATTTTCCATCTTGATCATATTCATTGTAACCTACCGGGTTGCTTCCGGACCAGAATTCGATCAGGTTAAAAAGAATGATGTCAAAGAAAAAGCCCACTGCATAGAGAATGCTGAAGGGAAAATACATAACGAGAGTTTTGATGATCTTTGCGAGTAGTCCGCTTCCGATATTGAAACTTTCGTTTACGTCATAGACTTTTTTGACGATGGCAAATTTACCAAAACAATTAGCAAAAGAAATCAAGGTGATCATCGGAATGAGGAGAACGACGAGAGATTTACGAAACTTACTTTGTTGCATGAAAAACAACTCCTTTGTCAGATTTCTGAGAAGTGAATCCTTGAATCCGAAATTATGCAAGATTTTTCTTTTTTCAGATAAGAGAAATTGGAGCGGGAGAAGAAAGTCGGGGTGCTCATATTTCCTTGACCGGATCCAGCTTTGGAAAAACATGAGAGGAACATCGGGAGTAGAAGTTTGCTTTTTCCTACTTTAGAATTTTTTGTATTTTTTGTCTTCGTATTCCTGATCTACTGGTATATAATTCCCTATTTCTTCGGGAAAGACTCGAAAGCTCTCACCGTTACACATAGTTTTCTTCTCACCGTTAGCTACTATTTTTATATGAGCTGGGATTGGAGATTCGGAGGATTGATTCTTCTTTCCACCGTAATCGATTTCGTTCTTGCGGAAAGAATCCACCAAACCGAGAACAAGGAAACCAAATTTCTTCTCATCACGATCAGCTTGGTTCTCAATCTCGTTTTTATTCTCGGTTTTTTTAAATACTATAATTTCTTCGCAAATTCGATCAATTTATTTCTTGGAACGTTCGGAATCGGAAATTCTCTTCCGATCTTGAATATCATTCTTCCTGTAGGAATTTCGTTTTATACGTTCCAATCTTTGAGTTATACGATCGACGTCTATCGAGGTCAGATTCTTCCTGAAAAAAGTTTTTTGAGATTCGCACTCTTTGTTTCTTTTTTTCCTCAACTCGTCGCGGGACCGATCGTAACGGCGAGGACGTTTCTTCCGCAGATGGAAACGATGAAGAATATAACGGAGATTCCGTTTCGCAAAGCGACCCGTTATTTCATCCTGGGTTATATCAAGAAAGTTGTACTTTCGGATAACGTGTCACCGATCGTAGATTTGATCTTCGCAAATCCTGAAAATTACGGAACGGCGGCACTCTGGCTTGCGGCCACTTTGTTTATGATTCAGATCTATTGCGATTTCAGCGGTTATACGGACATGGCGTATTCGGCGGCGCTTCTTCTGGGATATGAACTTCCGGAAAACTTTCGAATGCCTTTTACGGCGAGAAGTATTACGGAATATTGGAGGAGATGGCATATCACTCTTTCCACTTGGCTTCGGGACTACGTCTACATCTCGTTAGGTGGAAATCGCGCCGGCGCATTTCGTCATAGATTCAATCTTTGGTTTACGATGTTTATAGCCGGATTTTGGCACGGAGCCAACTGGACTTTTATCGTTTGGGGAAGTTGTCAGGGAACCCTTCTTTTGATCGAAGCCATGTACGGAAGTATTAAGGAAAAACACTTTCCCCATTTTCGATTGCTTCCGGAGAAGCTCCTGGCTCCGATTCAAATCTTTTTGGCAAATTTTGTTTCCGTCGCTGTTGGAACCTGTTTTCGTGCAGAATCTCTTACGAAAGAATGGATCATGGTAAAGAGAATGTTTCTCTTTACCGAGGGTGGTTTACGTCCCTACATGTTGAAAACCGGGATCCCGGTGATCATCGCGGTTTTTGTAGGGCAGTGGCTCGGTTATCTCATATTTGAAAAAAAGAAAAGCTGGAATATTCCGGTTTGGTTCGAGTTTGCATTCTATCCAATTTTATTCGTTGGCTTGGCTCTTCTGACTCCGGATCTAGAAGTCCCTTTTATCTACTTTCAGTTTTGATGATTTAGCCTGTCCACTTCGTCTAACAAAACAACTTCGTTGATAAACGTAGTTCGTCAACTTGTCGAAGAATTTCGCAATGAAAATCCTTCTCGACAAACATTGATTCTGCTGTAACCCTGATCTGGATGTCCGGAAACCCTGATCAACAACCGAGAAGCCATCGATACTATCCGGGTGTCTATGCGGACTATATCATACAAATCGAATTCGGTTTAATCACGATTCATGCGAAGTTAGGAAATATTTCGGAAACGGGGATTTGTCTGATATTTAACGGGGAGGATTTGGAGCGGACGGAACCGGTGTGCGGATCGGTCATCGAGAAAAAGACTTCGAGACGTCTCGAGTTTGAAGGCGATATCGTATGGTCCGGTCCGGAAACGATCGATCATAAATTGAGATATGTCTACGGAATTCGTTTTCGAATGCCTATGATTCTTACTGAAACGCTGGTTCTGATCAATCTCTCATTGCAAGATCCTTAAACCATTCTTCTTTCATCCTATTTTCCGGATTGCCATATCCGCTTCCTTGAGGATCCTTGAATTCAGGATTCAACTTTTACAAGCATGGACCAAAAACAAATCACCCCAAAAAAACCAACTCTGCGGGAAATCGAAATCGGCCTTCTTAAAAAAATCAAAGAGGGTGATGACGAAGCCTATATTCAACTCGTGAATCCATTTCGGGAAAGACTTTTTCGAAAGGCCATCTCCATGGTCAAAGACGGAGATGACGCGGAGGATATCGTTCAAGACGCATTGATTTCAGGATATCGTTCCATCCGCAATTTCCGAGCCGAATCCGGAGTCTATACCTGGTTGTACCGGATTGTCGTGAACAAATCGAAGGACTTGTTAGCGAAACGGAAACGAGCTAAAGAGAATTCCATGGACGATAAGGAATACCAAGTCACGGATGAGAGGGTTGGTTTCGAAAAAAAAATTGAACTTAGTGATGAGTCCAACTATCTAATTAGCAAAATCAACGAGTTGGAAGATCTCTACAAAGAGGTCATCGAACTGAGATATTTCGAAGAAATGTCCTACGCGGAGATCGCAGAAGTTCTGGGGACGAACGTAGGAACCGTAAAGAGCAGGCTCTTTAAGGCGAAAGAATTTCTAAAACATTTGATTTTACAAGACGGCAAGGGTGAAGGATACTTCAGGTAGAAAAAAGATGAAAAGTTTACAATCAAAATTCAAGGTTCCGCTCTTTCTGAGAAAAGAGGACGGGGATCTTCTCAAGATAGAAAATTCTCTCGTAAAGACGATGTCCGAACTCCGAAAGAAAGAACTCAGCTCGATTTTGCTGAGTGAAGAATTCTCCCTCCGATTGAAAAACCAACTCCAACAAATACAGCCCGAACCCGAAAGAGGATGGGAAAGAATCCGAGAAAACGTTCTTTCCAACCGTGGTTTACAACTTTCTTTCTCTGCCGCTTTGGCATTGGCCATCGTATTCGTCTCGTACAATCGCTTTCAGACATCCACGTCACCGATACGAACGGAAAGATCCGGAACCGTATTCGGCCAAAATGAATCCGGTAATTTTAAGGATATTCCTTCTTCCGGATCTTTTCAGGCGGAACTCGACGCGGTTCTATTGAAACAAATTCCGGCGAACGCAGAAGCCAAAAAAACCTTGGATTCGCTCCAGAGATATTTTTCCGAAAAGGGAGATCTGAGAACCGCTGAAGAATTAGGTAAAATTTTAGAGATGACGCAGGGAAAGTAAGCCTCTCCATCTTTTTTCTTTTCTTTTCCTTAAGAAAATTTTTGCCGTTCTCATTTAGGAACGGCAAATTCCTTTAAGCCATTTTTCCAATTCTTTCCTTTCGAAATGCTCGCCTTCAAACTGACTTGGTCCCAAGTTCTTTATGTTCTTCCTATTTAAGATTTCAAAAGTAGGACCTCTTACTTTTCGGGAGTTTTCAAAGTCAGAATCGTTTGCGAAAGCTGACTCTTTTTCGTATGTAAAAGTAGGAACTCCTGCTTTTAGGGATTTTTCAAAGTAAGAATCGTTTGCGAAAGCTGACTGTTTTCCGTATGTAAAAAGTAGGATCTATAACTTTTAGGAATGTTTCAAAGTAAGAATCATTTGCAAAAGCTGACTCTTTTTCGTATGTAAAAGTAGGAACTCCTGCTTTTAGGAATGTTTCAACGTAAGAATCATTTACAAAAGCTGACTTTCCGTATTACAAAAGTAGGAACTCTTACTTTTGAGAAGTTTTTAAAGTAAGAATCGTTTGCAAAAGCTGACTCTTTTTCGTATGTAAAAGTAGGAACTCCTGCTTTTAGGGATTTTTCAAAGTAAGAATCGTTTGCAAAAGCTGACTCTTTCGTATTTCAAAAGTAGGAACTCTTACTTTTGGGGAATTTTCAAAGTAAGCATTGTTTTCAAAAGCTGACTCTTTTCCGTATGTAAAAAGTAGGATCTCTAACTTTTAGGAATGTTTCAACGTAAGAATCATTTACAAAAGCTGACTTTCCGTATTACAAAAGTAGGAACTCTTACATTTGGCAAGTTTTCAAAGTAAGAATCTCCTTCAAAAGCGAATCCAGCAAAGAACCGAGATCATTCTTTCGATTCGAATGAAAATTCTGGAACAGAGTTTTCGTTCAAAAAAACTTCTTATTTCCGAATTCCATCCTGTCTTCTTTGAAAAAAACCGGGATCGACGGAATCCAAGATTCTCTTGGATTCTTGGAAAATTTCGCTGTATTGCATACCTCGGCAAACGTCCAAAATCAGACAGGCGTGTTGGAGGATTCTACAACGGATTTTGAAATCGTAGAGATCTTTTCTGGAATTCAGAGTGTCTTTTAGGCGGATTAA
This sequence comes from Leptospira stimsonii, assembly GCF_003545885.1. Lineage (NCBI taxonomy): Bacteria > Pseudomonadati > Spirochaetota > Leptospiria > Leptospirales > Leptospiraceae > Leptospira > Leptospira stimsonii. Next base: position 42,106 of record NZ_QHCT01000012.1, read on the forward strand.
GTTTTTATAATATTCTAAGAGTTCCTTTTCGGAATAGTTTCTGGTCTCTTCAAAGATTCCTCTTTCTGCGAGGACGACCGGAAGCACTTCTTTTAGATCCGATTCTTCTTGGTAGGAACTTTTTAGGGTTTCTATCCAGTTCAGAATCGGTTCCGACTTGATCACCGAAAGTGGGGCGGCGGTAGGATCTTTGAGAAACGCTTCCCGAAACAAGATGAGAGCCCTTCTTTCTTCTCCGGTTTGAAAAAGCGATTCTGCGCGAAGATAGAGAAACTCGGGAGAATTCCTTTCCACGGAAGAAGCGTAGTTCAAAATTTCGAGCGCGTTTCTATAATCCCGAAAACGGATCAGTTCGCGGATGAGTCCCAAAAGCGCGGACGGGTCTTGAAAATGCAAACCTTCCCTTTGAACCGAGATCTTCAGTTGATCCACTGCTTCGGAAAGAACCGATTCCGAAATACAACGAAACGAAGACGTTCCCGTAAATTTTTTGAGTTCGAAGGAGTTCTGGAACTCCGAAAAATATTGAACAAGAAGATGACTTCTTTCCCTTCCTTCTTTTGCGTTGTGAATTCGATCCAGTCGATTGTCCCAATACGATGCAATGAAGAATCCGGCGATCACCTCCGGGTGCTCGGGATCTTCGTTTAAGAGAGAATCAAAATTCTTCTTTGCCTTTTCAAAATCTCCATCGGAAAGATATTGATTCGCTTCTTCTAATTTTCGGGAAAAGGACATTGAGAATTATTCTTTGGATTGGAATCCGGCGGAAATCTTCATTCCACCGGAGTGTTGCGGTGACTTTCGAAATAGAATCAGTGAGTGGCTTTCTTATCGTGGTGTTTGCTGACTTGTTTTACGATCTTATCTTCCAAACCGTCGATGCAAGCGTAGATATCTTTGTTAGAATTTTGTGCGTTGAATTTATTTCCGTCTCCGTGCAGATTGAGATTCGCACTCACCTCTCCATGAATCATTTCGAAAGAGATCTCGAACGATTGAACGGAATGGAGATATTTTGAAACACGATCCAGTTTACTATCTGCATATTCTTCGGCGGCTTTCGAATGATCTACATTCTTCCAATTATAATTTATTTTCATAGGCGGCTCCGAATTATTTTTTTAACCCGGATCAGTTTAGACGAAGAGAGGAGTCATAAACACCAAAGATCCGGAATTTCAGGTTAGTCTTGAAAGGAGAAGAGTCAAATCAAAAAAAAATCCCGCCCTTTCGGGCGGGCCAAGTCAGTTAGAACTAGAGATGGGATGAATTAATGGGCTCAAATTACTTGAGTTATTGCGCGTTCGCAACGTTCTCCATGTGGATGGAACAAGCTTCTTGGTATTTTTTATAAGCTTCTTCTTCCGCATTGAGGGCCGCGTCGATATCCCCGATTTTTTGATAAATTGAAATTACGTTCTTAATGTTTTCCAGAGCTTGGCAAGATTTTCCTTGGCGAAACTCGGAGATGGACTTGAGATAAAGAACCAGAGCGTATCCGGAAGATTCTTTCTCTCCTATTTTTTCACGAACTGTGAGGGATTTGTTATAGAGTTCAATCGCTGAGTTGTAATCTCTCACTTTTTGTTTGAGACTTCCCAGGGCACTCAGCTTGTTTGCGAGTTGGATTTCATTCTCTGGTGTAAACTTAATAAGCTCTTCCTCGACCTTTTGGGCCTCAGGCATAGCATAAAGTCCAGTAAAAATGCTTAAAAAGAGAGCAACTGTTATAAACTTGTTCATCTTATCACCCCTAAATCCGGCTTCTGTATAGATATATGCAAGTGCCGTGCCAGTTTTCGGGGAGAATCTCAGATTCTTTCTTTTTTTTCTGGTTCTGAGGAGGGCTTCTAAAATTGTCTATCTCAAGCATTCTGCCAGATGGTCGCGCTACTTCCCAGAAATGAGAAGGGTGAGGAAAGTCCGGACACCAGGAAACACGGGACCGGGTAATTCCCGGAATTTTGATTCTTGAAAGCAATTTCAAGGGTTAGGGTATGGACAGTGCAACAGAAAAGAAACCGCCTTTTCGGAAGCAATTCTGCAGAGGTAAGGGTGAAATGGCGGGGTAAGAGCCCACCTCCGAGTTCGAGAGAAGTCGGGAATGGTAAACCCTCCCGGGTGCAATCTCAAATAGGCAACCTTTAGCCGTTTCCGCGGGGTTGCGGGTAGAGAGCAAGGACTCCGATCGGTAACTTTCGGAGCAAGATAAATGGCCATCCATCTCTTCGGAGAGGACAGAATCCGGCTTATAGGCAGAATGCGCCGAAATATTTTTGAAAGAAGAATGAAACTTCGGCCTGGAGTCGCAAAAGCGGTTTAGGCAGAAGAAGGTGGTAGCAATTCAGCTTTTTAACCTTTGCAAAAGCTGAAAGTAGGGACTTCGACGGACGGTTCCGATTTTGCGTATATACGAACTTCGTGGAAACGGCGGGATTTGCTTTGGAGCGGGATTGTTTGCGCGATTATACGAACTTCGTGAAAGCGGTGGGATTTGCTTTGGAGCGGGGATGTTTGCGCGTTTATACGAACTTCGTCAAAACGGTGAGATTTGCTTTTGAGCGGGGATATTGGGCGTATATACGAACTTCGTGGAAACGACGGGTTTTGATTTGGAGCGGGGCTGTTCATGCGTTTATACGAACTTCGTCAAAACGATGAGATTTGTTTTGGAGTTGGGATGTTCGTGCGTTTATACGAACTGCGTGAAAGCAATGTGTTTCGGGTTTGGAGCGGGCTCGTTTGCGCGTTTATACGAACTTCGTCAAAACGGCGAGATTCACTTTGGAGTTGGGATGCTCGCGCGTTTATTCGAACTTCGTCAAAGCGGCGAGATTTGCTTTGGAGCAGGGTTGCTAGGCGTTTATACGAACTTCGCAAAAGCGGTGAGATCAGAATTCGATTTATAGAAATGTTTTCTAAAATCCTAATTTACATAAATCGAATCTATTGAATTAAAAATTGAGTTTGGACCGGAACGCTGGATCCATTCAAGGAAGAATCAAAGACAATGCCAAAGCCGATTCGTTATCAATACAGTTACTCTCAGAAAGTCGCCTGGGGAGACATGGATGCTTTTGGGCACGTGAATCACGTAGTCTATGCCAAGTATTTTGAGAACGCGAGGGCGAATTACTTTTCCGATTTGAAGCTCTGGGATTCACCGGATCGTCCCTCGACCGGCGGACCCGTGATCACTCATATCGAAGTTGATTATAGAAAACAGGTTCGTTATCCGGAAGTCTTGGATATCACCTTACAGGTCGATTCCGTTACTTCCCGCTCCTTTCACATCTCTTGTACGATGTGGAATCAAGAAGGAGAATGTGTTTCGACTGCAAAGGGAGAGTTTCTCTGGTTCAACTTTGCGACTCAAAAACCGACACAACTTCCGGAAGTCTATAAGACTCTTTTTTTCCAAGGGCAAACCTAACTTTCTTCTGAAACGCAGATAAAATTAATTTTCCGATCTCGGAAGGAAGATTCGATCTCTTTTGGACGAGAATGAATTTTTGCGGAGAAAAAAAGATTTCTCGAAAGAATCTCTTTTTACAGGAATTACGATTTAATTTTAAATTGGAGAAAGGGCACGGGCACTTTGCGCGGGGAAGAATTCAAATCATGGGTACGTTTTTTTAAGGAGCGAGCTTGATTCTTATTTTTTTGTCATCTATTGATAAAAATGTAAATACTCTTTTCTCCTAAGAAACGGAAGCTCTTTTAAATTTTGTCTTCTTTAGACAAGACTTGAAAACTCGAAGAATGTCCGAAAAAAGAAACAGACATTCTTCTTAGAATTTCCTCTCAATCGATCATATTCTCTAAACTTTATACAATAGAATTCTAAAGTAAGCTTAAGATCCAAGTGTCCAAGGAAAACGCACCTGCACCCGTAAGAACCAGGGCCAAGGCGGCACCGATCGCAAGAAGATGGAATTCATATCCTTCTCCTTTTTGCGCACCGAACCAGTTGATAAAGAAGCCGTTTTCTCTGTGAACCAAAAAGGCCGCTCCTAACATAATGATCGCGATGCTCAACGCGGTAAAACGAGTGAGAAGTCCGAACACGAGCGCGACGGAACCGAGAGATTCTCCGATGATGACAAGGAAAGCCACGATCGCAGGAAGTCCGACGGTCCCCGTAAAATAACCCATGGTTCCTTTGAAACCGTAGCCGCCGAACCATCCGAGGAGTTTTTGCGCTCCGTGTGGAAAGATTACGAGTCCTAATACCACCCTTAAAAGAAAAGGGCCAAGATCGGAATTTGTGGAAAAAAGTGTTTCTAACATAATGATTCTCCTTCTATCAACTCTCAATACTTTATGTTTGAAGTAGTTGCTTTGTTTTTAAATGATTTAAACATGAAGTAATTTGTCAACCGAAAAACAATCGTCTATTCCCTTTTTTGGAAAAAAGAAATCGATTTTGGGTACAGAAAGTGCGGGTTAGGAAGATGACGGACGTTCCGATTCTATTCTTATAAATTGGAGGTTCAAAGGTTGGTTTCGATTTGCAAGTCGGTTTAAAAAAGCTTGCTAAGCCCTGTAAAGAGGAAATGTTTTCCCGTCATGTGTGATACATTCTTAGCGACTCCTTCCTTTACGGGCAACGGTTCTATGATTTTTGGTAAGAATTCCGATCGAGAACCCAACGAGGCCCAAGCTCTTCTTCGTGTTCTTTCTCGCACGGGAGAAAAAGAGACGCAGTGCACGTATATCAAGGTTCCGAGCGTGAAAGAAACGCAGGAAGTGATCTTATCGAAACCGTTTCAGATGTGGGGAGCGGAAATGGGCGCCAATTCTTCCGGTGTCGTCATCGGTAACGAGGCGGTCTTTACAAAAATCCCATTTGAAAAAAAGAATCAAGGTCTTACTGGAATGGACCTTCTTCGGTTGGCCTTGGAACGAAGTAAGAATGCGGAGGCCGCAAGAGAAACCATTCTTCAACTCTTGGAACAGTTCGGCCCGGATGCCTGCGGTGGTTATTCAAATTCTTCCTTTTATTATCACAATAGTTTTTTGATCGCGGATTCTCAAAACGCCTTTGTACTCGAGACTGCCGGTAAGTTCTGGGCTTGGAAAAGAATCGAAGGTTTTTATTCGATCTCGAACGGACTTACTTTGGAGGATAACTTCGATGCGATTCATCCTCGCGCGATCGAGTTTGCTCTGAAGGAAGGTTGGTTGAAAAAGGGAGAACCCTTTTCGTTTCGTAAAGTATTTTCGGATTCCTTTTTTACTTTTTTCAGCAAATGTAAACTCCGTCGAGCTCGGACCGCTTCTATGGGAGAATCCAGAAAAGGAACATTCGGTCCTCGAGACGCGATGGAAATTCTGAGACAAGAAGGTGAGCCGGGGAATTCCCATTCTTTTTATCCTTCTTCTTCCGATATGGGTTCCGTTTGTCTTCACGCGACCGGACCGATTACGCCTAACGGTACTACGGGTTCTTTTGTGGCTGAGTTGAAAAACGAAACTTCTAAAAATCGTTTCTGGTTTACGGGAACTGCGATTCCCTCGATTTCTCTTTTTCTTCCCGCGGGTTTTCCCGGTACCAGTTTTTTAGAGAAGAATTTCGAACAACCGAGCGCGTTCTTGGATACTTCTCTTTGGTGGACTCACGAAAAATTTTATAGAGAGATTCAGCGTTTTTATCCGGACGCAAAAAATTTGGTTCAACCCAGAATCGCTTCTCTGGAAGAAGAATGGTTTCAAGAACTTTCCAAATTGGAAAAGAATTCCAATCCTTCCAAAGAAATCGATCTTTTGAGCGAAAAGGCAGGTCGAGTGGCTCTTCAAGAATATCGTTTTTGGAACGCGAATTTGTTAAACGAATTAAAAAAGAAACGTCCCAAGAAGGCCTTCGCGCCGTTTTACAACCTGCAATGGTCCTCTTGGAATCGGAAAGTCGGAATCAGCGTTTCTTAGATGCGGCTTTGCGGATTCTTAAATTGATGAGTTCGACTCCGAGAGAGAAAGCCATCGAAAAATAGACGTATCCTTTCGGGATATGAAAGTGAAGCCCGTCCGCAAACAACATAGCTCCGATCATGATCAAAAATGAAAGCGCAAGAATTTTCATCGTCGGGTGTTCGTTGATAAAATCGCTGACCGCGCCCGAGAAAATCAACATCACGATCATCGAAAGAAGGACGGCGACCACCATCACTTCAAAGTGTCCGGATAAGCCGACTGCCGTTACGATGGAATCCACCGAGAAAATAATGTCCAAGAGAATGAGTTGTACGATCACTCCCCAGAAGGAAACTTTTTCTTTCTCGGATCCGGAATGTCCGTCTTCGGCTCCTTCTATCTTTCCGTGAATTTCGCTCGTGCTCTTTGCTATGAGGAAAAGTCCCCCGCCTAACATGATAAGATCTCTTCCGGAGATCGCAAAATCAAAGACGGTGAAGAGCGCGTTGGTAAGCGAGGCGATCCAAGTGACCGCAAAGAGAAGTCCGATTCTAAATCCAAGGGCAAGTGTAAGTCCTAAATTTCTCGCCTTAGCCTGTTGATTTTTGGGAAGTTTTCCGGCTACGATGGATAGGAAGACGATGTTATCGATTCCAAGGACGATTTCCATGAGGGTTAAGGTTAGGATTGCGATGATCTTATCGGGAGTCAGGAGTTCCATGCAAATGCAGTTAATTTTTCGAAAACAAAGAAATCAATCGATTTACAAGGAAATTTAAGAGGTCATACTGGAAGTATGGAGTTTCTTCCGGAAGTTTTTCGAACCAAAGAGGTGAGTGGAATCCATCTGCGTGCCAAGACGATTCTTCCTTGTCTCCCTCCTCGTTTGAGCCTTCTCGTCTTTCTGAGACATTCCGGTTGTATTTTTAGCAGAGAAGCCGTTCAAGATCTCAGAGAAATTTCCGAGTCTTGTCTTTCTTTTCCTCCGATTCTTTTTTTCTTTCCGGGAGAATTAGGAGAAGCCAAAGAATTTTTCGGAGAAATCTGGGAAGAGGCTTCGGTTGTAGCCGATTCGAGGGTTGAATTCTATCAGAATCTCGGTTTAAAAAATGCGACTCTGGTCCAGTTAGCGGGTCCCGAAGTTTTGATCGGAACGGCAAGGGCCACTCTCAAAGGCCTTTTTTATGGGATTCCCGGAAGGAATTCTCTGCGAATGCCCGGAGCCTTTTTGGTCGTAAAGGATCGAATCGTCTGGGAACACGAATACAGACATATCGGAGATCATCCCGACTGGAGAAATCTTCCCGGGGTCACTCTGATTCCCGGCGCGGAATTCGGTCCGGACGTGATGCCTGCGTAAAAAAAGGAAAACTTATTCTTCTATTCTCTTTGGGGGATCTCTCAAAATCTGGATGAAACAAGTCGGTTCCCATTGCACAATCCAATAGAAAATTTTTCAAATCTTCCCCTTGCTCCTTTAATCCAACAATCCATCAAAGACGTCGGTTATTCGAAACCGACTCCGATCCAAATTCAGGCGATTCCTCCTTTGCTCGAAGGAAAGGACCTTTTGGGCTGTGCCCAAACGGGAACCGGAAAAACGGCCGCCTTTGCGCTCCCGATTCTTCATCGTTTATTTACGAATTCGAGAAAGGCCGCACCGAAACAAACCCGAGTTTTAGTTTTAACTCCTACGAGAGAACTTGCGATTCAAGTTCATGATAGTTTTAAAGTCTACGGTCAACACTTGAAATTGAAAACCGCCGTGATCTTCGGGGGCGTCGGTCAGAGTCCTCAGGTGAAAAGTCTTTCTTCCGGCGTGGACATTCTTGTGGCGACTCCAGGAAGGCTCGTGGATCTGATCGATCAAAGATTCTTAAGTTTGAGCGAACTCGAAGTTTTCGTTTTGGATGAAGCAGATCGGATGCTCGACATGGGTTTTATTCACTCGATCAAAAAGATCATCGCGATGTTGCCGAAAAAACGTCATAATCTTTTCTTCTCCGCGACGATGCCCCCTGATATCGAAAAACTTGCGGGGACGATGCTCGTAAATCCGGTTCGAATCGAAGTGACTCCGGTTTCTTCGACGGTGGAACTGATTCAGCAATCCGTAATGTTCGTGGATTCGGATAAGAAAAAGGAACTTCTAAAACATCTCTTTAAGAATCCGGAACTCAAACGGGTGATCGTTTTTACGAAGACAAAACACGGAGCCAATCGTGTTTCCGAACTTTTGGGGAAGAGCGGAATTTCGGTGGACGTGATTCATGGGAACAAATCCCAATCCGCGAGACAAAGGGCTTTAGAAGATTTTAGAGCCGGAAAAATCCGCGCCCTCATCGCGACCGATATCGCCGCAAGAGGGATCGACATCGATGAGATTTCCCACGTGATCAATTACGAAATTCCGAATATTCCGGAGAGTTACGTTCATAGAATCGGAAGAACCGCGAGAGCCGGGACACAAGGTGTCGCGATTTCGTTATGCGACATGGAAGAGAGGGCATTCGTTCGAGACATCGAAAGAGTGATCGGACAGAAGATTCCCGTCAATCAACATCAGCCCTTCCATTCGGAAAACGTAATGCACTTTACCGGAAGGATCAAGCCCAAGACGAATTCAGGAGGAAGACCTCCGCAGAGATTTCATTCTTCACCGAGTCGAAAGAAGTCGAATTTCCCTTCGAAGCAGAGATCTTTTCGTTAGAAGCGCGAGCGAGTAAGACCTTGTCGTAGTTCCGACGACTTTTCCGTGAAAGTCGCGCGCCCCCACCCTGAATGGGTGGAGGAGGCGGGTCCGCGGGAAACCTCGGATGAACTTTCCTCTATCAGAAAATTCTCCTTTTCGCAAGTGCAATTCTCTCCCACGATCTCTTGTCGTAGTTCCGACGACTTTTTCCTTTCTTCACAATGCGACGTACTTTTGATTCTTATCTCACAACGGTCACGGAACAAGGGGCGTGGTGGACGATTCGGTCCGAAACGGAGCCAACCAAAAATCTTCCTACAGCCGAGAGTCCTCTCGATCCGATTACGATCATGTCATATTTTCCTTTTGCGGCGGTCTCAACGATCGTGTCCGCAGGATACCCCTCTAGGACCAAACGATCCCATTTGATCTCCGGAGATTCATCCAAGATGGAATGAATTTTTTCGAATCTCTGTTCGCTGATCCATTTGACCCTGTCCTTCCCTTCCGGAGCTTTTTCATAATAACCCGGGAGAGGGCCGAATTCTTCCACGACTTCTAAGATCGTCAGACTTCCTCCGGAAGCTTTGGCAAGCGCGATCCCCATCTCCAACGCCTTCTTCGAACTCTCGGAGCCATCCACAGGAACCAGTATTTTTTTAATCAGTCTTTGCATGTTTGTTTCTCTTTTTTTCCCAAAATTGTATCTCTCTCGAGATTGTTTTCCAATCAAAAAATGAAGAATTTTATCCAAAGAAAGATTGATTTTGATCAAAGGTGGAAGATCGATTCCTCAAAAGTTTTGGACAAAGAAGCTTCCGATCCACCTCTTTTCGACTATGAATCAAAAGACAGATATCGATCGTATATTAATAAATTCTTATTTAGAATATAAAAGAACCGGTAAGTCCGATTCTCTCCTCAAGCAGGCTGAATTTTGGATCAAACGATTTGCGACTCGAAAATATACTCTGGATGAAGATGGAAGGGCGGAAGTGATTCTTAAATTCATTCAAAAAATCGAAATCTTTTCCAAAATCTTTGAAACAAAAGGTTATCGAAATTTCCCTGCCTTCGCCTTTGTCTTCTGGAAACATCTCGTCTACAATCAATGGAAAAAGGAAAGAATCCTTTCTCAAAAAGAGGCTTCTTTTTTGGATCCGGATCGACTGGAAGGATCTCCTTTTTTCGAACCGGATTATGAACTTTCTATCGATCCTTTCCGAAATTTTCTCCGAGAGAATCTGGAAAATCTGGATCGAAGAGGAACACTCATCTTCAAATTAAAACACAATCTCTATTTGGAAAGAAAGGAGATCCTCCTCCTCAAGAGTATTCTCCTTGCCTCAGGAAATTCCATCCCCGAATTTTTACGCGAGAGAAAAGAAAAACGATTTCGCACTCGAAATAAGGAACTTCTACTTTTGGAAAAATTGGAATCCTCTCATCAAATCCTCTTTTCCAAACGAAAGGACGCGAGTTTTGTCTCTTCGAGGTTGAAGGAAAAATTCAAAAGAAAACTTCTGAGAACGGATTCGATCTATACATTTTTGGAAATCGGAATCTGGTTTGGTTGGAGCGAGCACGTTGTCAAAAGGCTTTATCACCAAACAATGAATCGTCTCCGAAGCGCCGGACTTGACTCGGAACAAGCATTGGCCTTCGAACCGGACACAAAGACCGCATAAGAGACGTAGATTCTTGGAAACAAAAACCGATTAGGGAAGAATCCTCTGATTCCGACTTTTTCGATGAAGGAATCAAGCCGATCCTATCTTTTCCAATCTCGAAGTCGGTTGCAAAATTTGTGTCAGAATCCGGTCTTTTTGAGAAAGGAACGATCCGTTGGATGGGAATTCTTTACCTCCGTGTTTTCAAAAAAAAATAGGGTCGTCTGATAAAAAGTGGATCAGTAAGATCCTTATTATATCTTGGTTGTTCGAATTTTAAAAAAGAGTAAGAAATGAATCAGTCAGAATCACTCAAACTTAGATGGAAATTAACAGTCGGTTTGGAATTGCTCACAACGATTTTGGCGGTTCCTTTGGCGGTCTTATTTATTATCTCTGCGGGAGGATATGATTTCGATCAGGCGATCGCGGTCATTATTGCGGCCGCGATTTCAACGCTGACTTCTTATGTGCTTCCTACGATCCGCTTTTTTTATTTGGGAAGAATCCTTCAAAATCTGGAAGACCAGACTTGGTTTTCTCTCAATACACAGCAGAGGGTCGCGGTAAAAACGAAAATTCTGAACTTCCCAGTTTATAATTCCATTTTTTATCTGGTTCAGTGGAGTTTAGGAATTCCATTTGCGTGGTGGCTCATGCATTTCTTTTTTACACCCACCTTTTTGGAATCCATTCCATTTGCTTTTCTTCCGTTGATCATCTATCCGATTTTGGGAGTATCCCATTTTTTCCTCACCGAATCCAGCTTTGTCGATATCTTGGAATCGGATCGCCTCAACGAAGTTCAGATCGATTCCGATCGGATTCTTATGGTGGGAGTTCACGCGAGAATCTTTAGTACGATCACGGCGATCGCAATCCTACCGATCATCATTCTCGGCTACCTCCTTTTCGAAGAGACCTCAGGTTGGATCAAACTGGGAGACGTGACCATTCCTCTGATTCTAACGTTGGTTTTTATGCTGATCGCGGTCGTTGTGGCTTCGTATCAGCTTTCCCTCACGATCCGGAGAAATTCCGAAAACATGATTCGTATTTTCGGAGAAATGTCCAACGGAAATCTTACCCACGTCCTTCCGATGGTATCGAGCGACGAATTGGGTTCCAACAGTCGCGCACTGAATGAATTTGTTAAGCGACTTCGAATTATCGTAAAAAGTGTTTCGAGAGAAGCGGAAAAATTGTCCGGAAGTTCCAAAACTCTCGGAGATAACACGAAAGATTTGTCCAGAAAGATGCAGGACCAAGCCGCGTCCACGGAAGAAATGAGTTCCGGAGTGGAAGAGATCGCCGCTTCGATCCATTCTACGGCGTCGCGTGCGGACGGTCAGACTCAAATCGCGAAAAAGGCCCAAGCCTCCTTAGTGGAACTGGAAGGAAGAATCCGCCAGGTTCACACAGCGCTTCTCGAAACGAAGGTCGACGCGGATCGGATGAGGAGCGAAACCAAAAGTGGAGAGGACGCCTTACAAGGTACTCAAAAAGCGATGGAAGCGATCGAAGAAAGTACTTCTAAAATGGGAGCGACCGTAAACGTCATCAAAGACATCACGGACCGAATCGGCTTACTTTCGTTAAACGCCGCGATCGAGGCCGCTAGGGCAGGAGAAGCCGGAAAAGGATTCGCTGTCGTCGCTCAGGAAATCGCAAAGCTCGGAGAGCAGACTCAGGACAACGCGAAACGAATTACGAGTGCGATCGCGGAAGCGTTAAATGCCACGAAGAGCGGAAGAGAAGTGATCGAATCGACTCAGACCGTTTTTAAAAGAATCGGGGACACGGTGGAAGTCACACTGGATCGGGTATCGGCGGTAACAAAACTTTCGGATTCTCAACTTGTGGCGAGCGAACAAGTGAAATCGGCGTTTTCGGATCTTTCCGTTTCTTCGGATGAAATTCGAAACCATACACAGGAACAAGCGCAGACTTCGACGGAATTTTCCAAAACGATCGTCGCCATTTCAGAAACTACCGAATTCTTAAATCAAGTCGTATCCGAAATCGACGAACTCGCCATCAAATTAAACGAACAAGCCGGAAAACTCAAATCCGAAGTGGAATTTTTTACGACCTAATCGAAAACGACTTCGTTTATCAATTGGAAGAATTGAGAATCAATCTGATATAAAATCGTATCATTTCCTCGTAGTTCGAAATCGAAATTCTTTCGTCTATACCGTGAAATCTTTTTACGTCCTCCGGTTTTACTCGGACCGGAAAAAACCGATATGCGTTATCCGCAACAGTTCCGTAGTGAAGGGAATCCGTATACGCGGAGACGAGCGCAGGAGCGACGATCACATCGGGAATCGTTTCTTGGATCGAACGTCGAATCGTTTCAAATCCGATCGAATCGGTGCTCGAAACGGAGGAAGGTTCGAAAATCGTATCTGGAGGATTCAGACGAATCCTTTCGTCGTTTAGGATTTTTTCGGTTCGATCCAAAACTCCCCGGTGAGAATCCCCTTGGAGAATTCTAAAATTAACCGTGGCTTCGGCGCTCGCCGGAAGAACGTTGTCCTTAAACCCGCCGGAAATTTTTGTAATTGCGGAAGTAGTATGAAGCTGTGCCCTCGTGGAATTTTTTTCACTCAGACGCGACTTTAGAATCGGACCAAAGAGCCATAGATTGCTCATAACCCATCTGGATCCGAATTTCATCTCGGGTGCGAGCCACTGAAAGGTTGTTCTCTGTATTTCTCCTAAGGAAAGCGGAAACGGATTCTGCTCCATTCGCGAAAGACCGGAGCTCAGAATTCCGACCGCAGTTTCTTCCGGAGGCATAGAAGAATGACCTCCTTCTTTGAGATCGACTTCGAGCCCAAGGGAAAGATAACCTTTTCCGGCGATTCCGATCAACGCGATCGGTTTTTCGATTCCCGGTATCAAACCTTCTGCGATGATCTGACCCTCGTCCAAAACGTATTCAAAACGAAGATTTCTTCTTTTGAAAATTTCGGTGATCGCCTTTGCGCCGAGTTTTCCGTAGATCGTCTCTTCGTCTTGACCGATCGCAATAAAAATAGAACGTTCCGGAACATGTCCTTTCTTTATTAGAATTTCAATAGATTCTAATATAGCAAAAACGCTACTTTTGTCGTCCCAAGCACCTCTTCCCCAAACAAAACCGTCCCGTATTTCGCCTCCAAACGGTTGGTGGCTCCAAAGAGAAATCGTGCTCGGATCCACGTCCACTACGTCCGTGTGCGCGCAAAGAAGAATCGGTTTTAAATTCGGATTCTTACCCTGCCATTCGTAAAAAAAGGAAAAGTTGCTTACCTTCGTTTTTTTAAGTTTCGCTTCTACGGATGGATAACTCTTCCGGATGTGTTCGTTTAACGATAGGAATTCACGCGAGTTTGCGTTCGTATCTTCGAGGGAAGAAACCGTTTTAAAGCGAACTCCCTCCGAAAGTCGTCGTAAGGCGGCTTCCATCGGTAGCGTTTCTTTAGGAACCGGGTCGATCTTTTTTTGGAATGAGCTTGCCGAAAACGTCCGAAAGACCGTAAACAAAAGAACGAGACCGAAAAGGGATAACGCAAAAAATGAAAATTTTTTCATGGTCAGTGTTTAAATTCTTTTGTCTGTTTTTCCAGCGCTAATTTTCCGAGAAAAAGGGAAAGTTGTTCGAAAAGAAATTCGGACTGTTGTTCTTGAAACTCTTGAACGAGAAAATCCAAATCCTTTTTGAGATACAATTTACCCCGAGAAACGACCGCGTAGAGACTCGATGTTTTTGTCAGATCGTTCGTGGGATCTTCCTTAAAAATCAAAAGATCCGGTGAAGCGCCTTCCATGAGAGAAAAAGAAGATTCATTGCCGATAGACCGATTTGCGTCCACGGTGGCCATTTTCCAAACATCCATCGCGGGAATCCCCGCTTCTCGAAAGAGACGCATCTCTTGGTGCAAACTTGCGCCCGGAACCACAAAGGGTTGTTGTGCGTCCGAACCCAGATGAAGGGTCGCACCTGCTTGGTAAAGTTTTCGAAGTAAGGTTTTCTTTTTTGTAAGGGCGCTCTGAACGTGGTTCTTTAGATATTCTTTCCCGATTCCTCGATATGCCGGGATTCCTATCTCAGGATTCCAAACGACTTCCCTATAAAATCGGGGCATCAAAGAAACTGCCGGATCTTTTCTGGCGGATTCGTAATCGGTAAAAAGCAAAAGTCTTTCTGAGGCGACTAACGTAGGCGTGTTGGCGATTCCGTGTTTGATGGAATGGTGAACGATGTCGTTTAACAATTTCTCGCTTACTTCACCCCAGTCCGAACCTCGGTTTAGAACGCTGTCTTTTTCCAAGGATTGAGGTCTTGGAATTCCGAAAAAATGCTGAACATCGGGAATATTCGATTCTTCGTAAGTCATTCCGTAGGGGACGTGACCGATCACCGGCAAACCCTCTTTGTTCGCGGTTTCTACGATCGCTCGGATCATGGGAACGCTGAGATTCTCATATGATTTGATACAATCTGCGCCTTTTTTTTTGAGTTCGTAAACGGCTCTCTTCGCTTCCTCCGGAGAATTTACGACGATCGAATTCTTCCATCTCGGAATTCCCGAAGTTACGAACGCGTCGCAGGATACGATCTTTGGTCCGAAAAATTTTTCCTCTTCGATCCCTTTTCTTGCGTAGGGGACGGCCGTTCCATCGATGTCCCCCGCGATCCGTACACTCGTCACTCCGTGCGAAAGGTAGAGAAGAGAAAAATACGGGATCAAATCCAGCAGGTTGTGCGGAGGAAGGTGAGCGTGCATATCCACGATTCCAGGAGTGACGGTCATTCCGGAAAATTCCGCTTTGTTGTGGGGTCGATCTTTTTGAATTTTAAAGATCCGGTTGTTTCTAAATTCGAGACTGAGGTTTGAAACAATCTTACGATCCGGATCGAAGACACGAACCTGATCTAAAATAAAATCGGTTCTGGGATGTATCCCGATTTCAGGGTAGGACAAAGACCTCCATAGAATCAGAAGAAGGCCTGCGGCAACGCAGAGTAGGGCGATCAATATTTTTTGTTTCATAGACTTTCCGAGGTAAAGTTAAAAATGAGGAACCCTCATTAATTTTCTTAGTTCGATACTGAGGGATCCTCATGTTTTTGTCAACAATGATTTGGTTGAATGAAAAAAGAAAGAATACAGACTGGCAGAATGGACGGAGAGTCAATTTTGCTTACGAGGGCCAACCCGGTCCAAAAAAGAGCTCGTGAAAAACAGGAATCGATTTTGAATTCCGCAAAGGAATTGATTCTAAACGTAGGCCCGGATCGTTTTACGTTGCAGGAGATCGCGGACTATATCGGTTCCCCAATCGGGACGATCTATCGTTATTATTCCGGGAAACCGGCGATTTTAAGGGCAATCGCTCAAACACATCTGGATGCCCTTCGTTCGGATCTTGAAACGGAGCTCGGTCAATACCGGGAAAAAAAAACGGACGAGATTCAATTTCAAAGAGTGATCAAAAAAATTCTGGAACTTTTCGAAAGGGCCTATTCGAGCGATCCCGTTTTTCAGATCGTATGGAGCGGCTCCCAAGCATATCCCGCTCTGAGAGAATTGGATCTGGAAGATACGAAGAAGAATGCGGTGATTATCGCCGATTCGATCGAATGTTTCGTCCCTAAGATGAAAAAACAGAGATTGATTGATATTTGTATTCTGATTTGTGATTCTATCGGGAGCGCGTTGCGACTAACGTCGATGATGGAAGAGAAAGAAAAAAGAGGGGTTCTTCTCCAATTGCGCGGAATGATAACGAACCACCTCTACATGGCCTATAAAAGTTTCGGACCGGAAAAATAAAATCTTCTATTTTGTTTCAAGTCTCGGGGTTTTAAGAAGAATGTTCAAACCTCCGATTATGGAACCGAAGATCAAACTCGCGACGATCAACGGTATCAGGTGGGAATAGTTCCCAGGTATTACGACGAGCGCGATAAACCAAGGAAGATTCATAATTTCCGTAAAAATCAGAACGCTCCAAAATTTCGAAAACCCGGTTTCCGTGAGAGTTACGATCGTCCCGCAGGAAAACCAGAATAGAATCGATTGTATTAAAACCCAAGTTCCCACGTTCGGATCCGCGAGTCCGACTAATAGACCTTCCATAATTCCCGCTACGATTCCGATTAAAACAGCGTTTCTCCAACGAAGCTGATTTTGGTTCATAAAAAATCTCCTTTTCACTTTATGGAGAATTTTTCAACATCGTAAACGGTAAAATCAAATTCTTATCGAATCCGTATTTTATTGATCTAGAATATACGAAACTTTTAAAGTATCTTCCAAAACATGTCATATTTCTTTAAGGATGTTGACCTTTTTTTGACCTCTATTTCGCCGTACCAAAGAAGTCCTTTTCTAGGAATGAACAACGAGGAAAGGGGAGTGAAACGCAAACCTTTTCTTTTCATCCCGCGCAAACGGATTGCCCGATTTTGTTGTATCCGATGTTGAAAAGGAAATCCGAGAGGGAACTATGCAGAATCAGAGCACGGAGTCCAGACTCCTCCAAAATCAGGAATATTTTACGGAAGTTCGTTGGCAGGAGATCGATCAGAATCAACACGTAAACAATATCGTGATTCTAGGATATTTTGACGAAGCGAGGTTTCGTGCCATGGTTCAATCCGGCGTGGATATGAACCGTCTTCTCAAAGAGTTCACAATCAGTCCCGTGGTCACCAAAATCGAGTTGGAATACAAGAACGAGCTTACCTATCCGGAGAAAATTCGTATCGATTCTAAAATCAGATTCGACGGGAAGATAAAGGCCTTTCACGATCAATATGCGTATCGTCTTTCGGACGGAAAGCTTGTCGCGGTCTGCGTCGCTCATTGGTTCCTGATGGACATTCAAAAAAGAAAACCGGTCCCGCTTTCTCAAATCGGAATCGATTCCGTACATCCGGAGCTGTCCTCATTATATTAGAATTTTAGAATCTACTAAACTTCTTAAAAGAGCCTCTCCGATCTTCGTAAAAAAAGACAATTCTTACGGAAATCGGAAACTACAAGATTTTCCAACCCTTATCCTTTAGTTTCGTTTTGAAATGGGAAAATTCTTCCTTAATGGAAGCGACCGCCTTGAAGCCCGCCTCGATGCCTCGGTTCACGGAGCGTGTGAGTTTTTCCGCGCTCGTCGTTACCATGGATAACTCTTGGACCGTCGGCGCGACCACTTTGATTCGTACGTCTTTCGGCGGGTGTTTGATGATCTGCATCGCACGATTGTACATCGTATGATGAACCTTTGTGATCATGTGATGTAATCTTTTGTTGGACGGATAAGCAAGCCAACCTTCCAGTCTGGAAATCGGATTGGAAAACTCGTCCTGATTATTATTTAAGACAACCGTAATATCCTTATAACCTGCTTCGATCACCTTCTCAAGAGGAATCGGATCCGCGATCCCGCCGTCCCCGTAGAACTGACCGTCCAATTTCCATTTTCCGCGAGTCGCAATCGGAAGAGAAGTGGCGGCCTTGAGAAGGTTGAGCGCGTTAGACGCCGATGTCTTGATATACTCCGCTTGCAGTTTTGCCAGGTTGGTCACGACGACGTACAGAGGAGGCGCTTCTTTTTTATCGAAATTTTCGGAAGGAAGGCGGTATTTTTCCCCAAAGATATAATCGATGAGATATTCCTGATCCAGAAGGGTTTTGCCTTTGAGCGGATGAAAGAACGAGATGAATTTATTTCCGATAAGTTCCTTTTTCCAGATGTCGAGAATCTTCAGAGATTCTTCGTAACTTTGTTCGTAGCCGGTTGCATAATAAGCCGCGGAACAGGACCCGGAGGATACGCCGACGATAAGATCAAAATGAGTGGAAGGAATGTATTGGTGGAGCGCCGCGAGAACTCCGCCTGCGAACGAACCTTTCATTCCTCCACCAGCAACGATGAGGGCCGTGGATTTTTTTCCCGGTTTCGGAAGCAGGTGATTGGATCCGAGAAACGTTTCTTTTCCCGGAGTGAAATAGGAACTCATACGTTCAGCTTTCAAAAGAGAAGAATTCTTTCAATGAAGATATCGTGTTCTTTTATCGGAATTTGAAATTTCCGTTCTGAAAAAGGAAAATGCCATTCGTTCGATTCCTATCTTAAGCGTAGAATGGTGCTAAAAGGATGTCACACGGGATCGGTTCCTCGTGAAAAAAGGAGACCTCAGGATTTTGCGGAATTTCTAAATTCCTCTTCACTCGTTTTGGGAATCTGAATTCGAGTTGATCGACCATTTTTTCGGAATTAAATTGTAGAATGGATCGAAATCTTAGGACTGATCCCCAGGAAAAATGTAAAAATTCTCGTTCGAATTTTGATCGAAATATTACGAATGCGGAGCGTGAGGAAACCATGCGAAAGAATCTGATTTGTTCTCTTTTTCAAAATTGTCTTTGGCGGATATGGATCCTAACCTTTGCCGTCTCCCTTGGCGCGAGTGAAATCGTATCGCAGACAGGGGAAGAAAAGGCATTTGCAGAAAAAAAACAAACCCGCTTCGAACTTCTCATCAAAAGGCAAACCTATCGCTGGACTCCTTACGATTACACATCCTTCTCGGAACATTCTCCGATCGAAAGTTCGATCCGGACGGATTCCGTAAAACAAAATCAGAAGGTAATCGTACCCCTTGCGTTTCGATACGACAATTTGGAAAAGAATTTTAGAATCGAGATTTCCGCATACGAAGTCGAGTTGGCGAATGCAAATACGAATCGAATCCAAGCCGGCGAGGGCGGGATTCAGAGTCGGAGGACGTATTTTAATCCGATGATTCGTTCCGAATCTGAATTCAATTATTATAAAATTCTAAACTTGAATTCGGACTGGAAATTATACGTAGGCGGGGGAATTCGCAACATCAACAAATACAAATACGGCTATTTTCTCAGGGAAGGCGGTTATAAGGAATACTTTTATACGTATGGTCCTCAGCTTGCCTTCAATTCGGAATACAAACTCTGGAAAGAAGTTTCCATTCATTTGGGAATCGACCTCTTTTATACGGAAGGGAATCGATTTTATAAGGAACAAATGTTTCTTCCGGATTCAATCGTAGTTTCGAACGGAAACGCAGGAGTCAAAGGAATCTACCGAGGATACGAGATCGATCTTTCTTTGAGTTATCGAATTTTTGAAACCGTAAAATTCTTTGCAGGATACAATTCTATAAATTCTTATTTTAGTTATTTGGGATTTAGACAAACGGACTTTTTTATTGGAAATCCCCAGACAACTCCGTTCCCGGCGCAAGGACTCAGTGTTCCAACCATCTCCCATCGGATCCGTTCGGGAAATTATGAGATCCTGCAGGGGTTCTATCTGGGAGTTTCCGTTCGTTTTTAAGATTGAGCGAGTTTGATTTCGAAAGGCCGAAGTATCAAATTTTTCAGGCGTTGGTCCATCTCGCGTTTGTTTTTTTGTTATCTTATTAATACCGCAGTTTGGGACTTATAAGTCGAGTAGCATGCAACGAAATTTTCATTATTCTTTTATTATGCGTTTTGTTTCTCAATACAAACCCGTTGTGCCTATGTTCTTCATTTTTTGGAGCGTTTTTATTGGATTTACTTTAGAGGGACGACCGAAGGAGAATTTTGATGAATTGATCTATCCTTTTCAAAACCCTTCCATAAGAAGAGTTTTGGATTTGAGCCATTTCAGATTAGAAAAGATTTCCAAGAGGATTTCTATTTTTCGGAATCTGGAATGGCTTCAATTAAATGGAAATCAGCTCACGACCCTTTCCAAAGAGATCGGAAACCTTCGAAATTTGATAGGATTGTATTTAAATGAGAATCAATTGACTTCTCTGACAAAAGAACTCGGTCGATTGAAAAACCTACAAGAGCTTTATTTATATTATAATTACCTTACATATCTTCCGGAAGAAGTCGGGAATCTCGAAAGCTTACGGGAATTGTTATTGGATCATAATTCTCTTCGAGCGCTTCCGGCGAAAATCGGAAATCTAAAAAGCCTGAGGAAATTAGAGATATCGCATAACGTTCTTATTGAAATACCAAGAGAGATGGGACAACTTCGGAACTTACAAGAATTGAACTTGCTTTCGAATCAGCTCTCGGATCTTCCGAAGGAAATTGGACAATTGCTAAACTTGAAAAACCTATATTTGGACCAAAACTCAATCGTCATTCTTCCGAAAGAAATAGGTCGACTGCAGAATTTAGAAACTCTATCAATCTACGGAAATCTGCTCGAAGCTCTTTCGGAATAGATTGGACAATTGGTAAACTTAATAAATTTGTATTTGGACTATATTTCAATCGTCATTCTTCCGAAAGAAATCCGGCGACTGCAGAATTTAGAAACTCTATCAATCTACGGAAATCTGCTCGAAGCTCTTCCGGAAGAGATTGGACAATTGCAGAATCTAAAAGAATTGGATTTGTCAAATAATCAAATTTCTTCTCTTCCCAAGGAAATTGGACAACTTAAAAATCTACGAACTTTACATTTACGAAACAATCCGATCACCCATCTTCCCGAAGAGCTTTGGCAATTGCAGGGATTGGAAGAATTGATCCTAAATCCGGATTCGTTTTCAGAAGAAGAGAGGAAAAAGAATGCGGAGCGGCTTCCTAAATGCAGGATTTATTATATTTCCTCTACCTGATTCCAAAATCTTCAAAACAATATATTCTAAAAATAGAATGTAATGCTATAGTTCGAACCTGTTCACAGATAAGAAAAGAACGATAAGCTGTAAATAAACTGTGCATAAAATGGAGACATCGTGTTTGAGCAAAATTCAGAAAGTTATTTCCTGCTTGCTGGAGGAAATACTTCAAGAAAGTCTTTTAAAGACATTTTAGCCACTTGGGTTTTTTCTCAAAAAAGTCTCAAAATTCGGTTAATTTTTCTAAAAAGGGTTTGACCGGTCGAGAGACGTAATTAATTTGGATCTTGCGCCGTAGACAA